>JAJPXU010000103.1 GCA_021205305.1 Lachnospiraceae bacterium
GTACCGGCTCTGGATAAGTACGCATCATTTTCAGATTACGGGTTATACTACAGAGTAAATAGGAAAGGAATAAAAACACTCTTATGAAAAAGATGACGAAATGGTATTTGCTGCTGCTGGCGCTGGCTTTCCTGATTTTTTGTGCTCTTTGCGTGTGGTATTATATGGGAGTGCGGGCAAGCCAGCCAAGTAACGCGGAACTGGTACGGAGGGAAAATACGGTGGTTTCAGGCAGGATTTTTCCTCGCGCAGTGATTCCGGATTGAGACAACTGTGAAGGCATTGAACCGTTTGAATTGAGAGGATCTGGAAGGGAGCAATGGATTACTTTGAGTGCGTCAGATACGCTTTACCTGAAAATCGATAAGAATGTGAGAATTTCGGGACCATCCGCTTCTGTGCGGCTCGGTGAGATTGCGCAGATTTGCTGCGCGGATAAGCCGACGGAAAACAAGGTGAAGACCCTGCGGCTGCCGACAGAGCGGGTACAAGGGCCGGGGCGCTATGTGTATTCTCTTATGGATGTGCTGCCTGTGATCTGGCAGGAATGTCCGAAGCTTGAGATAAATAACCTTGGCGAGACGGATTTTATTCTTACAGTGGAAAAGTCTTCTGAGGGAATGGAGAGTCGGAAACAGATATGGACCGGGTTTAAAACCGTTCTGATCTGTTTTCTGTCTTTTTTTGGCGCGGCCTTTTCGATTATGGCGTTTCATATGGACGTAGGGATGACGGATCTGTTTGCGCGATTGTATGAACTGCTGACCGGGGAAGCTTCGGGCGGGGCGATGCTGCTGGAAATTTCTTATTCGATTGGAGTAGGACTGGGAATTCTGCTGTTTTTCCATCATTTTGCGCGAAAAAAGCATCAGGCCGATCCGACGCCGCTGCAGGTGCAGATGCGAGTCTATGAGAATGACGTCGATACGACGGTGATTGAGGCGCAGGAGAGGAAAAAATCGTAAAACAAAAGGAATAGAGGTAATGAGGATGGAATTGCGGACAAAAGTGGCAGCAATGGCAATCAGACAAATATTCGTTTGAACGAACGTGAAAAGTTCGGATGAGAGAGGGCATGGCTTGGGAGGCAGCTGAAAAATGGGACAGATACTGGTGATAATTACTGGATTTGCGTCTGGTTTTCTGGTAGCGGGCGGTGTGGCGTCGGTGATGATTGGGCTGGGAATCCTGACACGCTTTATTGGTATTTCTCACACCGCGCGGCAGATTCTGTGGTATGAAGACGCAATTTTTCTGGGAGCCATGATCGGAGATGTGGTCACGGTATTTGATTTTAGCCTGGCGGTCGGAGCCTGGATGCTGGTGCTTGCGGGGCTTTTTATCGGAATCTTTATCGGCGGCTGGATTATGGCACTGGCAGAAATCGTCGAAATATTTCCGGTTTACAGCAGAAGACTGGGAATCACGCGGAATGTGAGCTGGCTGGTGATTGCGCTGGCAGCCGGGAAGGTTGTCGGGAGCCTGATTTTCTTTTTTGGGCACATGGGCTGAAATCGTTTTGCTTTACCGTGTCACGTTATTACGAAGGTGATGAAAAGCTACGTTTTGCAGATATGGGAAAGAGAACGCATAAGCGTGAGGAAAAACAGCGGAAAGATATGGAATTTCGGGAAAATAAGCTTGAAAAGGAGGTATGGTTGTAGTAAAGTATAGCCGAAGTTGAAAGGGGGATTATTACAAATGATTTCAGAAAAAATGCGTCCGTTCCTTGAGAACAATTCGGCAATCCGCATGATGTTCGAGGAAGGAAAAAAGATGGCGGAGCTCTACGGTGCAGATAAGGTCTATGATTTCAGCCTTGGCAATCCGAATGTTCCTGCACCGCAGCGGGTGAACCAGGCGATAAAGGACATTCTGGATGAGGAGGATTCGCTTTATGTGCACGGCTATATGAGCAATGCCGGCTATCCGGAAGTGCGCGAAGCAATTGCCGCAAATCTGAACGAGCGGTTTGGCACGAAATTTGCGGGGCGGAATCTGATTATGACAGTGGGCGCCGGGAGCGGGCTGAATGTTGCGCTGAAGACGATTCTGAATCCCGGAGATGAGGTGATTACCTTTGCACCGTATTTTCTGGAGTACCGCGCGTATGTGACGAATTATGATGGTGTGTTGGTGACAGTGGAACCGGACACGGAGACTTTCCAGATTAACCGGGAGGCGTTCCGGGCAAAGATCAATGAGAAGACGAAGGCAGTGCTTATCAACAATCCGAATAATCCGACCGGCGTGGTTTATTCGGAAGAGACGATTCAGGCGCTGGCGGCGATTCTGGAGGAGAAGCAGAAGGAATATGGGCATGCGATTTATCTGATTTCGGATGAGCCCTACCGGGAGCTGGTGTTTGACGGGGCGACGGTTCCGTTTGTGACAAAGTATTATGCCAATACGATGGTAGTTTATTCTTATAGCAAATCCCTTTCTCTGCCGGGAGAGCGTATCGGTTATGTTCTGATTCCGGATGAACTGGAAGAGAGTGCCATGACAATTGACGCCGCAACGATTGCAAACCGCATCAGCGGCTGTGTGAACGCTCCGTCTCTGATTCAGCTGGCGGTGGGCAGATGTGTGGACTGTCAGGCGGACCTTGCGTTTTACGACAGGAATCGCAAGACACTCTATGAGGGACTGACAGAGCTTGGCTTTACCTGTGTCCGCCCGCAGGGAGCGTTTTACCTGTGGCTGAAGGTACCGATGGCAAAGGATGCGGCGGAAGGGACGGATCTCGCGGCTGCTGAGGCGGCGTTTGTGAACGCAGCTAAAAAGTATCATATCCTGATCGTACCGGGCAGCTCATTTGCGTGTCCGGGTTATGTGCGGCTGGCATACTGTGTGTCCTACGAGACGATCGTGAATGCGCTGCCGGAGTTTGCGAAGCTTGGAAAGGAGTTCCTTTAAGCTTTTGCATTGCAGTGGCATGAGGAAATGCCCCTTGTTCCTTTCAGCGGCAAATCGAGCCGCATTCTGAAAACGCTTCGCGTTTGCTCGGCGCTAACGAAATGTTGGATGGGAATAGATTGTGTAATAACGGGAGATAACGTATGAAGATCATTATTGTCGGCTTGGGTAAGGTGGGTACAACCCTGGCTGCAGAGCTCTGTGACGAGGAAAACGACGTCACAGTCATAGATAAAAAAGAAGACCTGGTAGAGGATGTTTCCGGTCAGTATGACCTGATGGGTATCACTGGCAACGGCGCGAGCCACTCGACCCAGCTGGAGGCAGGAGTGGAGACCGCAGACCTGCTGATCGCTGTCACCGGATCGGATGAGATTAACCTGCTCTGCTGTCTGATGGCAAAAGACGGCGGGAAGTGCCATTCCATCGCGCGGGTGCGCAATCCGGAATACCATTCAGAGATCGGTTTTATCCGGGATAAATTTCATATTTCCATGATTATCAATCCGGATATGGCTGCCGCGCTGGAAATTGCGCGGAACCTGAAATTTCCATCTGCGATTGATGTGGATTCGTTTGCGAAAAGCCGCGTGGATATTCTGAAATTCCGGGTACGGGAAGGCTCCATGCTGAACGGAGTGCGGATCGCGGATTTGTCACGCAAGATTCATGGCAATATCCTGATCTGCGCCATTGAGCGGGGGAAGGACCTGATTATACCGGATGGCAATACGGTGCTGCAGGAGAAGGATCAGATCGCGATTGTCGGGGGAAGCTCGGACGCGAATCAGTTTTTCCGTCAGATCGGAATCCTTTCCAATCAGGTGAAGAACATCATGATTGTCGGCGGCAGTCCCCTGGCTTATTATCTGACTGTGCTGCTGCAGGCGGTGGGCATCCGTGTCAAGATTATAGAGAAAAGCTATGAGAGGTGTGAAGCACTCAGCGAAATGCTCCCGAAAGCGACGATCGTTCATGGAGACGGCACGGATAAGGAGCTGCTTCTCGAAGAGGGGCTGGAGCAGTATGAGAGTTTTGCTGCCCTGACCAATATTGATGAAGAGAACATTCTGATCTCTCTGTACGCAAAGAAGATTGAAGGAGAGAGAAAAATTATTACGAAGATCAACCGGATTGCTTTTGATGAGGTGATTCGGGAACTGGATCTGGATACGATTGTCCATCCGAAGGATATCACAGCGGAAATGATTATCCGTTACGCGCGTTCCATGAAAAACACCTTCGGGAGCAACGTGGAGACATTACATAAAATCATTGACGGGAAAGCGGAGGCGCTGGAGTTTATCATCCGTTCAAAATCACGCGTGACGGAATCCACGTTACAGGAGCTTCCGATCCGAAAGGGAATCCTGGTGGCCTGCATTTACCGGCAGGGGAAGGTGATCATTCCGCGAGGGGCTGACCGGATGCAGGTTGATGACAGTGTTATCATCGTTACACAGGAGAAGGGACTGGATGATATCGAGGATATCCTGGCATGAGAAAGCGTTATAGGTCACACCTGTAGTGCTTAAGATAACGTATATTTGGTCATGGTGTGACCTGTAACTGGGGAATCCAGACGAAGAGGTCAGTAGAGAGATGAATTATAAATTAATCCGATACATACTGGGATGGGTTTTGATATTGGAAGCCGGGCTGATGCTCCCGGCTTTGGTTGTTGCCCTGATTTATTGGGAGCGGGAAGGTTTCGCCCTGCTTTCCGGGATGGGCTTTTGCGTGGCGGCCGGGCTTCTTCTGACGCTGAAAGGCCCCAGAAAAAAGACAATGCATGCGCGGGAGGGGTTTCTGGCGGTTGCTCTGTGCTGGATTGCTCTCAGTGCGTTCGGGGCGCTGCCCTTTGTGATTGCGGGAGCGATTCCGAATTATATTGACGCATTGTTTGAAACGGTCTCCGGATTTACAACGACTGGTTCTACGATCCTCACGGACGTGGAGTCCATGCCGCACTGCCTGTTGTTCTGGCGCAGCTTTACACATTGGATCGGAGGCATGGGTGTTCTGGTGTTTATCATGTCGATTCTTCCGCTGGCGGGCGGCGACAATATGTATATGATGAAAGCGGAGAGCACCGGTCCGTCCGTTGGTAAGCTGGTGCCGAAGGTAAAGGGCACCGCGGGACTTTTATATCGGATGTACGTGGCTCTGAGCCTGCTTATGCTGGTTCTTCTGCTGATTGGCGGAATGCCGCTGTTTGACTCCCTGATTACGGTGTTTGGCACCGCGGGTACCGGCGGCTTTGGCATCTTTAACGACAGTATGGCGAGCTATAATACATATCTGCAGGTTGTGACGACGCTGTTTATGATTTTGTTTGGCGTGAATTTCAGCTTTTACTATCTGCTCTGGAAAAAGAAATGGAAGGCTGCGTTCGGGATGACAGAGGTGCGGATTTACCTGCTGATTATTCTGGCTTCCATTGTCCTGATTTCTGTCAACATTTATGGGATGTTTGACGGTGTGCTGGAGACGATTCAGCAGGCGGCGTTTCAGGTGGCGACCATTATTACAACGACCGGTTTCGCAACCACGGATTTTAATCAGTGGCCGGCATTTTCCAAGACCATTCTGGTGCTTTTGATGTGCATCGGTGCGTGTGCGGGCAGTACCGGCGGCGGCATTAAGGTGCAGCGTATCATGATTCTGGTTCGCTCGATCCGGAATGAACTTGATGTGATCCTGCATCCGCATCATGTACGGAAACAGAAGATTGACGGGCATGTAATTGAGCAGTCTACGGTGCGGTCCGTGAATGTATTTCTGGTCGCGTACGCGGCTGTGTTTGCTCTGTCTCTTTTGATTGTTTCGATTGATAATTATGATTTCACAACGAATTTTACTGCGGTAGCGGCGACCCTAAACAACATTGGCCCCGGATTGGAGGTTGTCGGACCAACCGGAAATTTCAGCGGGTTTTCTTATCTTTCAAAGCTGGTTATGATTTTTGACATGCTGGCAGGACGCCTGGAGGTGTATCCGATGTTGATCCTGTTCTCGAGAGGAACCTGGAGAAAATAAAATCGGATAGGGGAGTTTTCTCACCCTATCCAATAGAAAAGTTCTCCGAATGCCTCATCATCCAATTTCGTTGGCGGCCGTTTCTTCTTCTTCGGCCCTGTCTGCCGCGGATTCCGGCAGCAGCAGTTTTACAAGCTCAATCTTATTCTCTTCCATTTTCAGCACCAGAAGCTGGGTGCCATCCTCCATCGTAACGGTGTCCTGTTCTTCCGGCAGATCGTCGAGCAGCTCGATGACCAGGCCGCCGATGGAGTCGCAGGCTTCCGATTCCAGTGACAGGTCAAGCGCATCATTGATGTCGTCCAGCTTGACGGAGCCTTCGATCTGATATTCGCGGTCAGAGATTTGACGAATCTGGTTGGCCTCATCCTCATCATATTCATCCCGGATATCGCCGACAATCTCCTCGAGCAGGTCTTCGAGGGAGACGATGCCGACCGTTTCCCCATATTCGTCCAGTACAACCGACAGGCTGGCGGAGTCCTCACGCATGGAATCCAGCAGATCAGCGGTCTTTTTGAATTCATAGGAAAAATGGGGCTTGTACATGGCTTCCTCAAGGGAAAAGTCCCATCCGCCGTCGTAGCAGAAAAATTTCTTAATATTCAGGATGCCAACGACGTGCGACGGATCCTCATGATAAACCGGGAGCCGCGAGTATTTTTCACTGCGGAAGGTCTGCTTGATCTCGTCGTAGGTGTCTGTATCACTGATCATAACCACTTCTGAGCGCGGGACCATGACGTCTTTTACAAGCGAGTCCCCGAAATCTACTACGTTGTAGATCATCTCACGCTCTTCTTTCTCAATTACGCCTTCCTGATGGCTGACATCGACGAACGTGCGCAGCTCCTGCTCGGTCACTGGCTCCATAGAGCCTTCCAGGTCAATATGAAAAGGCAGAAGCAGCAGCCGGCAGACGGAATTGATGATATAAATGACCGGCGTCAGCACCTTCATCAGCACGCTGATAACCGGACAATATACCAGAGCCAGCTTTTCCGGATAATTGGAAGCGATGGTCTTCGGTGTGATCTCTCCAAAGATCAGGATCAGAACCGTAAGGACAGCGGTCGCGATGCTGACGGAACCATCTCCGGCCAGTTTGATTGCCAGGGACGCGGTCAGAGCGGAGAGAAAGTTATTCACAAGGTTATTTCCGATCAAAAGGGTACTCAGAAGCTTGGAACGGTTTTCCACCGTTTTGAGAACAGTAAGAGCACGCTTATCCCCCTCATCCGCAAGCGACTGCAGACGAATCCGATTTGCGGTCGTTAATGCAGTTTCCGCGGAAGAAAAGAAAGCGGATAGAAAGAATAAAATAAGCAGTATAATCAGTAGTAGCCCACTGGCGTCATCCGATGCCAAAAGATCATCTCCTCTTTTTCAACAAAATGGTATGTAGTAATTTATAGGGAACGACATTCGTCGTTTCGGACGGATTTGCCCGTTAGAGTGCATGATACAACAGAATAGAAAAAAAAGCAACGTAAAGTTATGGTAAAATGCAGTAATAACGGTGGAAACGTAAAGTTTTCGGCGGCCAGGCCTGCCTCGGTTCGTAACGGAATGCGTAACGGAATCGTACCAATTTAGCGTTTTTTCACTTGACATAGCCTTGCCTCATGTTAAAATACAATGAGCGGACAAAAAATGACAGGTTTTTGAATGAAGGAGCAGTGAAGATATGCCAAAGAAAACATCAGGTTCCCAGCCGCTTCTGGTTGGCGTTGATGTAGGGTCTACGACGACGAAGATTGTTGTGACGGATCCGGGAACAAAACAGATTTTATATTCTGATTACAGACGACATAACGCAGCGCAGGTACACAGTGTGTGCCTTGCGCTCGACGCTTTTAAGGAGAATTTTCCGGACGCCGTGCTGCGCCTGGTCCTGACCGGTTCAGGCGGCGGTGAGGTCGCGAAGCGGCTGGGTGTTCCTTACATACAGGAGGTTGTGGCAAATTCCATTGCGCTTCGTTCCTATTATAATGAGGTAGGGACGGCGATTGAGCTGGGCGGCCAGGACGCGAAGATGATTTTTTTTCATCGGGACGCTGCGACTGGAGCGCTGAATGTGGGTGATATGCGCATGAACGGCAGCTGCGCGGGCGGCACAGGTGCGTTTATTGATGAGATTGCGAAGGTTTTAAAGACGCCGGTGGAGGAGTTTAATGCCCTCGCGGAGCAGGGTACCTGTGTCTATGATATTTCCGGGCGGTGCGGCGTGTACGCGAAGACAGATATTCAGCCGCTGCTGAACCAGGGCGTTTCCCGGCAGGATCTGGCGCTGTCGGCGTTCCACGCGATCGCGAAGCAGACCATCGGTGGTCTGGCACAGGGCCTGGATATTGAAAAACCAGTTGTTTTTGAGGGCGGGCCGCTGACCTTTAATCCGCGTCTGATCGGCGTGTTTGCCGAGCGGCTGGGACTCTCCCCGGAGGAGACGTTGATTCCGGAGCGGCCGGAGATTATGATTGCCTATGGTGCGGCGCTGTCGCTTGAGACGATGTTTGCCGCGCGTACGTCAGAGTACACGCCGGGGCAGCTGCGGGAACGGCTGGAAACAACTTCTCCTTTCGGTCGGCAGCAGGATGATCCGTCTGCGAAAACGCATTGTATGAAGGATGAAGTTTTGGAGCGGGAGCATGACGGGCAGGCGAAGCCATCCGCCGGGGCGGATTCCTGCGCGTTTGAAAGCGCCGCAGGAGCTGCTGCACCGACTGCGGCTGTGGGGACGTATGACCCGTCGAAGCCGTATTTTTCATCGGAAGAGGAACAGGAACGCTTTCTGGCACGCCATGTGCTGGAGGAGTGTGTGCCTTACCAGCCGCAGCCGGGAGAAACGGTTCGCGCGTATCTGGGGATTGATTCCGGCAGTACGACGACAAAGTTTGTTCTGATGGACGAGAAGGAAAATATTCTGGATTCCTTCTATTCGCCGAATGAGGGCGAGCCTCTGATGGTCGCAAAAAGAGCGATTCTTGCGATCCGTGACCGCTACCGCGCGGCCGGAGCGGAGCTTTCGATCATCGCGGCCGGGTCGACCGGTTATGGGGAGATGCTGTTTTCAAAGGCCTGGAGCACGGAGTGTCATATGGTAGAGACCGTCGCGCATGCCAGAGCGGCGGCAAAATATGTGGATAACGCCACTTTTATTCTGGACATTGGCGGCCAGGATATGAAAGCCATCTGGGTGGATCACGGAATCGTGACGAATATTGTCGTCAATGAGGCCTGCTCTTCTGGCTGTGGTTCTTTCCTGGAAAATTTTGCTTCTTCGCTGCACATTCCGGTGAAGGAGATTGCGAAGACCGCTTTTGCCTCGCAGCATCCGGCGGTCCTTGGCAGCCGCTGTACGGTATTCATGAACAGCAGCATTGTTACAGAGCAGCGGAACGGCAAACAGTCCGGCGACATTATGGCGGGGCTTTGCCGGTCGATTATAGAAAATGTTTTTACCAAGGTCATCCGCATCTCCAATCTGGATTCCCTTGGCGATACGATTGTCGTGCAGGGCGGCACCTTCCAGAATGACGCGGTGCTCTGCGCACTGGAGCAATATACCGGCCGTGAGGTGACGCGGGCGCCGTATCCGGGGCTGATGGGCGCGATCGGTGCGGCGTTATTGACAAAGGAGCACTGTGAGGCGGCTGTAACGGAGCGTGTGAACAAACTGGAGCAGGGAATGGACGGATCTGTACAGGATCATTTGCTGCGCGAAGAGCCGATTTCGGGAATCGCAGCGGCAGAAGGTTTTCATCGTACTTTCATCGGCCTGGACGCGATTGAGCAGTTTTCTTATACACAGGAGTCGAATTCGCCGTGTCCATTCTGCACGAACCACTGCAAGCGCACGATTGTCCGTTTCTCGAACGGGAATTCCTGGATCACAAACAACCGCTGTGAACGCGGCGAGATTCTGGGAGACCCGAAGGATGCAGGCGTGCGTGAACAGCTGAAGGAAAAGAAAGCGGAAAAAGACCGCGTACCGAATCTGTTCCGGCTGCGTGAGGAGCTTTTGTTCCGTGAGTATCCATATCCGAAAATATACAAGGCGGAATCGCCCCTTCACTCCGTTCAGCGGCAGGACGAACCGTCCATGAAGGTTCGCTGCGCGAAGGACGGTTCTGAGGAGCGCGGCATTACGATCGGCATTCCCCGTGTGCTTTCCTTCTGGGAGACAATGCCGTTCTGGACGACGTTCTGGAAATCGCTGGGATTTGCGGTACGGATTTCGGATAAGAGCACGCGAAAAATTTATGAGAACGGCCTTTCCGCGGTGACTTCGGATACTGTTTGCTTTCCGGCAAAGCTGGTACACGGACATATCCGGAACCTGGTGGAGAAAGGAAAAAATAAAAAAGGTTCTGTAGACCGCATTTTCATGCCTTCGATCACGACGGTGAATTCGGAGAATACGGAGAAGACAAGTGAGTCCATGTGTGCGGTAGTGAAGGGCTATCCGATCGTCATCCGCAATTCGGATAACCCGGAAAAACGCTGGGGAATTCCGTTTGACGCGCCGCTGTTCCACTGGCATAAGACGACGGACCGGAATCATCAGCTGACGAAATACATGGAGGAGACCTTCGGCATTCCGGCGGAAGAGACAATGCAGGCTATCGCGGCCGGGGACGAAGCGCAGGAGACTTTTTCCCGCGAACTGAAAAAGGCTGGACAGGAGATCATCGACCAGGTGGAAAAAGAAGGACGTTATGCGGTGGTTTTGGCGTCGCGTCCTTATCAGAACGACGCGCTGGTCAACCATGATCTGCCGGAAATGTTTACGAGTCTGGGCATCCCGGTGCTGACCGCGGATTCCGTGCCGGGGATTGATAAGGTGGATTTGAGCAGGAGCCGTCTGGATATTGTAAACAATTACCACGCGCGGATGCTCTCCACCGCGATCCTCGCAGCGCAGAGCGAGCATCTGGAATATGTGCAGATTGTCAGCTTTGGCTGCGGACATGACGCGTACCTGTCGGATGAGATTATCCGTCTGATGAAGGAAATCTCTGGCAAGACGCCGCTGGTTCTGAAGGTGGATGAAAGTGATATTCAAGGGCCGCTGCGCATCCGTGTCCGTTCTTTTGTGGAGACGGTAGAGATGCGCCGCCGTAAAAAGGAGGCGCTGCAGGTACACGAGCTGCCGGATCCGTATCCGGTCAAGTTTACCAAAGCAGACCGGAAGGAAAAAATCCTGCTTGTGCCCAATACTTCCCATGCGTTTGCGCGCCTGATGGCCGCCGCGATGGGAAGCCAGCATCATATGAAAGCAGAGCCGCTTGACATTGGCCGTGAGGAAGCGATTCATCTTGGCAAGCAGTATGTACATAATGATATCTGTTTCCCGGCGCAGATCGTGATCGGGGAAGCGCTTGCCGCATTGCGGAGCGGCAAATATGACGACAAAGACGTCACCATCGCGATGGCGAAATACATCGGCGACTGCCGTTTGACGCATTACAGTGCGCTTCTGCGTAAGGCGCTGGATGACGCCGGATATGCACATGTGCCGATCCTGACGAACGATGACGTAGACTATCACAATATTCATCCGGGATATAAGCTGAGCATGCTGGCGTCCATAAAGATCGCCTTCTGCCTGCCGATGATTGATGAGCTGGAGGAGCTGCTCCGCAAGATTCGTCCGTATGAGAAGGTGCCGGGCAGTGCGAACCGTGCGTTCGAGGCGGCGATGGATGAGCTGATCTTCGGTCTGGAAAAGCATGGACTGAACGGAGCGCGGCATGGCTTCAAAAAGGGAATCGAGCTCATGAAAAACATTGACTATGACCGTTCCCATCCGAAGCCGCGCGTACTGATTGTCGGGGAATACCTGTTGAATTTCCACCCGGGCGCAAATCATGATATTGAAGATTATCTGGAAAAGAACGGGTTTGAGATCATTGAAGCAAAGATGACGGACGTCATTCAGAAAACGTATTTTTATCAGGATGCCCAGAACAAAGAATATCATCTGGATCGGAAGCTGACGGAGAAGGCCTGGCCTGCCACCGTGAATGAAGTGTTTGATTTTGCGCATAATGTTTCTGATTCCATCGCGTGTGAGCATCCGCTCTACGAGCGTCCGGCCCGGCTGCCGGAGCTGGTACACGACAGTGACCCGATCATCCACCACACCTTTGACGCAGGCGAGGGTGTACTGATTCCGGGCGAGATCTTGCATCACGCGAAAAAAGGCTGCCGAGCCTTTGTCATCTTGCAGCCTTTTGGCTGCCTGCCGAATCATGTGGTCGGGCGCGGTATCTCTAAGAAGCTGAAGGAAATCTACCCGGATGCGCAGATTCTGCCGCTTGACTATGACCCGGATGTCAGCTTCGCGAACATTGAGAACCGTCTGCAGATGCTGATCATGAATGCGAAAGGCGACAGTCATGCGGCAGAGATCGGTAAGGTTTCAAACGAAAAAAAGCATGGGCAGCACAGCAGCAGACTGGCGACCGCGCACTGATGGGAAAGCCCGCAGTACCGTTGACAGAATATTTGAGATATAGTATAGTGAGGGCAGCAGAAGGAGTTGTCTGCGCTGGATGAACTGACAGTGATTCTGGCAGGCAGAGTATATACCAGCGAGAGGGAAAAAATATGAATTATGAGATTTTTGTAGATATGTCACTGGATATTGATCCGAAAATAGCCGAGCATTACGGAATCCGTTTTGTCCCGATGGAATACGTACTCGGCAGCGAGACCTTTCTCGCAACAGGTCCGGAGAGCGATGAGCGAATGCATTATTTTTATGAAAGCATGCGCCAGAATGTAGCGACAAAGACCAGCCAGATCACGCCCTATCAGTATGAGGAAACCTTTGGGCCGTATTTGAAGGAAGGAACTTCCATTCTGTATATTGCGCTTTCGAGCGGCCTCAGTAAGACTTATGAGTCTGCGCTGCTGGCGGCGGAGACGATGAAAGAGCAGTATGAGAATGTGAATATTGAGGTGATAGACAGCCTCTCTGCGACCGGCGGGATGGGGATGCTTGCCGAGTCGGCGGCAAAAAACCGGGAGGCGGGGATGACGCTGGAAGAGAACGCTGCCTGGCTGCGGGAAAACCTCACGTATCTCAATCACTGGTTTATGGTAGAAGACCTGGTTTATCTGCGCCGCGGCGGACGTATTTCGGCGGCGACGGCGATTGTTGGCTCCGCACTGAACATCAAGCCGCTGCTGACCATTGATGCGCAGGGCAAACTGGTATCGGTGGCGAAAAAGCGGGGCAGCCGTCAGGCGATGCGCGCCCTGGCGGATTATTATAAGGATCGATATGATTCCAAATTTGGCAATGCGGCTTACATCTGCTGTGCGGATTGTAAGGATGCGGCGGCGGAGCTTAAAGAAATGGTATTGAAAATCAATCCGGACGCGGATGTACGCATTACGATGCTTTGTCCGGTGATCGGAGCGCACACCGGACCGGGGATGCTTTCCCTGATATTTTATGGGGCGGCGACGGAGCTGAATGCGTAGCTGTTTGAATCCTGCCCGTTTGTGTTGCGGGCGTATGGTATAACCCCTAAATTCTATACACGGCTGTGTGAATAAAAGAAAGGCTCCGGCTTTTACACCGGAGCCTTTGCTGTGCGCAAGGGGGCTGTGCACAGATGTTGCTTTTACAATTGCCTGTTATAGATGCAGCTGCACTTACTCTACATCATTCAACGCTGCCATGTTTTCTTCACCGGTACGAACCTTCACAACTCTGTCTACGTTATAAACGAAGATCTTGCCATCGCCGATGTGGCCGGTGTAAAGTGCTTTCTTCGCGGTTTCAATGACCGTATCTACCGGCAGGTTGCCGACGATAATTTCGACCTTTACCTTCGGAAGCAGGGTCGCGTCAAGCTCTACGCCACGGTATTTCTCGCCCGCGCCCTTCTGGATACCGCAGCCCATGACCTGGGTCACAGTCATGCCGGTTACGCCGATGTCATTCATGGCCTTTCTCAGAACGTCATAGCGGGACAGTCTGGCAATAATGGATACCTTGTAAATACCGGTATCGGAAGCCGGAGCCTTGACCACTTTGACCGCCGCATCTTTCTGCGCCTGCGAAGCAGTTACATAATCGTCGCTGCCAAGCTGTGTATTGGCATTGATGCTCATGGAAGTATTGGAAACATCCATGATACTGAAGCCCGCATATGCGCTCGGCAGGCCATGCTCGGTGGCGTCCAGACCAAGAATTTCTTCTTCTTCTGAAACACGGAGACCGAAAATGGCTTTGATTACAGAGAATGTGATAGTGATCATTACTGCTGTCCATGCTGCAACTGCCACGAAGCCGGTCAGCTGTTTTCCGAGAAGGCTGAAGCCGCCGCCGTAAAAGAGGCCGGTGAGTGTGTCATTGCCCGGAGCAGAGGTGGTTGCGAACAGGCCAACCGCGATCGTACCCCAGATACCATTCATCATATGCACCGCAACCGCGCCGACCGGGTCATCGATGCGAAGCTTATTGTCAAGAAGCCATACGCCGAATACAACGAGCAGTCCGGCAACCGCGCCGATGACCAGAGCGCCAAAGCAGTCCGTCACATCGCAGGGAGCAGTGATTGCTACCAGGCCTGCCAGGGAAGCGTTCAGGCACATGGAAACATCCGGTTTGCCGTATTTAATCCAGGTGAAAATCATACATACGACCGTCGCGGTAGCCGGAGCGACCGTCGTGGTCAGGAAAACAGAACCAAGCTGTTCTACACTTG
This sequence comes from Lachnospiraceae bacterium, assembly GCA_021205305.1. Classification (GTDB taxonomy): domain Bacteria; phylum Bacillota; class Clostridia; order Lachnospirales; family Lachnospiraceae; genus Choladousia. The sequence goes on from JAJPXU010000103.1 coordinate 14,685, forward strand.
TACAGGCCGCGCCGTTAAATCCATACCAGCCAAGCCAGAGGATGAAGCAGCCGAGGCAGCCAAGCGGGAGATTGTGTCCCGGGAAAGCGTTTACCTTTGTAATGTTGCCGGATTTATCTTTCTCAAACTTTCCGATACGCGGTCCAAGGATCTTCGCACCGATCAGGGCAGAGATACCGCCGACCATATGGATGGCGCAGGAACCGGCGAAATCATGGAAGCCCAGCTGGGCAAGCCAGCCGCCGCCCCAGATCCAGTGTGCTTCGATCGGGTAGATCAGAGCGGAGATAACCGCTGAGTAAATACAATACGATAAAAACTTGGTACGCTCTGCCATAGCTCCGGAAACGATCGTAGCGGTCGTCGCGCAGAACACCAGGTTGAATACGAAGTTTGACCAGTCAAAATCCTGATAACTCGTGAAAATGTCAAATCCGGGTTTCCCGATGAAGCCAGCCAGATCTTCACCGAGCAGCAGTCCAAAGCCAATCAGGATGAACATAATGGTTCCGATACAGAAATCCATCAGGTTCTTCATCAGGATGTTACCGGTATTTTTAGCCCGCGTAAATCCGGCCTCTACCATTGCGAAGCCAGCCTGCATCCAGAATACAAGCGCAGCGCCGATCAGAAACCAGACGCCGAACACTTCTCCATTAATGGCACTTAAAATTTCTTCTGTCATAATATCTCCTCCTCTTTTCGGTGCGCCGGGCGTTACCGCCCTTTGCTCAATTTACGTCCGAAGCTTCCGCCGAGCCAGATCTTTGACGGAAACTCCGGCACTGCTGTCCGTTTTTCCTGGCGGCTGAAATCCCGTTGCAGCGGCATATGCATACAGACAATAGGATTGTGTTGCCTGTAGAATTTCAAGAGGCGATTCTGAATCACAAAAGCCTGCCGACCGGAAATCGGACAACAGAAAAGGCGCCGGAGAAAAATCTCCAACGCCTTTGTTGTTGAAGATATTATATGATTGCCGGGGTCAAATTGTCAATCAAAGATAGTTCCAAAGAAAAAATGAAATTAATAAAATTTTTGTAAAAAAAGGAGAATTTTGCAAGGATTTGAGGAAAACTTAAGGCTTTCATCGTTGCATTGCAAAAAGTTTATTGCTATACTCAACTCATGTATGAGTCAGGCGGGATTACCTGTAAAAGTACAGGCATATATGTGTGAGAAAATATCTCATCCGAAGAATGAAGAAAATGCTTGCGGGGATTTGCGGCCTGGGGATCGGGAGGAAAGGAGGAGCGGTTTCACACAGGGGAAACAGAATGTGCGGGAACAGCGAAGAGAGTATGAAAAGGAAAAGTGTAATGATTGCTGTTGCGGCTGTAGCTGGCGCCGCGATTGTAGTATTGCAGGGGAATATGGGGGTTCTTTCTGCGCGAATTTCAGACAAGATCGTACTCACGGTTCAGGCGGAAGATTCCGGGATATTGATTGTGGAGGAAGAAAGCGGGGAGGCAGCGTCCTCTCAGTTACAGACAGAAGAGAGTATCTTTGTAATAGGAAGTGGGGAAACGGAAGCATCTGAGAAGGCTTCTGATGGAGAAGAAAATGAGGGAGACAATGAGACTTCCGTTACAGGCTTTGTTCAGTATGATGAAATCCTACAGCTTTATCTTACCGGACTGAATTCAGAGTGGGATGCGTCAGAGTTTGACGGGAATGGCCTCTGCTATCTTGCCGGATATCTGTCTTCTGCGGATGATCTTGGATATTTTCTGATGGACCTGGATGGCGATGGCACAGAAGAATTGCTGGTCGGGCAGGTGAGCGAGGAAGAGGATGCTTATCTGGGGATGTTTTACGATTTTTACACGATAAAAGAAGAGGAACGGATGCAGGTTACTACCAGTGCAGAGAGAGGGCGTTTCTATCTGTGCATGGATGGAACAATCGCTTATGAAGGCTCCTCGGGTGTGTTTTGTTCGTCCAACGCATTTTATACCTTTACAGGTACGGAACTGGAGCTGACAGAAGCTGTGCTCTACGATGCGTGGGAAGATGAAGAAAATCCTTACTTTTACAGTACCACAGACGAATGGGAGGATCACAGCATTCCCATCTCGCAGGAGGAAGCATCTGCCATATTAAGCTCTCATGAATATCTGGAAATCCCGTATACAGCTTTGTCAGAGGTGGCGGAGGAGTTAGGTCTGGCCGAGATGGTTTCTCCTTTGAAACAGCAGGCAATCGAAGAGGTAGAAGCGGCCAGTGCGGAAGCAGAAGCGATCGCTTACCGACTGGATAACGACCCGCTCTCCCAGAGCGAACTGAATCAGCTTTCCTATGAAATGTACCAGATTTGGGACGACGCTCTGAATGTTCTGTGGGGATATCTGAAGGAAAGCCTTTCGGAAGAAGAGATGACAGCCCTGACTACAGAGGAGATTGCGTGGATTACGGAAAAGGAAAGTGCGATCGCTTCGGTGGGAGCCGAATTTGAAGGCGGCACCATGCAGCCTTATGTGGAAAATACGACTGGCGCAGATCTGACGAAGGAGCGTGTGTATGTTCTGCTGGAGAAGCTTTCCTGACAGATTATAACGCGGATGCGGGGGACGAAGCTTCCTTTTTAGCAAAAAACAGAACTGAAAAAATGAGATAGGAACAGGCCGACTGTAATCTTTTGATTTCGGAAAGTGAGGAAAGGCCGGTAGAATGAAAAAACATGTTTGAGGAGGAATGACGATGAATTACACGATCAAAAACGAATATCTTACGGTGACTGCCAGCGATGCGGGAGCCGAATTACAGTCGGTCAGGAGCGCGAAGGGTCTGGAATATCTGTGGCAGGCGGATCCGGCCATCTGGAGCGGAAAGGCACCGAACCTGTTTCCTTACATTGCCCGTCTGACTGATGAAACTTTTACGTTGAATGGAGAAGCTTACCATATGAAGCGGCACGGGCTGGTCAAATACCATACGCTGGTGATGGAAACGCCGTCCTGTTATGTACAGAACGCAGAAGCGGATGACGTACTCCTTACGGCGGATGAAATGACCTTTCGCTTTGAAAGCAGTGAACAGACCAGGGAGCAATATCCGTTTGACTTTATCTACCGGATTACTTATGCACTCAAAGGCAGTACGCTTGTGATTACGAACACAGTTGAAAATACAGGTGTGGAGCGTATGTATTTTGGCGTCGGCGGACATCCCGGTTTCTGTGTGCCGCTGGATGAAGGGCTGGCATTTGAGGACTATTATCTTGAATTTGACCGTCCATCTCATCCATACAGGGTCGGTTTTACCGATACCTGTTTCCTGACTGGTCAGGATCAGCTGTATCCGTTAGAGAACGATCGGAGGATTCCGCTTCATCACGATTTGTTTGATCATGACGCTGTGGTTTTGAAGCACGCGCCAAAGACCGTGAAGATCGCAAGCGATAAGGGGAAGCACAGCGTTACCGTTCACTATCCGGATTTCGCGTATATCGGATTCTGGCATGCGACCGGAAAAGAGGCGCCTTATGTGTGCGTAGAGCCGTGGACGTCGCTGCCGTCCCGTGATGGGATTATTGAGGATCTTTCCTGCCAGGCAGATCTGATTGGTTTAGATGGAGGCAGGATTTATCAAAATACTTGGACGGTAGAACTTGAATAAGTAAGAGGTTCAGGGGTATATAATAAAAAAAGCAGAAAGCTGACGCCTTGGTGCGGCAGCCTTCTGCTTTTTGCTTGTTGTTGAAAGTCTGGGATGCAGCTGACAGATTGCAGTTTCCTAATGACAGGTCACATCTTCTCCGGCTCCGGATACTCCACGCCAAAGGTCTCCACAGTCATTGTGGCGATGCGCTGCGGGGTCATCGGGCGGTCGCGGAAATCGGTTGGAGTCTCGGCAATTTTATTGACAATGTCCATGCCTTCGGTTACTTTTCCGAATGCCGCATATGCGCCATCCAGATGCGGAGCAGCCTTATGCATCAGGAAAAACTGGCTGCCGGCCGAGTTCGGATGCATGGCGCGCGCCATCGAAAGGACGCCTGGTTCATGCTTTAGCTGGTTGACAAAGCCGTTCTGGGCAAATTCTCCCTTGATGGAATAACCAGGTCCGCCGGTGCCTGTCCCCTGCGGACAGCCGCCCTGGATCATAAAGCCCTTGATCACGCGGTGAAAGATCAGGCCGTTATAAAAGCCTTTCTTTACAAGGCTGATGAAGTTATTTACCGTGTTCGGAGCGATCTGCGGATACAGTTCCGCCTTCATCACATCTCCGTTTTCCATGGTAATTGTTACAATTGGATTCTGTGCCATTGTTTTGATTCCTTTCCTTCTCTTTATTTTATAGTAAACGACGTAAGTCGTTTTACACTGGTGCCAGCTGTGTTTTGTCGGCACCGGGTGTGAACTTTGTTAAATAAATCATAACTGTTCAGAACAGCAGGCCACAGGTCTGCGTTTCGCAGGAATAAATCAATGTGGATGACTGAACAGCTCTTCAATCAACGCATCAAGCTCTTCATTCGAGAAAAAGCCGTCTTCCTCATCATCCTCAGCCGCAAGCTCATGGTATTCTTTGATCTCGTCGAGCAACGTTGTGAATTCCTGGTGTCCGCTTTCTTTGATCAGAAGCTTTGCCTCTTCTTCCGCTTTTGTAAAATCATCTCTCAGCATCTGCTCTTCAATTTTCAGATAACGCACCGAATAATTCGAGCATCCAATTTTTTTCATAAACTGGTCATAGTCTTCAGGGGTGGTGCCATTCTCATAATATAAGTTGTACAGCTCCAGCTGCTGTTCAGGCGACAATTCTGCAAGGGCAGTGTTTTTCGTGACCTTTTTCTTTTTTCCCTGGACTGGGAAAAGCGCAATTCCGCTCGCATCAATGTTCCACTGCGTCATCGCTTCATATCGACTATAGCCGTGGAAGAGCGGCAGCGGCGTTTCCATCGCCAGTTCCATTGCGGTTCCCCAAAGGTGGATTTCCTCATCCATGCCCGCGTGATCTGGAATGCCAAGATGCTTGCGGCAGCTTGCGAGGATTTCATCCAGTGTGCTTCCTTCCATGACTTTCCGCAGTGTGTCTGTAATGCGGGAGTCGATTTCACCCGCGGAGTGATCCTGAAGCCGCAACGTAAGGTTTGTGAAATAAGCGCCCCATGGTGCAGAAAAACAACAGTACCCGTCGTTCATATCCCAAAGCTCCTTATTTGAAAAGGTTTTATAGGGGATCTCCGGGTGTCTCAGGGATTGCATTACGATGGCGGATGGTTCAAAAACAGGGTGAATCATGAGGTTTTCCCCATGCTCGTTGGTTCCGGTAAAGAGGAAGCCATTATAGCGGCAGTGCCAGTATACAAAACGGAGAAAATCCGGCAGCGTATCACAGTGCTCAAAATGGTTTGGATAGAGGTGAAAGAGTTCGTCTATTTTCGCACCGCCATAAACTGTCAGCAAATCATTCAACTTTCTGGCATTGGCTTCGATCAGATTGTACGACCTTTTTAATTTTTTCCCCTTTTCATTTGGCAGGATAGAAGCCAGGTCTGCCGCCACGGAAATCTCTGCAACTTTTATTCCACCTTCCATCCAGTACTGGATTTCGGCAAATCCGAGACTGAGCAGCTTTCCAACTGCATCAAAGCTCTCGGGGAGCGGGACATTCACGGCATTGGAAAAGCAATTCAGGTGAACCCATTTGTACTGGTCAATCGAAAAAATATAGTACAGGCATTCCGGATGTTCCCGGAAAACATCGAGAATCAGCCCGGCCATTTTTTGCTTGCTGACATTTCCGCGTAAGGCGGATGGTTCCACGGCGGAAAACTTACAGAATTCCTGCAGCCGTTTCCCGTCTTCACGGGAGAGAATTTCCTGAGCCTTTTTTTCAGACTGGACAATGTCAATCCGATATCCTTCCGGCGGAAAGCTGCTATCGACTGCTTTTGTGCGTTCTGGTTTCTGCATATCGAATCCCGGGATTGTCATCTGGACATAGCCTTTGGCGGGCTTTGACGAAGTTTTTTTCCCGGACGTTTTGCTGCGGGGAGCTGCGGCTTCCATTTCTTGCATGGCTGATGCAAACGCACCCCATGTTTTTACTGCGGCATCAATTATGGTGTCGGTTGAATTGTCCTGGATTTCTACTGTTTCAGTCTTTTTTTCCGGGAGCAATTCGTTTATGTCAAAGGTACCGCTGTAAATCTCCCGAATGACATCATAGTTGGATTTGGGCGTTTTCCCGTTCTCCTTATATAGCTTTTGGATTGCGGCAAGGGTATCCTTGATTTTTTTCTGATCATCCTTGAGCTGCAGTTCCTCCGCCTGCCTTTTGGAGGCTTTCTTTTTAGGAAAAGGCATTTTCTCCAGCACAGCGTTTGCCGCTTCGATCGAGAAAGGACTGCGGTTGGAGTCGACTTCATCCCAGGGAGTATCTTCTATGAAATTATCGCCTTTTGCCTTGAGGACGGTCGCGTATCTCTTATCATAAGCGGGGTCTTCCTTTTCGAAGACAATCTTATGCCGCCAGTCATCGCCAAAATCATAGGTATAGCGGATCCATCTGCCGGACTTCAGAAAATCGTCGACCGTCGTCGTATTTTCACTCAGCTCGTCTCCGCTGGTTTTGGCTTCCGGAAGGGAAATGCAGATGCCATCCGAAGTCCGGAAATCATGTAAATGATCACCGTCCCATCCGAAGACCTTCTGAAGAATCCGGTGCAGGCTATAGAAAGTAATGCCTTCCGGCAGAACAATCCGCCGCCAGACAGGCGGGTGTGTATATTCAATGGTGACTTTAACGATGTATCCTGCCATAGGGGAACCTCTGCTCTTTCTTTTGTTTTATGATACCGCATTTCAAAGTGATATCACGATACAGAACGGTACTTCATACTCATAAGGGCTGTGAAAGGATTGTATGAGATGAAAACCATGTAAAGCAACGAAATTATTCTAACATTGCATGCCTTGAATGGCAAGAAAAACATCATTGTTTTTTTCCTTGACAAACCGGATATGGGATGCTATAGTGGTTAGCATAATCTAACTGATGTTTTGAAAGACAAAATAAAGTTATAAAAAACTTACCCTTGCTGTTCTGGAAACATAATTGAATGTTGGCGGTTATAGGTCATACTCGTAGTGGCTAAGATAACGTGAATTGGTCAGTGTGTGACCTGAAACCGTTGACGCGAAAGAAAAGATCGGATTTTGGTTATAATGGGTATGGAAACAGGGTGCGCCAGTTCGGCGCTTGAAATACAAGTAGGTGAAAGTCCTACTCTGGTA
>JAJPXU010000096.1 GCA_021205305.1 Lachnospiraceae bacterium
GTCTTATCTTTCATATGTTTTGAAAATTCACCCGATTTTTACATAATATTTACGAAACAGTGCAATGAGATTACGCGAGATGGCAATGGACGAAAATACTTCAGAAGCCAGGTGAATTTCGCAGAGAGGAGGATGTTCTCAGTTGTTTACCAGAAAGAACGGAAACACAAAAGCAGCGGAACAGGCAAATGTGCCGGAAACAGAAGATTCGTTAGAAGTGTCGGATTGTATGACACCGAAAACGGAAGATAAGGTACGAAGAGTGATGAAGAAGAAAGTAAAAAAGGAAAAGCCGCGGAATCCCAGGCTCGATCGCACGATTGCGTGGATGAATCGTTATTCGATTTTACTTCATATGGTGTTGGCCTGCGGTATATGTTTTGTGATTGAATGGATATCCAGACACTCGTTTCTGGAGGCGTGCGAGTTTGTTGTAGACCGGAATCTGGTGTTTTTGTATAACGCGTTTCTGATCTGGGCAACTCTGACTCTTGTGTACATAGTAAAGCGAAGAATAGCGGCACGCGTCCTGATCAGTGCCTTCTGGCTGTTTCTGGGGACAATCAACGGCTGCGTCCTGGCGAAGCGGGTATCGCCGTTTGGTTGGACGGATCTGAAGATGGTGGGCGATCTGTTTACTATGAAGAGCAGCTATTTTACAGACACGGAAGCAGCGCTCGTGATCGGTGCAGTCGCCGTGGTTTGTGTCCTGCTGGTGATTCTCTGGATAAAGGGGCCGAAGTATCAGGGGAAGATTCACAGACTTGCGGGTGCATTTATGGTGGTGCTGGTGGTCTCGCTGATTGTGCCGAATGTGACTGACGCGGCAAAGAGCAGCAATGTGCTGGCATCCTATTTTGAAAATCTCGCGCAGGGATATAAGGATTATGGCTTTGTCTACAGCTTTTCCTCCAGCGCGCTGGATCAGGGAATGAGTACGCCTTCCGGATATTCGGAAGAGGCGGTGCAGACTGTGCTGGATCATGTCAGCAGCGCTTTGGATGAGGATGCGGATACAGACGTGGATGTACAGGCAGAGGCTGGCACGGATGCGGATGTGTCAGCAGATATGCAGGCGCTGTCCGTGGGAGATGATACGAGCGCGGTTTCTCTGGTGCAGACGGGCAGTGTGAAGACATGCTCGTCGTCAGAGGATGCGGATGTGGAAGAAAGCGACTCATCAGAGATGTCAGAGGCAGCTTCGGATGTTTCTGGTGAGACGGAAGACACAGAAGCGCTATCGGAGGAGACAGAAGATACATCGGAAGAGACAGATGCTTCAGAAGAGACAGAGATTTCAGAGGAGACAGGGGATTATGATGACTGGGAATACCCGAACATCATTGTCGTGCTTCTGGAATCTTTTGTTAATCCGGATATGATTACATTTCTGGAGACCAGCGAAGAGGCAGTTCCGAATTTTGAATATCTGACAGAGAATTATACATCCGGGTATGTGGAGGTTCCGGTGGTTGGCGCGGGAACGGCGAATACAGAATTTGAGATTCTGACCGGGATGAGTATGCAGTTCTTTGGCCTGGGCGAGTATCCGTATAAGACGATTCTGAAAGAGACAAATTGTGAGAGCATTGCCTCCGATCTGGCAACGCTCGGCTATGGCACGCATGTCGTGCACAACAACGGCGGCAATTTCTACAGCCGGGCAAACGCGTTTTCTCAGATGGGGTTTGATACGTTTACCAGCAAGGAACTGATGAATATTCAGGAGTATACGCCGCTCGGAACCTGGGCGACGGATGAAATTCTGGTCGGAGAGGTTGAAAAATCACTGGACTATACGCCCGATCAGCAGGATTTTGTCTATACTATTACAGTTGGCAGCCATGGTGATTACCCACAGTATGAGGTGCTCGAAGACCCTGAGATTACAATTTCCGGCGTGGAAGACGAGGGCATGGCTTATGCGTGGGAATACTATGTGAATATGCTGCACGAGGTGGATGAATTTATCGGCGACCTGATTGAGATGCTGGAAGAGCGCGGCGAGCCAACCTACGTTGTGATGTTCGGCGATCATCTGCCGACGATGGATCTGACTGAAGAGGATATGACAACGGGCAGTCTGTTTCTGACCCCGTATGTGACCTGGAACAATCTTGGCCTGGAGAAAAATGACAGCGATATGACTTCCTATCAGCTTCTGGCAGATACGCTGGAAACGCTTGGCATGGGAGGCGTCGGCACGATGTTTTCTTTCCATCAGAGCCGCGATTCCTATGAGACGGAAGAAGAATATACGGATGCCATGGAGCTGCTCCAGTATGATATTCTGTATGGCGAGCATTATGTGTACGGAGGAGAAGATCCATACCCGGCTTCCGATTCGATTATGGGTACGGAAGAAGTAGTGATAGACCGAATCATGGAGACGGACAAATATTATTATATCGTAGGAAGTAATTTTACCAACTGGAGTAAGGTGTACGTCAATGGCGAAAAAGTAAGTACGACTTTTTATTCCTCCAGACTCCTGCGCGTGAAAAAAAGCAAGGTTCCAGAGGGTACCAATACGATTGTGGTGAATCAGGTCGGTTCTTCAAGCACGATCTTCCGCAGTTCGAATGAAGTGGAGCTGGTTGTGAGCAGTGAGACGGAGACAGAGACGCTGGCACAATAGGGAATAAGGAATGCCGTTTTCTGTAAGTATGGGGGATAGCACATATACAGGGCAGGGGAAGAAAATGCTTAAAGTTTTTTTGGTAGAGGATGAGGCTATCATCCGCGAGGGGCTGCGCGATATCATCCCCTGACAGCAGTATGGTTTTACCGTTGTAGGAGATGCCGGTGACGGGGAGCAGGCGCTTCCGATGATTCGTGAGACGCGCCCGGATGTTCTGATTACGGATATCCGGATGCCGTTTATGGACGGACTGGCCTTAAGCAGTCTGGTCAGCAGAGAATTTCCGAATACAAAAATCATTATCATCAGCGGCTATGATGAATTTGAATATGCGCGTCAGGCCATTCGCATTGGGGTGGAGCAGTATCTGCTCAAGCCGGTGACCAAGGCGATGCTGATCAAAACACTGAATGAAGTGCAGGCGAAGATCAGCAGTGAGCGTGAGCAGGAGAGCTATAAGGAGCGATTCCGCAGTGAGGTGCAGGAGTATGAGCAATTTTCCCGGCGCCGTTTTTTTGAGGAGATTGTGACCGGGCAGCTTTCCGTGGAAGAAATCTATGAAAAAGCAGATCAGCTCGGCATCGCGATTGAGGCGCAGAGCTACCGGATTCTGATGTACAGCATTGTCGCCCGGCATACGCAGTCGGGAGAAGGCACCGCCGCCGGATATCCAAAGCTGCGGCGGGAAGACGAGCCCGGAGGGGGCGTATCAGTGGCGGACCAGGCGGCCGGGAGCGCATTGCAGGAGGACGCCGCCGCCCGCCTGCAGGATACCCACGATGGGCTGGCACAGTTTTTTCTGATGTATCCCGAGTATCTGGTGTTTCGGTGGAACATTCAGACCTATGCGGTGCTGATCAAGGCTGGCGCAGGTCAGATGGACGAGAAAACTGCGCAGTGTTTGGACACCATCCGTATGCATGTTCTGCCGGTGGAAAACGAGGTTGAATGGCATGTGGCAGTCGGGCGGGAGACGACGCGGCTTTCCGCTCTTCCGGCCTGCTTTGAGGAAGTAAGCCGGATTTATTCCTGTCGGCATCTGCTGGGGGACTGTCATGTCCTGAAGAAGGAAAATACGCTTGATCTGATGGAAAGTGAAAATGAGGAGAGTCTGAAAAATGTCGATATGGACAGGCTGGATCCGTCGATTCTTCGGAGATTCCTTGAAAATGGCCAGCCGGAGGAGATCGGCAATTTTGTGGACGAATATATCAGTGGAACCCACGACGCCGCGATTTCACGGCTTTTCTGCCAGTATCTGATGCTGAATGTCCGGTTTACCGCAATTTCTTTCCTGGAGAGGCTTGGATATGACCAGAAGGAATTTATTGATGATTTTCCAACCGCACAGGTGGCAGCGAGAAGCCTGACAAGGGCAGAACTGAAAGAGTATGTCCGCCAGATCCTGATTCGGACGTTTGAACTTCGGGAGAGAAAAAGCCGGAGCCAGAATAAAACCGTCATTTCGCAGGCACTGGAATATATTGATCAGAATTATGCGGATGAAAATTTATCTCTCAAGGAGGTCGCGGGATATGTCAATGTCAGCCCGAATTATTTTAGCGCAGTTTTCAGCCAGGAAATGAGGCAGACCTTTGTTGAGTATCTGACACAGAAACGGATGGAGCGGGCCAAAGAGCTGCTGCGCACATCGGATCTTCGTTCCGCGGAGGTGGCTGCCGAGGTTGGGTATCGGGATCCGCATTATTTCAGCTTTGTGTTCCGTAAGACGCAGGGGTGTGCGCCGCGCGATTACCGGGCGATGTCCGGGTCTGGGGTGAAGCGGCGCTAGCTGAGCTGAGGATGTTATCGCTTGCGATTCGCGCATTAGGCGGTGCAAGATGCATAAGTTATTTCGTAACAGATCCTTAGCAGGCTGTATCGGAAAGTTATGTGCGGGATGCGCATGGAATTACGATAAAGTCTGCGAAGCCTTGTGCGGCGAAGGGAGGAGAAAAATGGGGAGAAAACAAAAGACTTCGAAACCTGTGACCTTAGGCCGGCAGATGCGGACACTTCTGTTTGTTTTTTTCTCTCCTGTACTTATTCTGTTTTGTGCCCTTTTTGCGGCAATGATTTCTTATGTAAGTCAATACACTTCTATTTTACACAATGTCACTACCGCTTCTGAGTTTAACCAGGATTTCAAAGAGACCATCGATCTGAAAATGTATTATTATGTGGTTGGCAGCCATTATTCCGATGGCCTTCCGATTGAGGAGGTAGAGGCTGCACAGGAGCTTGCAAGCGGGCTTTTGGAGACGACGACTCAGTATGAAAGCTGGAAGGCGATCAATGGCGTTCTGCAGCTCTGTGAAAACCTGGAGGAAAAAATATATCTGATCGAGGCGACCGATAATTATGATGATCGGCAGATGCAGCTGGAAAATAATATTTATGTACTGACTGAACTGATTCAGGAATATATGTATAATTACCTGTATCATGAAGCTTCTCTTTTGGATACGCTGCAGACCGAGATGATGCGGAATCTGTGGCTGGAGCTTGGCCTGATTGCGGTGGTGGCGTTGGGGCTGATGTTTTTATCAATCCGGCGTTTTCTGCATTTTGCAAATTCGATCACAAAACCCATCAGTGATCTGTGTGCGCGCGTCAAATCCATCGGCAGCGGCGATCTGACCGTACAGGAGCCGATTCAGGCGCAGGAGTATGAGATCCAGACCTTAAGCGATGGCTTTGAGGACATGGTCGGCCGTCTGAACCAGCTGATGGAACAGAACCGGATGGAGCAGACGCGGCTTCGAAGCGCGGAGCTGGCGCTTTTGCAGGCGCAGATCAACCCACATTTCCTTTATAATACCCTTGACGCGATCGTATGGCTGATTGAGATGGAAAAAAACGAGCAGGCGGTGGAGATGGTGACCAGTCTCTCTTCTTTTTTCCGTTCCTCTCTGAGTAATGGGCAGGATATCATCAGCCTGCGGGAAGAAGAACAGCATGTGCGCAGCTATCTGGAGATCCAGCAGGTGCGCTATAAGGATATTCTCGCCTATGAGGTGGCGATTGAGCCGGAGCTAGGGAATTATCGTATCCCCAAGCTGACTCTGCAGCCTCTGGTGGAGAACGCTCTTTACCATGGAATCAAGCTGAAACGCGGATTAGGGCATATCCGGGTGAGCGGGTATCTGGAAAAGACGGATGATACGGACGTCTCTGCCGTCATGATTGTCCTGAAGGTGGAAGACGATGGCGCGGGTATGGATGCGGAACGCCTGGAACAGGTGCGTGCCGCTTTGAAACACGAGCAAAGCATTGGCTTTGGAATCGCGACCGTACATGAACGGATTCAGCTGATGTTCGGAGCAGAATATGGCCTGTCGATCGAAAGCCGGCAGGGGTTGGGATCCTGTGTGACGGTGCGTATTCCGCCGAGAGTGGAATAGAAAAGGAATTCCTGATTTGTGGTTGACATTCCAGAATATAGGATATATACTATACTCAAGGGCAAGTAAAACGAGGTGCTACAAATGAGGAGGTGAAAAAATGCCTGTGATTTCAAGATTTCAGGGGATTGTTATTAAAATGTACCTGCGGCAAAAAGAACATAATCCGCCACATATCCATGCGATTTCCGGAGACAGTGTCGGAATGTTTTCTCTTCCGGATGGGATTATGTTCGAAGGCGATCTTGACAGCAAGAAACAGAAAATGGTGAAAGAATTTATCAATACATATGGTTCAGAACTGCTTCATATGTGGGAAACACAGCAATTCCAGTATTTGTCTCCGATTGAATGATAAAGAGTTTTTAAGACAGAAAGGAGGGTGAGCAATATGGCACATAAGATAAAATCGATCAAAGCAAAAGAAAATCTGATGATTGAAGCGACTTTCTTTGATGGAAGCATAAAAGAATATAATATAGCGAATTTGTTTTCTGCATATCCGCAGTTGAAAATACTGGAGAATAATCCTTTGTTTTATGCTGTACAGATTGATGTCGGTGGGTATGGGATATCATGGAGTGATGATTTGGACTTAGACGCTGAAACAATATGGGAGGAGGGCTTCCAGATTGGAAAAGATTGTCCGGATCCGATATTAGAAGTGGCTTTTGAACTGACCGTGGAACGGGAAAAAGCAGGGCTTACCCAAAAACAATTGGCGGAACGAGCCGGTATGTATCAGGCTGAGATTAGTAAAATTGAGAGAGGATTGAGTAATCCGTCTATTTTAACCTTGCAGCGGCTGGCAGAATGCATGGGTCTGACTTTGCAAATTCGGTTTCAGAAAGAAGAAATGGGCTGACAACCAGGTAAGAATAGAGGAGAACGTCGGATGAGGAGTAAGAAAACCAGGGCAACAGGAGGAAAAATATATGTGGCAACTGCGTTTGCCCTGCTGGCAGTGGTTCTGCTTTCCGGCTGTGGAAATCAGGCTACCGTAGACATCCAGACAGAAGCCTCGGACGGGCTGATCTCCGTCGCTTTCTCGGAGGTCGGCGCGGAGTCGGACTGGCGGGTGGCAAATTCAGAGTCTATGCGTACCACTTTTACGGAAGAGAACGGCTACGAGTTTTATTTTGAGGACGCAAAAGGGAAGCAGGAGAACCAGATCACGACCCTGCGCAATTATATCCTGCAGGGGGTTGATTATATCGTGCTGGCTCCGGTCGTAGAGACTGGCTGGGACGAAGTGCTCCAGGAAGCAAAAGACGCCGGAATTCCGGTCATTGTCGTAGACCGGATGGTGGACGTGGAGGAGGAAGACCTGTACGCGGCCTGGGTAGGCTCTGATTTTAAGGAAGAGGGAGAGATCGCCGTAGAGTGGCTAGAGAAATATTTAGAGGAGCAGGGACGAGCTGATGAAGAGATTCAGATTCTTCATGTGATGGGGACGCTGGGCGCTTCCTCACAGCTTGGCAGAACTGAAGGGCTGGAGGAGGGTGTGGCAGCGCACGATAATTGGGAGATCGCTGCACAGCTTCAGGGGGAATACACCCAGGCGAAGACTTATGAGGTGGTCTCAGAGTATCTTGCCGGGTCAACAGATATTGATGTGATCTACTGTGAAAACGATAATTCCGCGCTGGGAGCGATCCAGGCGCTGGATGAAGCAGGGATCTCTTATGGAACGGACGGCGATGTGATTCTGATTTCCTTTGACGCGACGACCGTCGGACTGACTGCCTGTCTGGAGGGCAAGATCAATCTGGACGTGGAATGCAATCCGCTGCACGGTCCCCGCGTTGAGCAGATCATCCTACAGATTGAGGCAGGAGAGACGCCGCAGAAGCTGACCTATGTGGAGGAGACATATTTTACACCGGATACGCTCACGGAAGAACGGATAGAGGAGAGAGGGTACTGAAAAATGTGTCTGTTCGGAAACCTCACTGCTGCGTGAGGCGGTCAGCAGGCCGGAAGTGACCGGAGCATTCCGGCGAAGGAGCAGGTCCGGTACTCTCCCCATTTTGGAGCACCATCGGCAGTCTGACGGAGGAGACTTTTTTCCCCTCTATTTTTGACAGCAGCAGTCTGGCGGCGTTTTTCCATGTGATTCCATCCGGGCGGATGGCGCAGGTGATCCGGTCTGTGTCGGACTTATTCGTATTTTCATCGCGAAACGCAGCAATGGAGATATTCTGCGGTACCGATACGCCCAGTTTGTTCAACTCATGAAGCAGCCAGTCGGCGATCCGTTCCTCCTGGCAGACGACAGCCGTACAGCTAGCCAGCTGAATTCGGATAAAGGAGAGCAAAAGCTTTGCATCCGGCATCGGCGTTGTGAGGGGGTCATACCATAGAAAGCTGCGGTCGTCAAAGGAAATATCCTTTTCACAGAGTGCGTGCAGGACGCCCGCGTACCGCCGGTGTCCGCTGATATTGTCGAGACGAAAGATCCCGGCAATTTTTTTATGCCCGAGTGAAAGCAGATGACGCGCAATCAGTTCTCCCCCGCCAAAGTCGTCAGAAGCAATCTGGAGAATGGAGGTATCCGGATTCGGGAACCGTTCGCTGACGTTTGTACGAGAATCATATTCTGAAAGGGCAGGTGTGTTTCTCAAATCCGGATATGCGTCATCGAGAAACAGGACGGAACATCCCTTTATTAGTAAATCCCGGTAGAGCGGAAGATTCGGGTTGGGAAAAGCGGTGCGCACCCCCTGAATGAGCAGCCCGCGCACGGGTCTTTCCAGAAGGGTTAACAGGATTTCCCGTTCTTTCGCCGTACGGTTTTCTGTGCTGAAAACGGAGACGGAATACCCGGCTTCGCGGAAAACCGAGTGTATATCCTGAATTTCAGGGGATGCCATGCTGCCTGCGGCATCCGGAACAAGAAGTGCGATGCTGCGGGAGGAAATGGCTTTTGGAAAAACGGATGGAGAAATATAGGTACCGCTTCCCTGACGTTTTTCGATCAGTCCTTCCGCGAGCAGGACGGACAGCGCCTGCCGCACAGTCTGGCGGCTGACCTGGTAAATACGCATCAGCTCCGCTTCAGTTGGCAGTTTTTGGTTACCCTTTGGGCCGCGATGGGCGATCTCTTTTTTTAATGCTGTTGCGAGTGTCAGGTACTTTAGCGCCATGCTTATCCCTCATTTCTGAAAATAATCTACTATTTTATTAAGCCTGAATATATCTCAAAAGTCAATTATGAAATGAAAATTTTTATCTGTAAACACATGGAAAAATTCTCATCCAGTTTTTTTGACAGAATTAACAGAAAAAAACCGTCTTCTGCGAGGCTGCCCATGGAGAGAATCAGAAAAAAATCAACCGGAATCCGGAAGAAACGAATAAAATCCACCTTTTTTAGCGCTGACAAAAGCATCCTGAGAAATTTGTATTTAATTCATAAAATAAAGACAAAAATTTGTATTGTACGATTAGATGAATCTGTTAAAAAAGGATAAAAAACTGTTGACTTTTCACAAAAATTTGTTTAAATTAGAAGCAGCTGTAAACGTAGCATTAAAATAATTTGTAAGAAAGCGAGGATTTAAAACATGAAACGTAAACTTATGGCAGTTCTGTGTGCTTCTGCAATGGTTATGGGCCTGATGGGCGGCGCGACGATCGCTTCCGCAGAGGAAGATGTCATTACCGTCGGCATCATCAACAATGACCCGAATGAGTCCGGTTATCGTACCGCGAATGTGGCTGACTTTGAAACATACTTTGGAGAAGACAATGAGTATGGTTTTGAGACCTCTTTCTTCTACAGCCTTGAGAACGAAGAGCAGATCCAGGCGGCAGAGGGATTCATTCAGGACGAGGTGGATTATCTTCTGATTTCCGCAGCAGATACCACAGGCTGGGATGATGTTCTGGAATCCGCACAGGAGATGGGCATCACCGTGATTCTGTTTGACCGTATGCTGGATGCAGACGAAGAGCTTTACGCAGCGGCAGTTGTTTCTGATATGTCTGAAGAAGGCGTGACTGCTGTATCATGGATGGAGTCTCAGGAGCTTGATGAGTACAACATCATCCACATTCAGGGTCTGATGGGTTCTGACGCACAGGTTGGCCGTACCACCGCTCTTGATGAGGCAGTAGAGGCGAACGACAACTGGAATTATGTTGTACAGCAGACTGCTGAGTGGAGTGCTGAGACTGCACAGGAGATCGTTCAGTCTGTTATCGACTCCGGTGAATCCTTCAATGTGATTTATGCTGAGAACGACGACATGGCGAAGGGTGCTGTAGCGGCTCTCGACGCGGCTGGTATTACACATGGTGTTGACGGCGATGTCATCATCATGGGCTTTGACTGCAACGAGTGGGCTCTGGAAGAACTGCTTGCCGGCAACTGGAACTATGACGGACAGTGCAACCCGTTCCAGGCTGAGACCATCGTAGAAATCATCGAGCAGCTGGAAGCTGGCGAAGAGCTGGAAGAGAAGATTATCTACTCCGTAGAAGTTGGCTTTGACGCTACGACAATCACACAGGAAGACGTAGACAACTACGGCATCTGATAATCCAAGGGACAAAGAGCACGAAGTGCGGAGAAATTCGCAGGATTATCAGAACAATAGAGGAGCAACAATTGTAAGCGCGGTGCAGCGGCCTGCACCGCGCTTTTTCAGGAAGAAGAAAGAGGTGATACACGGGTGAGTGAAAATGTCGTACTGGAAATGAAAAATATCTCGAAAAGCTTCCCCGGGGTACGTGCCCTGCAGAATGTAGATTTTAAACTCTGCGAAGGAGAAATCCATGCCCTGATGGGAGAGAATGGCGCCGGGAAATCGACGCTGATCAAGGTCCTGACCGGCGTTTATGGAAAGGACGAGGGCGAGATCTACCTGAAAGGAGAGAGCGGCGCAGTTTCCATCCGTTCCCCGCAGGAAGCGCAGAACCTGGGGATCAGTACCGTATATCAGGAAATTACGCTCTGTCCGAACCTGACGGTTGCGGAGAATATGTACATCGGACGTGAGAAGGGATGGCGGCAGAACTGGAGGAAAATCAATGCGGATACGAACCGGATTCTGGAGTCGCTTGGCATTCCGGCAAAGGCGACGCAGCAGCTTTCGAGCTGCTCGATTGCGATTCAGCAGATGGTGGCAATTGCACGCGCGGTTGATATGGACTGCAAGGTGCTGATTCTGGATGAACCGACCTCGTCTCTGGACGAGCAGGAGGTAGAAAAACTGTTCGGCCTGATGCGTGACCTCCGCGCGAAGGGTGTAGGAATCATCTTTGTGACGCATTTCCTGGATCAGGTGTATGAGGTGTGCGATAAAATCACGGTCTTGCGCGACGGGCAGCTGGTCGGGGAATATGTGATCGAGGATCTTCCGCGTGTGATGCTGGTGTCGAAGATGCTTGGCAAAGATCTGGATGACATGGCAGATATTAAGAGCGAGAGCGAGGAATACACAGGAGAGGGTGCAGGAAGTGTCTTTTATGAAGCAGAAAATCTGCAAAGCAACGCCGGCATTCATCCATTTGATTTCTACATTAAAAAGGGTGAGGTCAATGGCTTCACTGGTCTGCTTGGTTCCGGGCGAAGCGAATGTGTGCGTGCGATCTTCGGTGCGGATCATGTGACATCCGGAAAAGTAAAGATCAATGGGAAAGAAGTAAAAATCACCAATCCGCTGGAGGCGATGAAGAATGGAATCGCTTACCTGCCGGAGGACCGCAAGGGCGATGGTATCATCGGTGACCTTTCTGTGCGGGAGAATCTGATCCTCGCGGCGCAGGTACTCAAAGGCTTCTTCCGCCCATTCTCGAAGGCGGAGGCGGAGAAGGCAGCGGATGAGTATATAAAGCTGCTGGGGATTAAGACAGCGTCAAAGGAGACGCCGATCAAGTCTTTATCCGGCGGAAATCAGCAGAAGGTGATCGTAGCCCGCTGGCTGTTCGCGCATCCGGAATATCTGATTCTGGACGAGCCGACGCGAGGCATTGACATTGGTACGAAGACCGAGATTCAGAAGCTGGTGCTGAAGCTGGCGTCAGAGGGAATGAGTGTTACCTTTATTTCTTCCGAGACGGATGAGATGCTGCGTACCTGTTCCCGCCTGGTGGTGATGCGTGACCGCAAGGTGGTTGGCGAGCTCACCGGCGACGACCTGAATCAGAACAAAATCATGAGTACAATCGCGGGAGGTGAAGAAGCATAATGGAAAAAACAGCAGTAAAAAAACAGAATCCTTTCAGCCGTCTGCTTCACTCGCAGATGATGATCCCGCTGGTGGCGCTGGTTCTGCTTCTGGGTTTTAACCTTCTGATGGATCCTACGTTTTTTAAGATAACGCTCGGCACGAACAGTGCGGGAAATCCGGTTTTGTCGGGCAACCTTATTTCTGCGCTTAACAATGGCTCTGAGCTGGCGATCCTGGCGATCGGCATGACTCTGGTTACGGCCGCTTCGGGCGGGCAGGATATCTCTGTCGGCGCGACGATTGCGATCAGCGGCAGCGCCATGCTCCGCATTTTGTGCGGGACGGAGTCAAGCCCTTCCACACTTGCCGCACCGATCATTCTTGGATTCCTTGTGGCAGTGCTTGTGGGTATGCTCTGCGGCCTGTTTAATGGCATTCTGGTGGCGACGTTTAAGATTCAGCCGATGATTGCCACCCTGATCCTGTATACGGCCGGCCGTTCCATCGCGGCATGGATCAACAACAACCAGCTTCCAATCGTTCCGGGCAGCACCTTTACGTATTTTGGCGGATTTATTCCGGGAATTCCGATACCGACTCCATTTCTGATCGCTGTACTGTGCTTTATTATCATGGCGCTGGTGATGAAATTTACAAACCTTGGCCTCTATACGCAGGCAGTCGGCATCAATGAGAA
Organism: Lachnospiraceae bacterium; assembly: GCA_021205305.1. GTDB lineage: Bacteria > Bacillota > Clostridia > Lachnospirales > Lachnospiraceae > Choladousia. The sequence continues at coordinate 12,919 of JAJPXU010000096.1, forward strand.
CGCGGCGAAGCTGAACGGTCTGAAGCCGGCGTTTATCAAGATTCTTTCTTTCGTGATCCTGGGTGTGTGCGTAGCGGTGGCGGCGCTGATTAAGTGCAGCCGAACCTCGACGATCAACTATTCCGTTGTGGCGCAGAACATCGAGATGGACGCGATCCTGGCGGTAGCTCTTGGCGGCAACAGCCTGGGCGGAGGAAAGTTTAATATCTGGGCGTCGGTCGTAGCGGCCTATGTCATCCAACTCCTGACGACCACGCTTTATAAATTTAAGGTATCTTCGGATGCACTGCCCGCATATAAGGCAGTTGTTGTCATTCTTCTGATCGTCTTTTCTGCTCCGGTTGTGAAAGAAAAAATGGCGGAGATCGGAAAAAAGGTGCGGAAACCGGCAAAGGAGGTGGGCTGATATGCCAGCGAATAAGAAAAAGAGAACATTATCTGACGCGAATCTTCTTTTGCTGATCACCATTGTCGTTTTCTTTGTAATGTATATCAGCGCGGTGGTCTTTCTGGGGAGCGGATTCCGGAAGGCACAGATGTTTTTTAACATTCTGGACGCGAACGCCGGTCTGGTGATCACGGCCTGCGGTATGAGCCTGGTCATGATCACGCAGGGAATCGATATCTCCATCGGCGGCGTCGTGCGTCTTGTCTGCATGAGCTGCGCGGTGAATCTGGAGCTGCAGAACGGCACTCCTTTTACCGCATTCCTGATTGCGATGGGAATTGGCCTGGCGTTTGGTGTCGTGCAGGGCTTCCTTGTGGCATATCTGGAAATTCAGCCGTTTATCGTATCTCTGGCGGGTATGTATTTCGCGAAGGGCCTGACAACAATTATTCATACGAACCCAATCAGTGTGACGAACGAGGCGTTTAAAGCACTTCGCAAGATCGAATTTGTTCTGCCGGGACTCGGCTATTACAACAAAAAAGGAACCTACATCAATACGACCATAGAGTTGGGGTCAGTAGTTGCTATCGTAGTGGTGATTCTGATGTTCCTGATGCTTCGCTATACGAAATTTGGGCGCAATTTCTATGCGGTCGGCGGCAATAAACAGAGTGCTCTGATGCTCGGCATCAATGTAAAACGCACGAAATTCATGTCGCATCTGATCTGCAGTCTGCTGGCGGGATTTGGCGGGTTCGTGTATTTTGTACATATCGGCAGTGCGGCAACCTCCAACGCGAACGGCATGGAGATGAATGCGATCGCCTCCTCCATCATCGGCGGGACACTGCTTACCGGCGGCGTCGGCAATGTCATAGGTACCCTGTTCGGTGTGCTCTCCCTGAACACGATCCAGAACATCGTATCCTCGATTGGTCTGGACGACGCCTGGTGGACCGACATTACGATTGCAGGAATGCTCTGCCTGTTTCTGATTATCCAGAGTGTGGTAATGAGCCGGACGAAGAAAAAATAAAAAGGATAGCTATTTGGGACAGCTATCATAGAAAAACAAAGGCGCATGGCTTCGGAACCAGAAGCTGTGCGTTCTTTGTTTTTTGCGCAGGGCTGCGTAATGTATTTTCCGGCTGCGCAGTATGGGCATTTTTGCCAGACCGCCATCAAAGAAAAAAGATATCCCCGCGGTTTTACACAACATTTACTTTTTCCTTACATTTCTTTTGCAATTCCTTCTCACTTGTGGTATGGTATATCTGTAAAAAATTCGCGTTATATCATACTATTTGAGTCACACACAAGGAGGAAGGGAGACAAAGGCGTTTCCCTGAAGAAGACAGATGGGTATAAGCAATATCATTTCATTATTTGGAAGCCTTGGCCTGTTCCTGTTCGGTATGAAGTACATGGGAGACGGCCTTGAACTTGCGGCAGGCCCGAAAATGAAAGACCTTTTGGAGACCCTGACCCGCAACCGGGTGATGGGCTTCCTGCTTGGAGCACTTGTCACGATTGTTATCCAGTCATCATCTGCGACCACCGTAATGGTGATGGGCTTTATCAATGCAGGCATCATGGATCTGGCGCAGGCGACGGGAGTCATCCTCGGCGCCAATATTGGTACCACGATTACCAGTGTTCTGATCGCATTGGATGTATCCGGTATCGCACCAGTCTGTATCTGTCTCGGCGCGGTACTGATGCTGTATACCAAAAAGAAACGTACCGGCTATGTGGGACAGGTCATTCTGGGCTTTGGACTTCTGTTCCAGGGACTCAGCTCCATGAGCGCCGCGATGTCACCTCTGAAAGATTCTCCGGCATTTCTGAATTTTATCACAAATGCTACAAATCCGGTGATCGGATTTGCAGTCGGTGTGGTTCTCTGCGCCATCCTGCAGAGCTCTTCCGCCGCGGTCGGCGTTATTCAGGCACTGGCCATGCAGGGGCTGATGCCGCTCCATTTTGCTGCCTTTATTATCTGTGGTATCAACGTCGGTTCTTCCACGCCGCCGATTCTCTCCGCGATCAATGCGAGAAACAATGCCAAGCGGGCGGCGATGATTTATCTGATTTTTAATGTGGTCGGCGCGATCATTTTTGTCCCGCTTACGCTCCTGCTGCCGATTACCAGCTGGATCGAGGCAGTCGTACCAAGCGCGATGTTCCAGGTGTCGCTGTACCATATTCTGTTTAAGGTGGTGACTGGTCTGATTCTGCTGCCGCTGACGGATCTGGTCGTGAAATGGACTTACCGGATCATTCCGAAGCAGGCGCACGAGAACGCATTCCGTCTGGAATACATAGATAAGAATATGCAGGTAGCCTCCCCGGCTGTTGTGACGCTGCAGGTTGGACGAGAGGTAGAGCGTATGGGACGCCTGGCGAGGGAAAACCTGGTTCGGGCAAAAACCATTGTGACCAACCAGAACATGGCCGGGATCAAGGAGCTGCGCGATACGGAAGATGTGATCGATTATCTTGCTTCCGAGATCACGGAATATCTGACCACGATCAATGCGGCCGAGATGCCGGCGAGCGTTTCCCGCTACATGAGCAGCGCATTCCATGCGATTAACGATCTGGAGCGAATTGCCGATCATGCGGTGGTGATCACCGGGCAGACGGAGACAAATGTAGAGGCAGGGGAACCATATTCCGAGCAGGCGCAGCAGGAGTTGCTGGAGATCTTTGATCTGGATTTGCAGCTTTATGACATCACGATGGGGCTGTTTAGCCGGCACAGCATCACCCCGGAGGACTGGGTCGAGATTCGCAAGAGAGAGCACCGGATTACGAAGAAAATTTCCAAAGCGCAGGCAGGCCACATGGAGCGCCTGAAAGATGGGCAGTGCTCGTTTGAAAAAGGCCTGACGTTCGTCGAGATCCTCGACAGCTTTGGGCGTATTGCGGCACACTCTGTGAATATCGCGGAGGAGAGCGGACCGGAAGTGCTCGGCGGGATGCTCAAGACAGACAATAATTGAGTGAAAACTTCCGTGCTGGCTGTGGTGTGACCTGTAACCTGGCTGGCAGTGAGACGATAGAAAACGGGTAAAAACGGTTGACAAAAAAAAATCGTACTGCTATCATTTCAGTATGGTTGAACAAAGGCGTTCTTCCTTTTGGCGGGACGTCTTTCTTTTTCCTACAGAAAAATACTTTGGATTTTTCCAGCGGGCAAAATTCTTAAGGGAGATGTGAGTGCCGCATCATCAGGAAACAGTCTGCTGTTCTGAATATTATCCATTTATATAAAAGGAGAAGCGAATATGAGTAAATATACCAGAGAAGACATATACAGAATTGTGGAGGAAGAGGATGTGCAGTTTATCCGGCTGCAGTTTACGGATATGTTTGGCACGTTGAAGAATGTCGCGGTGACAGTGAATCAGCTTGACCGCGTCCTGGCGAATAAGGTCACGTTTGACGGCGCGTCGATTGAGGGATTTACACGGATTGAACGGTCGGATCTGTGTCTGCATCCGGATCTGGATACCTTTCTGATCTTTCCGTGGAGGCCGCAGAATGGCAAGGTGGCGCGTTTCCTCTGCGACATCTGCTACGCGGACGGGACGCCCTTTGGCGGGGATCCGCGGTATATTCTGAAAAATGTGATTGCCGAGGCGGCAAAGATGGGCTACACACTGGAAGTAGGGCCGGAGTGTGAGTTTTTCCTGTTCCACACGGATGATGAGGGCAGGCCGACGACGGTGACGCATGAGCAGGCGGGGTATTTTGATATCGCGCCGATTGATCTGGGCGAAAATGCCAGAAGAGATATGATTCTGACTATGGAAGAGATGGGGTATGTGGTTGAATCTTCTCATCACGAGGCGGCCCCGGCGCAGCATGAAATTGATCTGCGCTACGACGAAGCGCTGCGTTCTGCGGACGGCATCATGACCTTCCGCCTTGCGGTGAAGACCGTCGCGAAACGGCATGGCCTGCATGCCTCCTTTATGCCGAAACCGATCGCGGGCGTGAACGGCTCCGGGATGCATATCAATATGTCTCTGACACACGAAGGAAGAAATGTTTTCTATGATGAAACGGATCCGATTCATTTAAGTCAGGAAGGGCGCTGGTTTATCGGCGGCCTGTTAAAGCATATCCGTGCAGTGACTGCGGTGACGAACCCGATTGTCAATTCATATAAGAGACTGGTGCCGGGGTTTGAGGCGCCGGTGCATGTGGCGTGGTCCGCGAAAAACCGGATTCCGCTGATCCGCATTCCGATTATGGGAAATGGTACGAAGCGCATCGAGCTGAGGAGCCCGGATGGCGCGAGCAATCCGTATCTGGCGCTTGCAGTCTGCATGGCGGCCGGACTGGACGGTATCCGCAATCAGATTACTCCGCCGGAGAGCATGGATGAGAACCTCCACGCGCTGACCGCAGAAGACCTGAAAGCAAAAGGTGTGGAGCGCCTGCCGGTCACGCTGCTGGAAGCGGTGGAAGCGCTGGAGGCAGACGCGTTCATTTGCGGCGTTCTCGGCGAGCACGTGACTAAACGTTATATTAAGGCGAAGAAAGAAGAGTGGGAAGAATACCAGGCAAGTGTGAGTGAGTGGGAGCTGAAGCGCTATCTTGCAAGAGTCTGATGCCCCTGTCATAAGAAAGAAGCTTCAACGCACATGACGCTTAGGATTTGCCTGACCTTGATACAGTGGGAGGCATCCGGCGAGGTGTGAGCTAGTATGGCAGGAGGATACACATGACGAATGTAAATATAGTGGTAGTATTTCCCAAACCCGAAGACGCGAAAAGTGTCCGGAATCTGCTGATCCGCAGCGGATACGGGGTTCGTGCGGTCTGTACGAGCGGCGCGCAGGCGCTCTCGGCGGCGGATCGGCTGGGCTCCGGAGTCATTGTCTGCGGCTACAAGTTTGCGGATATGGTCTATTCTGAGCTTTTTGAGGATATGCCGTCTTCTTTTGGAATGCTCCTTGTCGCGTCCGCGCGGGCAGTCAGCGAGGGAATATCTGATGGCGTCCTCTGCGTAACCATGCCGTTTCACGTAAATGACCTGCTGGATTCTCTGGAGACCGTGATCGCCCAGATGGAGCGGCGCAGGCGGCGGAAACGCTCGATGGCGCCGCAGCGCAGTGAGGAAGAAAAAAAGCTGATCGAGGAGGCGAAATCTCTCCTGATGGAGCGCAATGGCATGACAGAAGAAGAAGCGCACCATTACCTGCAAAAGACGAGCATGGACAGCGGCACCAATATGGTAGAGACTGCGCAGATGCTGTTTGCGCTGATGCGGTAGGAAGAAATGCTCTGGCAATGAATGTGAGTGCGGGGAGGATGGGAGAATTGATTTCTATTGAAAAGTTACAGACATATTATCAACAGGATAAAGTTTTTGCGACACAACATGCTTCAGAACGCTGCCGACAGAGAGGAATAAGAGCAAGAGATATACGAAAAGCTGTGATGACAGGCATAATAATAGAGCAATATCCGGATGATTTTCCGTTTCCAAGCTGCCTTATATGTGGTGAAACGGAAGGACAGGGTATAATTCATGTTGTTATGAGTGATGAAGGAACAGGAAGCAGAATTATAACTGCTTATTTTCCGGATCCGGAAAGATGGGATGCTGATTTAAAAATCAGGAAGGAGTGACTTAGATGAAATGTCTGATTTGTAAGGATGGGGAAATGGAAAGTGCAATTACCACGTATTTTGCACAAATGAGTAGTTGTTATGTGATTATTGAAAATGTTCCTTGTCTGAAATGCAAACAATGTGGAGAGGAATTGTTTTCTGCTTCTGTATTGGAAAAGATTGATGACATTTTGGAAAGCCTGGAAAAGATTGCAAGTAAGATTTTTATTATGGATTATGCAAAGGCGGCTTAGCGGCTGCGGATTTCTTTGGAGAAACTGTAGTCAAGAGCAGGAGAATGGAAATGAAATTCACGAAAATGCATGGCCTTGGAAATGATTACGTGTATGTCAACTGCCTTCAGGAAACCGTCGAGCATCCCTCGGAGGTGGCGATACGGGTCAGTGACCGTCATTTTGGGATCGGTTCAGACGGCCTGATTTTGATTAATCCGTCTGACAAAGCCGATTTTCAGATGGAGATGTACAATGCGGATGGCTCTCTGGGCGCGATGTGCGGCAATGGCATCCGCTGCGTGGCAAAGTATGTTTATGATTATGGCCTGACCGATAAGACGCGGATCAGCGTGGAGACTGCCAGCGGGATCAAATATCTGGATTTGACAGTAACGTCGGATCCGGAGAATGTGAATGCACGGGGAAAGGTCAGCCAGGTTCGTGTAGATATGGGCGCTCCGATTCTGGAGCCGGAGTGGATTCCGGTGAATACAGGAGCGCTGGGAAAGCGTTCTGATGCTGTAAAATCGGTGATTGGGAAGACTTTGCAGGCAGGTGGCCATGCGTACGCCATTACCTGTGTTTCCATGGGAAATCCACATTGTATCGTCCCTGTTGAAGACGTGGATGTCCTGGAAATTGAGAAGATCGGACCGCTTTTTGAGACGCATCCGGCTTTTCCGGATCGGGTGAATACAGAATTTATAAAGGTGATTGACCGTCATACAGTACAGATGCGCGTCTGGGAGCGCGGCTCCGGCGAGACCCTGGCCTGCGGCACAGGCGCCTGCGCGGTAGCAGTGGCCTGTACTTTAAATAAATGGACGGACAATGAGGTGACCGTGAAGCTTCGCGGAGGAGATCTGCGGATTGCGTGGGATCAAGAGCGGAATACGGTTTATATGACCGGACCGGCGGCAACGGTATTTGAGGGAGAAATAATTCTCTAAAAATATAAAACGCATAAAACTTAGGAGGCTATTATGTTCAAGATTAATGAAAACTACTTAAAATTGCCTGGCAGCTATCTTTTCTCGACAATTGCGAAGAAGGTCAGCGCCTTCCAGGCGGCGAACCCGGATAAAACGGTGATTCGCCTCGGCATCGGCGATGTGACGCAGCCGCTTGCCCCGGCCATCATTGACGCGCTGCACGGCGCAGTGGATGAGATGGGGAAGGCGGAGACCTTCCATGGCTACGCGCCGGATCTCGGTTATGAGTTCCTGCGTACGGCGATCGCGAAAAATGATTACGCGGACCGCGGCTGTGATATTGCGGCGGATGAGATATTTGTTTCGGATGGCGCGAAGTGCGACTCCGGCAATATTCAGGAGATTTTCAGTGTAGACAATAAAATCGCTGTTTGCGACCCGGTCTATCCGGTTTATGTCGATACGAACGTAATGGCTGGCCGCACCGGTACCTATGATCCGAAAACGGAGATGTGGAGCGATGTGATTTATATGCCGTGTACCGAGGCAAACAATTTCTCTCCGGAGCTTCCGAAGGAGACCCCGGACATCATCTATCTGTGTTTCCCGAATAACCCGACCGGCGCGACCATTACAAAGGCGCAGCTGCAGGAGTGGGTGGATTACGCGAACCGGGTCGGCGCGGTCATTATCTATGATGCCGCGTATGAGGCTTATATTTCTGAGGAGGATGTGCCGCACACCATTTTCGAGTGCGAGGGCGCGCGTACCTGCGCGATTGAACTGAAATCTTTCTCGAAGAACGCGGGCTTTACAGGTACCCGGCTTGGGTATACGGTTATCCCGAAGGATTTGAAGTGCAGGGTGGAAATGCCCCCTCATGTATATTCGGCGGCAGAACGTGCCGCCCATGGAGAAAATGCTTCGCATTTGGGCGGCACTGATGTGATGCTGCATTCCCTCTGGGCACGCCGCCACGGCACGAAATACAACGGAGCGCCCTACATTCAGCAGCGCGCGGGTGAGGCCGTCTACTCACCGGAAGGCAAGGTGCAGCTCGCGAAGCAGGTGGCTTATTACATGAATAACGCGAAGGTTATCAAAGAAGGCCTTCAGGAAGCGGGCTATACCGTTTCCGGCGGCGTCAACGCGCCGTATATCTGGCTCAAGACGCCGGATGGAATGACATCCTGGGAGTTCTTTGATTATTTGCTGGAGAAGGCAAACGTTGTCGGCACACCGGGATCCGGCTTTGGACCAAGCGGAGAAGGGTATTTCCGGCTGACCGCGTTCGGCACCTATGAGAATAGTGTAGCCGCACTGGAGCGGATCAAACAAATGTAAACGCACTATGAAGAACAGGGGACAGACCGTATCAGGGAACTGTCCTCTGTTTTTTATGATGCACAGGGGCGCGAAAGGAATTCTGGCAGCTTTGCTTCGGCATTGTGCTTTATAAGAATATAGTTACAAATCAACAATAAATGTTCGAAAATTCAAAAATTTTTATCATATTTATAAAAAATTTAAAATATACCACTAA
>JAJPXU010000161.1 GCA_021205305.1 Lachnospiraceae bacterium
ATATTGGCTCTTTCCCCCATGAAAAGCATATTTCGGAAAAAAATTATAAAAGAAAGCAGGAGACCAAAAAGCCTCCTGTTTCCGTATGGTTTAAAACCGTTAATAATTGGGGCTTGCAACTCATTTTGCGTTGCAAATCAAATTCTTGATATTTTCCTGGAATGAACAGCCCGGCGTGATGGTCAGCTGTAGAGCTGCCCGTTCACAACGGTAAACACGGTTCCGTCATATTCAATTGTTCCATTGTAATCAGAATCAAGGATGCCATTCCTGACTACAAACCAGGCGCCATCGTATAGTGCCACGCAGGATACGTTTTGTACCATGCCCGCCCCGATGAAATACCACTGGCTGTCCCCGTCAATAATAACGGAATTCAGCCACAGGCCGCTGTATTCGATTACCAACCGTCCTGCCGCTACAAGGAACTGCTCTCCGTCATACGGGATCAGGCCATTTAGCGTGGTATCCAGGATGCCGTTTGTGACGTAGAACCATGCACCGTCATGGATGGCAAGGCCGGTATATTGCAGCTGCACCTGCCCCAGGGACACATAATACCACACATCTTCATACAGGCAGAGTTCATTTGCATCAAAATCAATCAGGCCGTTTTTGATGAAGAACAGGCCGCCGTCATATGGTACAACCCCGATATAATTTTCTGCAAATACGTTGTTGATGTAATAGCGGAAAACACCGTCCGGATCCAGTTCCAAGCCGTGCTTCCACGTTCCGGATGGGGATGGCGCGGGTGCGGGTTCCTTTTCTGTTTCAGCTTCAGTCTCTGTCTCAGTTTCAGTCTCTATTTCAGTCTCAGTTTCGGTTTCAGTTTTGGTTTCCGTCTCTTCTGTTTCCTCCTCCGCTTCTTTCCACGAAATTGCTACAGGGGACAGTCCCTTGAGAGTGAAAACTAAGCCGTCGTCGGTCTTGGCGACTGTGGGGCTTTCCGTATCCCCAGCGGTGATGTCCAACCGGTCAGAATCCACCGTAAACATATGCAGCACGGTAAATTCATAGCTGCTGTCCGTACCATCAGGGTAAGGCAGGGTAACGGTAATGCCCTCTGCGGGGAAGTTGTCTACTGTGGCGGTAATCCATGTAGCTCCATCGTCGGTGCTGTATTGCAGCACTACATCATACACGAGGGCGTTATCCTCTGTACATCCCGTACCTACCGCAATAACACGCTTAATCAAATCCGAAACCAGTGCATCCACACTGGAATACAGGCTCTTTAACTCTTCTGGCACGGCAGTCAACTCCTGTACCGTTGTGTTTGTGCTAAGCTTTTCATCCGTTCCGTCAATGACCCTGATGGCAGTGTAATCTGCCGTGTAGCTGTAGCCGCAGTTCGTACAGGTGTAAACGGTGTATCCCTGTTCCGTGTAGGTTGGTTCGGTTATAACCGCTTCATAGCTGTGGCCTGTCGCGGAGACCGTAATCGTCTCACGGCTGATTTCCGTACCGCATACGGTGCAGTATACCACGCTATCATAAGAACCGTCCGTCATGCAGGTCGCCGCTACTTCATTTTTCTTCACAGCTTCGCCTGATGTGTGGCCGGTCGCTTCGGTTTCATCCGCTGTATAGCTGTCGCCGCATATTGTGCAGGTGTAAGTGGTATAGCCCTTTTCCACGCAGGTCGGCTCGGTTACGACTGATGCGTAGCTGTGGCCTGTCGCATCGGTCTTGCTGTCAGTATAACTGTCCTTGCAGAGTGTACAGGTGTGGGTGGTGTAGCCATTCTCCATACAGGTCGCCGCGGTCACAACTGCTTCATAGCTGTGACCGGTCACCGTAAGAGTGTAGGCAGCTGTGGCCTTTTCATAATTGTCTGTCCCCGCCGCTGTGGCTGTAATCGTCACAGTGCCTGCGCCAGCGATCGTCACTTTGCCGGTATTTTCATCCACGATTGCAACATTTTTGTTACCAGAAGCATAGGTAATCCCACCACCTACAATTGCCTCCGTCAGTTTATTGATAAACGCATCGTCATTGATATGCCTGGAGAGGCTGTCCTCGCTGTAAGAAATAGACTGCTCTGCCTTGTTCACGGTAAAGGACACGTCTGCCGTGGCCGTCGCGCCGCCGTTATATGTCACGGTAATCGTATCGCTGTATATCCCTGCGTTTAAGTTCGCAGCGGGCTGAATTGTCCATGTGTCGATAGAGCCGCCCGCGGTCACGGTGCTGCCGCTGCCCGCAATGGTGAAATTATCAGAATTAACCGTAACGCCGGAAATGGTCGCGTCGCTGTTGCCACTGCTTATAATCGTGATGCTCGCCACGTCGGGCTGCGTGTAGCCGTAGGTCACAGCGGCAAAGGTCGGAGCGGTGACAGTCAGGTCGTAGGTGCGCTTCGTGCCGCTTTCAATCGTCACGCTTGCCGCTGTGCCTGCGAACGCGCTGTCCGTCGCCTTATAACGCACATAGTAGGTGCCCGCCGCGAGGTTATCAACCGTCGTATCGGTGCAGGCCGTCCATGTGCTGCCGCCCGCGCTGTATTCCATAGCGGTCGTCACGCCGGTAATCTGTCCGTCGTTCTCGTCATACCACACCTCATCCACTGCCGTGACGCCCGGCGCGCCCGGACGGGAGACAAGCGTGTTCTCCGTCGCCGCGCTTGCGCTTGCCTCTGTATCCGCTGCTCTGCGGACGTACAGCGTGCCGTCCGGGGTGATAGCAAGTGTATCGCTGCTCCATGTGCTGCCGTCTATGCTGATTTCATAGCCGCTCTCCGCTGTGGCGGTCTCCGCAGAATAGTCGATGCTGTAACCCGCGCCCGCCGCCGGAGCGACATATGTCTTGCTGTATACAGCGGTGTAGGTGGTGTTAGTGGTTACCGCGCTCACCTCCGGCGACCAGCCGCTGAAAGTGTAGATATAGGTGCCGTCGGTTGCCTTTGTCGGCTTCTCCCCGTCGTAACTCGGCATGGTTCCGTATGCCACACTGTCGTCTGTCTCCAGAACCGTGGTGCCATCCGCGTCAACCCATTTAATTATGCTGTTCGTCGTTACAGATTTGGAGCCAGCCTCGGACTCCGCATAAGTTGAGGTCCCTGAATATTTTACATAAACCGTATAGGACGTCCCTGCTGACAGGTTATCAAAGACATTGGATTCCTGCCACGTAGTGCCATCTATGCTATATACGGCTACTCCATATGTGCTCTGATCGTCAAGTGCGGTAACCGTAATGCTGTTTGCCGTCACTTCTGAAGTAGTGACTGTCGGTGTCGTTATCGGAGTTTTCGAAACCGTTTGCGTATCCGAATATGTCACAGTACCGATCGTCGCTTTCGCTGTGTAGAGAACTTCCTTCGCCGCGTCCGTAGAACTCACGGAACAATCCAATGTCTTTGTAAAATCGTAGCTGGTGCATCCGACTGTCACCGTACAGCTTAAATAATCCGAACTCCAGTTAAAGCTGGTGGTGTGTACATAGGTATGCGCCGATATGCTGTTGTAATGGATAAAGGCACTGGTTAAATAAGTATTATAGCCTTCAATACTAATGTTTCCCCAGTCAGTCTCGCTGCCAGAGTAATAGACGTCCACAAGAGAAGTGCAATAATTAAAACAACCGCTGGAAATCGTTGTCACTCCACTTCCGATGCTCACACTTGTCAGGCTGCTACAGTATGAAAATGCTTCCTCCCCTATTGTTTCCACTCCGCTTCCGATACTCACACTTGCCAGATTCTTACAACCAGCAAATGCTCTATTTCCTATTGTTTCTACGTTATCTGGAATCGTTACCGCGGTCAGGCTGCTGCAGCCATTAAATGCGCTTTCCCCTATTGTTGTTACTCCGCTTCCGATACTAACACTTTCCAGGTTCGTACAA
>JAJPXU010000089.1 GCA_021205305.1 Lachnospiraceae bacterium
GATTGCTATTTTGTTAAGATAACGAATTTTACTGACTTTTCAGATACGCCCTAGTACCTTCTCAAAAAAACTTTTCTGGAGATATACAGGAAGATTCTGAAATGGCAATAACTATGAAATTTAATAGTGACTCATAAATTTGCTAATATCTTGTTATCCGACAGCGACTTCGATATACTAAGCACAGTTCAAGCAACAACACAATTTCAAAATGATTTCAGGAGGTTATTCGTATGTTAAACGAAAACGTAAAAAAGTTGCTCGATGCAAGCATGTGGGATCTGGCTACTTGTGCCAACGGAGAGCCAAATGTGGTTCCGGTTGCATTTAAGATGGTAACGGAGGACGGCAAACTGGCGATTGGCGACGTGTTCCTGGAAACCACGCTTAACAATCTGAATGCCAACGGCGGAAAAATTGCAATCTCCGTATACGATGCTCAGTCGCTGGAGGGATATCAGATCAAAGGAACTGCTGAGTATATGACAGAGGGCGACATTGTCTCTGCATTCAAAGCAATGGTAGAGAAGATGTTTAACGGAGCCGCTACCGCCAAGGGCGCGCTGCTGGTTACCCCGGAAAAGGTCATTGTAACCACTCCCGGAGCCGACAACAAAAAAGTTCTGTAATCGCTGGGTAGTCATCGCAAAAAAATCATGGAGAAACGGATGCGTAGCAGTCTGCGCATCCGTTTTTTGGGGAGGGCGTTATGGAAGCAAGAAAAGCATATATCAGGCAGGAAAAATGTGTTGGCTGTGGTGCTTGTATCGCTATCTGCCCTGCTCATGCAATCCAGATAAAGGCAGGTTGGAAAAGCGAAGTAAATACAGAAAAGTGTATTGGATGTGGAACCTGTGCAGCGCTTTGCCATAAAAGTGCGCCAATCCTTCTGATGTCTGAAAAGGTCTGCTGACAAATTTGAAAGTAACTATGAATAATCTTGATTCTGTTGTATAATTGAGCGGAAGGAGGGGTTGCCATGTATCAGAAAAAACTGAAAGAGGATATTCGCTGTCCGCTGGAGTATGGACTCAGCGTCTTCGGTGGAAAATGGAATTCCCGCATCATCTGCGTTTTGGCTGAGATGGGGACACTGCGTTATAGTGAAATCCGCAGCGAAATGGGAAATATTACCGATGCTGTCCTTGCTTCTACGCTAAAAAGCCTGATTACAAATGGGATTGTAGAGCGCAAATCTTATGACGAAATTCCCCCAAGGGTAGAGTATTCTCTGAGCGAAACTGGAAAAACCGTTGTTCCGATTTTGCAGAGTATCTGTCAGTGGTCTGGTATTTTCTATCGGCAAAATCCGGATGAGGAGATGGCTCACTGCCAGAAATGTGACTACCTTAATTCGTGATAAGAACATAGTAGAAAAAAGAACTTATGTACAGGCTCCCATCCGGCAGGAGACAGGAGCCTGTAATTTGCTTTATCCGGCGTGGCGCTGGCTTTGCAGCTCTCTGGTCAGCAGCCGCTTCACTTTGTCCTTGGCGGTCTCTTTGGTCTCAGTGTTGAAGTGTATCTTGACCGTGTAAGTGCGCCCGTCAATGGTGCGCTTGATATAGGGGACTTCCTGAGTTGTGGTGTTGGTATTATCCATAAGCAAAACCTCCGTAAAATAAAAATAGCCGGTCTGTCCTTGCAGGCTCGGCATGGTTGATGTGTGACGGTGTGACGACTGTGACGGTATTTTTATATACCAGATGTCGTCACGGGAATATCGTCACCGGAAGCAGCGGCTTCCTCGTCTGTGTTCAGTTTTTTCAGCGTGAAGGTACGTTTCTCCCGGCTCCGGCTGTTTAGAGTGTAGCCGATACCGAAGTCGTTATAGAGTGCCGACACGTTGACATTCAACTTTCTGGTCAGGGATTGCGGCTTAATCTGTAAGTCCGGCAGAAGCTCCAGAAGATCAGTGGCACTCCCTGTCCATTCCTGTCGATCTTTCATAAATTCGACGATAGTAATGACAATCGGGTCAGGCGTTCGTTTCAGAAGCTCTTTCTCGGCCTTGGACAGTTTCCAGAAGCAATGCTCCCGGTCAAACTCAAGGCTCAGTTCCTGATCTTCCTGGTCTCTGCCGACAATCATCATCTTGGCGGTGTTCTCCACTCGCTTTTTCTTTTGCAGGATAATCGCGCCGTCCGCAGCACCCAGCAGGCCATTGGTGCCGGAGATCATATCGAAGCTGTCGCTCGCTTCCATCTTTCTGGTGTGGTGAACGATCAGCACACAGAGGTTATGCCTGTCCGTGAAGGATTTCAGTTCTGTGATATTCTGATAATCGGCTGCGTAGCTGTACGCCTCATTCCCGATTTCCCTGACCTTTTGAAGCGTGTCTACGATGATAAGCCGGGTGTTGGTGTTTCTCTGCATGAAGCGTTCCATCTGCTCAGTGAGACCGCCGGTCAGTGTCCTGGACTGTGTGGTCAGGATCAGGTTCGGCGTGGACTCCACTCCAAACATCTGGACAAGCCTCCCTTGCAGTCTGGCGTAATCGTCCTCCAGGGCGAGATAGAGGACTGTTCCTTGCCGGACAGGATAGTTCCATAACGGAATGCCCATCGCCACATGGTAGGCAAGCTGCATCATAAAAAAGGATTTTCCGATTTTCGGGGAACCGGCAAAGAGATAGGTGCCGCTGTAAAGCAGCCCGTCTATAAGCGGCGTCCTCGGTGGGAACACCGTGTCATAAAGCTCGGTCATCGTGACTGTGTGCAGATCGACGTTGGGGTCGAAGCGGGGCGGTGAGGCTCTCAGTTCCTCCATCTCTTTCATTGTCTGAATCACGGCCTCCTGTTCGGCCTGTGATAAACTCTCGAATTCGTTTTTCAAGTCTGGTCACATCCTTTCCGTGGAGCTTGATAAACGCTGCCTTATCCTCAATGCTCCCGTTCAGGAACACATCGTCCAGCAGGTACTCCACATAATTTTTTCTTTGAAGTGCTTCCACAAAAAGCGGGTGCCATTCCTCATCCGGCGCTCTCGGTGCATAGTCCGTCTGCCATTTTTCAAGCAGCCGGAGATAGTCACAGAGGACACGGTAGCAGTAGCTCTCTGTTTTCTTAAATTCCAACTGTGCAGAAATCTTCGGTTTCGGCTTTGGCCGAGGCGGGTCGTGCGTCCGTTCGTCGTAAGAGATACCGAAGTCCTCCGCTAACTTTTTGGCGGCGTCGATGGGTTTCATTTCAAAACACCTGGACACGAAGCTGATTGCGTCGCCGTCGGCCTGACAGCCGAAGCAGTGGTATCTCTTGTCCAGTTTCATGCTGGGGTTTCTGTCGTTGTGGAACGGGCAGACCGCCATACCGTTACGGTTGACTTTAATACCGTAGTTTTCTGCGGCCTGTCGTGCCGTGACGGAATCCCGGACAGCTTCAAATACATTCATATCTGCAAGATCTCCTTTCTGCTATGCGCATCGGCATTTACCCAACAAAAAAGGCACCTGACTTTTATCAGATGCCACACTCATAATAGCAGGAAACCCAAGCGCTCGTTGCTGAGTGCCTGGGTTTCCTAACTGTTATCACATATTCAATTTTCAGCTCGATAAACTGGAAGTTATTTTACCAGCAGCAATCCAAAATGATTTTGAAGCATACCCTTTTCCCGAAGCGTATGAATCTCTAATCCATTTGCTCGAACCGTTGCGAATACGTCTATCCCGCATGCCTCCATTGCCGGAACAGTTTCTTCTGGAAAGTTACAGTGATCCGGGTTACAATTCTTGCATTTTTTACACGGACCGCTTCCAAACGCTATGACTTTATAATAATCATCCAGAAACAATTCCCTAGGGAACCT
>JAJPXU010000120.1 GCA_021205305.1 Lachnospiraceae bacterium
AAGCCTTTCACATGGAATATAAAGAAAGGAGTGTCGAGACTGTCTACTCGACAGAGTGCGTATGAGTGTTGTAATTATCGGCGGCAATGAAGGCATGGTTTGTCAGTATGAGGGAATTTGCAGGGATTACGGGTGCAAGGCGAAGGTTTTTGCGAAGGAAAGCGGCGCGATCCGGAAAAAGCTGGGGACTCCGGATATGTTTATTTTATTTACGAATACAGTGTCGCATAAGATGGTGCGCAGCACCATGCAGGAAGCAAAAAGGAATAAGATACCAGTGCTCCGCTGTCATTCGAGCAGCGCGACGGCGTTGGAGGATCTGCTCAGCGAGCATGTCAAAGGCTGAAGGAGAGCAAACGTGTATGCGGATGCCACAGGAAAGGCTGGCGTATAAGTGAATGGCAGAATGCAGAAGACAGGATGGAAGGAGGAAATCATTTATGGGAACTGAGGCGATGGGCTATGTGCTTGGACAGCAGTGCGCCCCGGTGATTGCCGGAATCAAACCGTCCAATCTGCTGATTGTGGAGAAAGGAAACCAGAGCCGGCTGAAGCATCTGTTAAAAGGAACGGATCTCTGCGGGTATCTGCTGTATACCTCTGCGGAAAAGGATTATTGGCTTCTGTATGAGGCGAAAGGATTGGAACGCGTGCTTTCAGATGATGGCAAGAGAGAATATCTGCGGGAATGTGGTTATGGGGAAGGCGCGCTTACGGTTGATGCGGTTTTGCCTCCTCTTGCGCGGCGCTTCCGGTGTTATAAGGAAGAAAAGGGCGGGTTTCCGCATGAAATGGGCGTCTTTTTCGGGTATCCGCTGGGAGATGTGAAAGGGTTTATAGAAAATAAAGGACAGAACTTTAAGCTGTCGGGATACTGGAAGGTGTATGACGATGTGGCTTACGCGAGCCGAATTTTTGAACTGTATGAGGCGGCGCGGAAAAAGGCTCTGGCCTTGTGCAGCCAGGGAATGAGGATCTCCGACATCTGGAAAAACTTTCGGATGGCAGGTGTCTCTATATAATAAATGGTAACGATTTATAACAGCAGGCTGTGGATTATTGGTCAGACCCGCACCACGCACTTGCTGCGGGGGCGAGGTGAAAACGTAGTGTTTTCGGCCGCGGACGTCTGCTGTTATGAATGTTATACAAATAGCTGTCAGAACAGGTAGCGAACTATATGGGAAATAAACTGTTCGGAGCTAATACATCAAAAGCAGGAGGAAATTAAAAATGGCAGAGTTAAAGGTAGTTTTCTGGAGCGGATCAGGCAATACGGAGTCCATGGCGGATTTTGTAGTAAAGGGCGCCGGGGATGCGAAGGCGATTTCTATGGAGGATATCACTCCGGCGGAGCTGGCGGATGAGAAAGCATTTGCACTGGGCTGCCCGGCCATGGGGGACGAGGAACTCGAAGAGACCATCGTAGAGCCGTTTGTGGCGGAGCTGGAAAAGAATGTGAGCGGCAAGACCATCGGGCTGTTTGGTTCTTATGGATGGGGAGACGGCGAGTGGATGCGCAGCTGGGTTGAGCGCATGGAGAAAGCCGGAGCGGTTGTAGTCAATGGCGAGGGCGTGATCTGCGCGGATGCGCCGGACGATGAAGCGGAGCAGGCATTGACTGCGCTGGGAGAGAAGCTGGCGAAGGAACTATAAGCGCGCCCCTGCGACCGGGCAGGAGACAGCTGGAAAATACCTTTTGCGGTCTTACGCATAAAAAAGAAAAAAGCGCTGTCATCGCGACAGCGCTTTTTGGCAACCAATATTCTTAAAGCTTTACCACGTTAGCAGCCTGCATTCCGCGAGCGCCTTCTGTCAAATCATAAGAAACTGCCTGTCCTTCTTCGAGGGTCTTGAAGCCTTCGCCCTGGATTGCAGAAAAATGTACGAATACATCGGATCCGTTTTCTCCTGTAATAAAGCCGTAACCCTTCTCTGCGTTGAACCATTTCACTGTACCCTTATTCATCTCGGTACCTCCTCAAAATATTGCTTTTAACTGGAAAAAAATTTCACTAACTGTTATAGATTACAAGGCGGTACATTTCATAATCTATAACAGCTAGTGAAATCTTATCCTGTCAATCCTTTAGCAATGACCATTATAGCACAATATGTAAGGGTGTCAAGCAAATTAAGGAAAAAAATTTCCATTTTTCCATTGCTTTTCAAGCCCCATTTCGGGGTGCATTTCAGGTCTCCGTTTCTATGACTGCTTCGTCCGTTTCCGCTTCCGGATTTTCGGTCTCTTCGCCTGCTGCCGCGGTGGTTTCTGCCTCTAATTCATCCGCTTCTTCGTCTGTCAGGATGATTTGTTCATAAGCCTCTGTGGTGATGTTTGCGGAATTATAGAGTATTTTGGCTGCCTCTGTTTCATACATACTCCACACAAGGTAGGAGCGGCCCCATTCTTCTTCGAATTCTTCGGTGGTGTCATAGCCGTAATCGGATGCATATTCTTCCAGGTAAGCGACATAGTCAGTGCCGGAGAGCTCGATCTCATTTTCTTCGCAGATGTAACTGATCAGCAGGCGGCGCTGTGCAAGCGTCTGCACTTCGGCGTCCAGATCGTCTTCCGTCATATCAAACACAGCCAAAATTTCTTCCTCGTCTGTGGAATCTATGAAGGACGCGTAATCATTGAGCGTCTCCTCACGGCAGGCATCGTATAACTCGTCCGGGATCTCAGATATTTCGCAGCTCGCCACGGCCAGGGTGAGCAGTTCATCCAGGACATCCGCATAGCTTTGCTCTTCGTAATCTTCTTCCAGAGATTTGCGGAGAGCCGTTTCAAATTCTTCTGTTGTAGCGTATTCGGTATTCTCCGCAGCCCAGTCGTCATTGTATTCCGGTGTGGTGACCTCACAGACAGAGGAGATTTCGACTTCGAAATGGACGGTCTCTCCGGCCCAGTCCTCTTCAATCAGGGTTTCGTCTGCGGCATCTTCTTCATAAGTGATGTCAAATGTCACAGTCTCACCCGCTGCCGCTCCGACGAGAGCGGTGTCAAAATCTTCGCCGTAATCCGCTTCGCCGAGGGTAAAGTAGGTGTTTTCTGTATACGAACTGCTGGATCCTTCTACGGAACAGGAAAGCTCGACATAGACCAGATCGCCCATCTCTGCCGCGCGGTCAACATCTGTCTCCTCACTCATTTGGGCGAGAAGCGAATCAATATGTTCCTGCACCATCTCATCCGTAATCTCATATGTATATTGGGTGACTTCCAGACCTTCCAGCCCTTCTGTGGTGATATAATCTGCGGCGTTTTCCAGCAGATAGTCTGACGGTACGACGGAGGAAAGAGAAGCTTCTGTCTGCGCTTCGGTAGTGGCTTCTGTTTCTGTCACAGTGGAATCCGATCCGGAAGAGGTGCTTCCGGAAGAACCGGAACCGGTCTCACTGCTGCCGCATGCGGAAAGAAGCAGCACTGCGGACAGTCCAAGCAAAGGGTAGAGTATTTTTTTCTTCATATTATAATGCCTTCCTTTCTGAATCGCTGTTGCAGGTCACGCCCTGACCAGAACTATGTTATTTTCACCTATACAGGTATGAACAATAACAAATCGCTGCAATGTTCCTGAAAAACGATTCGATAGCTGATAGAGTCTATTTAGAATGTTTGGATATCGTACGCTGTCTACAGAGAACTTCTGAGACAGTAATAACCTTAATATAACATTGAAAATCGGGAAAGTAAATGCATTTTCCACGGGAATCACAGTTTTTTCACTTTTGTCTTTCCTAAAAATCCCGCTTGTGATATGATGATGCCAGG
>JAJPXU010000032.1:0-3194 GCA_021205305.1 Lachnospiraceae bacterium
GTATTGTAAGATTCTCCTTTTTAATATAGGGTTGTCTATATTTTGATTGTAACAGGGATGGAAGAGAGGGTCAAGAGGAAACTCCGGTTGAAAATGTCATTTTTGGTTGTTGATGCTACAAATATGTGGTAAGATAAAGCGAAAGAAGTGATTTAGAACAGTATTTTACTATTATATTTTTTGACGAGAGGGATTCATATGACTGGTATTTTATATGGTGTGGGCGTCGGACCCGGCGATCCGGAGCTTATGACGATCAAGGCCGCGCGCCTGATCCGGGAGAATGAGGTGATTGCCCTGCCGGGCGAGAGTGCGCGCGAGACGGTGGCGTATTCGATTGCGGTACAGGCGGTGCCGGAGCTATCCGAAAAACAATTGCTGTCCCTGGATATGCCGATGACGCATGACCGTGCGCTGCGCGATCGCTGTCATGATAAGGCGGCGGATGAGATAGAGGCCTATCTGAAAAAAGGAGAGAACGTGATCTTCCTTACCCTGGGGGATCCGACGGTGTATTCTACCTATTTATATATAGAGAAAAGAATTTCCGCGCGCGGATATCGCACGGAGATGGTCAGCGGGATTCCGTCTTTTTGCGCGGCGGCGGCGCGTGTCAATGTGCCGCTGGCGGAATGGAATGAGTCTATCCATGTGATGCCCGCTGTGCACCGCCTGGAGCAGGAGCTGGATCAGCCGGGCACCTATGTGCTGATGAAGTCCGGGAAAAAGATGGGGCAGGTAAAAGAGAAGCTGCAAAAGAGCGGCCGTGAGGTTCTGATGGTAGAAAACTGTGGGATGCCGGGAGAAAAGGTGTACCGCAGTGTGGAGGAGATACCGGATGATGCGGGGTATTATTCGCTGATCATTGCGAAGGAAC
This sequence comes from Lachnospiraceae bacterium, assembly GCA_021205305.1. GTDB lineage: Bacteria > Bacillota > Clostridia > Lachnospirales > Lachnospiraceae > Choladousia. The sequence continues at coordinate 878 of JAJPXU010000032.1, forward strand.
ATAAGAACGCATAAATAAGCTTGTCGGAAGCTGTGTTGGGAAATTCCGATATATACCTGTAGTAAAAGGCGCGAAAAGACTATTTGCACAGGCGATGAGAAAAGGATATAAAAGAAAGGAAGACAAGGATGGTACATTTTGTAGGCGCCGGCAGCGGCGCGGCGGATCTGATTACCGTGCGGGGCAGCCGCCTGCTCGCTGAGGCAGATGTGATTATCTATGCCGGCTCTCTGGTGAACCCGGAACTGTTGGATTATAAAAAAGAGGAATGTACGGTTTATGACAGTGCGAAGATGACTCTGGAGGAGGTCTTTGCCGTCATGCGGGACGCAGAGGAGAAGGGGCTGACGACCGTTCGGCTGCATACGGGCGACCCCTGCGTGTATGGCGCGATCCGCGAACAGATGGATCTGCTGGATGAGGCGGGGATTGCTTATGACTATTGTCCGGGCGTGAGCTCGTTCTGCGGAGCGGCATCGGCTCTGAATATGGAATATACGCTGCCGGGGATTTCCCAGACGGTGATTATCACGCGGATGGCGGGACGGACTCCGGTGCCGGAGAAGGAAGAGATCGCTTCCCTGGCGTCCCACGGCGCGACAATGGTGATTTTCCTGAGTACCGGAATGCTGGAGCAATTGAGCGAGCGCCTGCTGGCAGGCGGCTACCGGGAGGACACCCCGGCGGCGATTGTATACAAGGCAACCTGGCCGGATGAGCGCAGCTATATCTGTACCGTGTCCACGCTGGCGCAGTGCGCAAAAGAGAATCATGTTACAAAAACAGCGCTGATTATTGTTGGGGATACGGTCGCGCAGGCGGGGTATCAGCGTTCAGAGTTGTATCATCCGGCGTTTACGACCGAGTTCCGGAAAGGGACGGCGGAGTAGAAAGCATTCATTTGGCTTTACACACAAAAAGCCGCATACAGTGGTATGGACTGCATTCCCTGGTCATCCGCGCCAAAATTACGCGCGGAGAATCGGATTATTTTTTCAGGATGGTACATGTTCATATAATGTTTAAGGCTTTTTGCGTGAATATTTGTGTCGTATTTTACTTCAACCGGAATAACAGCTCCCTCTTTTTGCAGCAGAAAGTCTACTTCTGCTGCTGGAGAGTCGGAAGTCCAGTAATAGAGCTTATGTCCATTACAGCAAAGTGTCTGCGCTACATAGTTTTCCGCGAGTGCTCCTTTGAAAAGATCGGAAAGATCCTGGCGGATGATATTTTCCGGCATGATGCCGGAGGCAGCCGAGAGTAGTCCGACATCTGACATATAGAGCTTAAAGGAGGACAGATCCTGTGTCACAGCCAATGGCACTTCGCCTCTGGTAACTCGATCGCATTCTAGGACGATCCCGGACATGACCAGCCAGGAGATGGATTCTCCGAACAGTCCTGCTGTGGCACCCTTGCGAATCAGCTTATACTGGAATTTTTTGTTGTCTTTTGCAAGCTGAGAGGGAAGGGAGCGGAATGCCCCCTGAATTTTGGTGCATTCTCCAGGAGTGGAGTATTTAGCCATATCGGCGGTATACGCGTTTAAAATCATGCCCTGGAGCTCCGGCAGATTGATCAGAGAAGCTTCTTCCAGATATTTCTGGACAACGGCAGGCATTCCGCCGATAAACAGGTAACGGCGAAGCCAGAGCAGGATTTCACTGTGTGTCTGAGCGGGCATTTCGCTCATGGAGTTGTAATGCTCGCGTATCAGCATAACCAGATGCCCGTTTCCGGTGGCATTCAGGAATTCGTCAAAGCGAAGCGGGTACATGGTTTTCATGATGACTTTTCCAACGGGAAAGGAGTAGTTCTCCCGGTTGATGGCGACACCGAGCAGACTGCCGGCGGCAGCTACATGGTACTCCGGCGCTTCCTCTGCAAAGTATTTCAGCGAAGTCAGTGCGCGTTCACAGGCCTGAATCTCGTCAAAGATAATCAGCGTCTGTTCCGGAATGATTTTTTCAGAAAAATATTCCTCAAGAAAGCGTACGATACGATCCGGATGTAAGTCTCCGGAGAAAAATTCCGCGATAACAGGCATTCGCTCAAAATTGATGTAGACGGTGTTTTTATAGTAATCCCGGCCAAAATGCAGAAGTGTATAGGTCTTCCCAACCTGGCGTGCGCCGTAGAGCAGGAGCGGAAGACGGTCTTTTGGGAGTTCTTTCCATTTCAATAATTCATCTGTAATAATTCTTTTCACAGGGACTCCTCTCTGAACGATTCTTTTCATTTCGATGTTGTTCTGAACGGTAAAAAATGCTGACAGTGACATTATATCTGGATTCAATGATAAAATCAAGAAAAAGTA
>JAJPXU010000032.1:3204-21407 GCA_021205305.1 Lachnospiraceae bacterium
AAGTCATTTTGAAATGACTTTTTCTTGATAAAAAATCATTTTAAAATGATTTTTTACATGATCGAATGCTAGCAGCAATCGATTGTTCCTGCGAAAATTTTACTTGTGAATGTGGGTGTCAGGCTTTATAATAAAGCGGACGAACTGGTGAGCCGCGCCCTCGCCGGGTTATGCCCCTCGCCGGGTGGCATCCCACGCTTCGCATGGGATATTCCCCAATCTTCGATTGTGGGGCGTGGTATGTCCACAATCTTTGATTGTGGATGTGGGCATCCGCACTTCGTGCGAGATATTCCATGCAAAATTGCCTGCGGCAATGGCGCAGCCTGCGTCATAAGGAATCCACCGGCAAGCCGGTTCCCCTTATGATATATTACGGAAATAAGTTCATGAAGGCGTATATGGAAACCAAAAGGAAAGTAAGATGAAGCAGCTCGGAATCGCAAGTTTTACCGCCCGGGGCGGTCAGGTGGCTGACAGACTCGCTGGGGCATTTGGAAAGGAATATGAGATTATTCGCTACGACCGTGGCCTGAAAGACTGGTGCGGCTGCCTGTTTGCAGGTGGCGCGGATGGGATTGTTTTCGTGGGCGCCTGCGGGATTGCGGTGCGCACGATTGCACCATTTTTAAAGAGTAAGACCACAGATCCGGCGGTGATTGTGATTGATGAGGCGGGACAATTTGTGATTTCCCTGCTGTCCGGGCACATCGGCGGGGCAAACCGGCTGGCGGAGCGCGCGGCGGTGATTTTGGGAGCGACGCCCGTGATTACGACCGCGACGGATGTGAATGGGAAATTTGCAGTGGATGTGTTCGCGTCTGACAATCACCTGCGCATCCGGGATATGCATGCTGCAAAAGAAGTTTCCGCGGCGATTCTGCGCGGGGAAAGGGTCGGGGTTTATTGTGAAGGGGAGATAGAAGGTTGTGTGCCGCCGGAGCTGCTTTTGCTGAAAAAAGACGATCAAAAAGTAAATCAAAAGCTTTCTCAAATGGATGATGCTCCGAGGCCGAACCATACGATTCCTGAGATCGGCGCCTTGATTTGTGTCGGGGTGCCTTCGTGTGAGCTATCCTTTTACGCTGTGGAGAATGCCGCGGATGTCGGTTGGAACCAGGCAGGGACGGAATTAACTCTACGCGTGCCTGTTTTACCGCCCGTGATCCTGGATCTCTATCCGAAATCCTATATCATCGGAATCGGCTGCCGGAAAAGGAAGACGGAGGCGGAAATTGCATTTCCGGTAAACCAGGCGCTTGCCAGCTGGGGCCTTTCTGTGGAGGACTGTGCAGGCGTCGCGTCTATCGATCTGAAAAAGGAAGAACCGGGATTGCTGGAGTTCTGCGGGAAGAGAAATCTGCATTTTGAAACATATTCGGCGGAAACATTGGCAGAGGTCAAAGGGGAGTTTTCGCATTCGGCATTTGTCAGCCAGGTGACTGGAGTGGATAATGTCTGTGAGCGCGCGGCACTGTGCATGGCGGGCGAGGGCGGTCGGCTGATTTTGAAAAAGCAGGCGGAGAATGGGGTGACCGTGGCGCTGGCAGAGCGGAAGTGGAAGGTGCGGTTCTGAAATATGACATAAGGGGGGATTGGCTCCCCAAAATATGTCATAAGGGGAACCGGCTTCCCAGTTTTAAGGAGGAGACATGAAAAATAAATTATATGTTGCGGGAATGGGTCCGGGAGAGACCGGCCTGATGTGTCAGCGGGCGGCGGATGTTCTGGCTGACTGCGATACGATTATCGGATATACGGTGTATGTCAATCTTCTGCGTGAGACATATCCGGATAAGGAATTTCTGACGACGCCGATGACGCAGGAGGCGCGGCGCTGTGAGATGGCATTTGAGGAAGCGGCGAAGGGGAAGAAGGTTGTCATGGTGTGCAGCGGCGATGCCGGTGTCTATGGCATGAGCGGGCTGATGCTGGAGATTGGGGCGGCCTGGCCGGAGATAGAGGTGGAAGTGATTCCCGGTGTGACCGCTGCGTTGAGCGGCGGCGCGGTGCTTGGCGCTCCGCTGACGCATGATTTTGCAGTGATCAGCTTAAGTGACAGGCTGACGCCATGGGAGAAGATTGAGAAACGGCTGGAGCTGGCAGCGGAGGCGGATTTCTGTATCTGCATCTATAATCCGGCAAGCAAGGGACGTCCGGATTATCTGGCGCGGGCCTGCGAGATTCTGCTGCGTGTGCTGCCGCCGGAGCGGCTTTGCGGTACGGTGGAAAACATCGGCCGCGAAGGGGAATCAGCCAGGCTGTATACGTTGGAAGAACTGCGAACAGCGCCGGTGAATATGTTTACAACGGTATTTATCGGAAACTCACAGACAAAGGAGATTAATGGGCGGATGGTGACGCCGCGAGGGTATCGGATTTGAGAAGCAGTATCGCCGTATGATCGGCGGGAGGGAGAGAAAAATTATGAATGGAAGAACACAGTCAAATGGCCTGGCCAATCTTATTTTACGCCTGTTGGTGACGGTGGTTCTCGGAGGTATTTATTATTATGTTATGCTGCCTCCGATCAATGTGAAAGCACTGGATTTCTGGTTATTTCTTTTTATATTGCTGGTGATTTTTATTTTCGTTACGCTGGCTACGTCCGGTCTGCGTGTGACACGCCGGGAGATTTCCCTGGAGCCGGGTGTATTTTGGGCGCGGTGTAAGGTGCCGTCCCTTCTGGCGCTGGTGCTGTTTGTGGCCGCTGCGGTGGCTTTGCTTTATTCGTCGGAGATATTTCACGCGAGTTCTTATTACAACCTTCTGGATGTGCAGACGGGAGACTTTACGGAGGAGGTTGCGGAGATTTCTTATGACCGGATTCCGATGCTGGATAAGGATTCAAGTGTGCAGTTGGGCAGCCGCGCACTGGGTTCCCTGAGCAGCACGGACAGCAGCCTGGTGTCGCAGTTTGAAGTCTCTGATGCGGAGTATTCGCAGATCAATTATCAGGACAATCCGGTGCGTGTGGCGCCGCTGCTTTACGGCAATCTCATCAAATGGTTTAACAACCGTGAAGAAGGTCTGCCAGGCTACATTATTGTAAACATGGTGACGCAGGAAGCGAGCCTGGTAAAGCTGGATGAAGGAATGAAATATTCGACAGGCGAGCATTTTGGAAGGAATCTTTACCGACTGCTGCGCTTCCGCTATCCGACGATGATGTTCGGTGATGTGAATTTTGAAATCGACGAGGATGGAACGCCCTGGTGGGTGTGCTCGCGCACCATTCATACGATCGGTCTGTTTGGCGGCCAGGATACGCAGGGAGCGGTTCTGGTAAATGCGATCACCGGAGAGAGTACGTACTATGAGGAGGTTCCGACCTGGGTGGATCGGGTGTATTCCGCGGATCTGCTGGTGGAGCAGTACAATTATCACGGAACGCTGGTCAATGGCTGGATCAATTCCTGGCTGGGGCAGAAGGGCGTCACGACAACCTCTGACGGGTATAATTATATCGCGATGAATGACGATGTCTACCTTTATACGGGTGTAACTTCGGCGGGAAATGATGAGTCGAATGTCGGCTTCATTCTTGTGAACCAGCGCACAAAGGAGGCGCGGTATTACAGCATTTCCGGCGCAACGGAGTATTCCGCGATGTCTTCCGCGGAGGGCGCGGTGCAGCATCTGGGCTACACGGCGACGTTCCCGATTCTGCTGAATATCTCAGACGAGCCGACGTATTTTATGTCTCTGAAGGATTCGGCGGATCTGGTCAAAATGTATGCAATGGTCAATGTGAAGGATTATCAGATCACGACGACCGGCAGCTCCGTGGCCGAGTGCCAGGCAAATTATGAGGAGCTGCTGATCGAAAATGGTGTGAAGGTCTCAGATCCGATTGAAGTAGTAGAAGCGGAGACGGACACCGTAACGGGAACAATTAAGGAGATTCGTTCCGTTGTAGTGGATGGAAATACGATTTTCTATTTTTCTCTTGACGAGAGTTATTTCGGGACGGGGTACTACTATGCGGTTTCCGCCGCGGACGATCAGAACGCGGTGATTTTCGACGTGGGAGATGAGGTTACGATCACGTATTATGTGGATGAGGACGACGGAATGACGCGCACCGGTATTCTTGTAGAGTATGCGGACGGCGATGTGGCCTGAGAGAACTGATTGGGAACTCAAGTGAGGCTCTGGATGTCTGTGTGAGAATGACGCTTGGGCGTAAATCAGGAATTCAATTTATCCAGGGCAGGAAAGAAGATACAATGATAGGGACAGGAACACTGATAAATGTGGCGGCGATCGTGGCGGGCGGCCTGATCGGCCTGGCCGGTAAAAAACTGATGAGTGACCGCCTGCAGGAGACGCTGATGAAGGCCACCGGACTTTGCACGATGTTTATCGGGATCGGCGGCGCACTTGAAAAAATGCTGACGATTGCGGATGGAGAGCTGGGCTCGCAGGGCTCTCTTATGATCATTGTAAGCTTTGCGCTCGGCTCTCTGATCGGGGAGGCGCTGAATATCGAGCAGGCGATTGAGCGCTTTGGGGAATGGTTGAAGCAAAAAAGCGGTAATGGCGGGGATAATTCGTTTGTTAACGCGTTTGTGACCGCCTCCTTTACCGTCTGCATCGGAGCTATGGCGATCGTCGGTTCCATTCAGGATGGTATGACGGGGGATCCGACTACTTTGATGATGAAAGCGATTCTGGATTTTCTGATTATCATGATTATGGTAGCGTCTCTGGGAAAGGGCTGTATTTTTTCCGCGATACCGGTTGGTATTTTTCAGGGGTCGATCACGCTCCTGGCCAGTGTGCTTGCTCCGATTATGACTGAGGAAACGCTGAATGCGATTTCGCTGACGGGTTCCATGCTGATTTTTTGCGTTGGGGTGAATCTGATCTGGGAAAACAAACTGAAAGTTGCAAATATGCTGCCGACGATATTGATCGCGGCAGTATGGGGCGCGCTGGCGTAGGATGGGGATCGTTTATATTGCCTACGGGCAGACAAGATTTTGTCGGGAAACAGTGACTGTTTGCAGAAAGTGAAATGGGGGTTCGAAGATGCCGGATATAAGAAATCAGGGAGATTATTCTTTTCATATACTGATTTTTGGAGGCACGGCTGAGGGACGTCAGGTATCGGATTATCTCTGCGAAAAACATGTAGCGCATACCGTCAGTGTGGCAACGGAATACGGAGAAGAAGTGCTTCGCCCGCAGCCGGAGCGTCACATTCATCAGGGCAGACTGGATATGGAACAGATGCGGGAATTTATGCGGGACGGACAGTATGCGCTGGTTGTGGATGCGACGCATCCGTATGCGGTAGAGGTTTCAAAAAACATTCAGGAGGCCTGCCAGAGAGAAAAAGTGCAGTATATGAGGTATCTTCGCACACAAAAACAGGATGAGTGCCTGAACAAAGAAGCGGTTGGAGAAGCAGCAAGTACCCGATCTGCGTGTGAAAATGCAGGAGAGATCGCAGGAGCCGTTTATGTAGACTCCGCCAGGGAAGCGGCAGATTATCTGGAAACGCAGCAGGGCGGGATTTTTCTGACTACAGGCAGCAAGGAACTGCACGTATTCACAGAAGCGATTTCAGACAAAAGCCGTATCTTCGCGCGGGTTCTCCCATCTGCGGAGGTGGTTTCTTCCTGCCGTGCACTCGGCCTGGAAGGAAAGCAGATCTGCGCCATGCAGGGACCGTTTTCTGCGGATATGAATGCGGCGATGCTCCGCCAGGCAGGTTCGGCATTTCTGGTTACAAAAGAGACCGGGGCAACCGGCGGCTTCCCGGAGAAAATCGAGGCGGCACGGCAGTGCCGGGTCACGCCGGTCATTATTCGCAGACCAAAAGAGACGGGAAGCGGCTGGGAAGCAGTGAAAGAGCGGTTGGATGCGCTGCTTTCCGGAGAGTATACTCCGGCGAAAGAAATTTCGAGAAAATTAGAATCTGTCGCAGATAAACAGGAGACAGAATGTCAGGATACGACTACAGGAAAAATGAAAGCAGATAAGCTGGAGTTGGGTGCAGGGAAATCCGTGGCTGGACAAGGGAGAATGCTTCCAGATGAATCTGGGAAAGAATCCCCGAAATGGGAACGATCCGAACAGGAAGATGCTTGTTGCATTAGCTGTATTGGCATCGGCATGGGGACTCCGGATACTCTGACACGCGAGGCGGCCCGCGCAATCCGCGAGGCCGAAGTGATCTTTGGGGCAGCGCGAATTCTGGAATGTGCGAGGCTGCTGCTTTGCGAATCGGAAGAAATCAGTGCCTCGTCAAAGCAGCCAGAGGGAGTAGCCGGGACGGAGAAAGGACCAAAAACACCGCTTTTGATTCCAGAATACAATGCCAGGAAGATCGCGTCCTGGCTGGAAGCGCATCCGCAAGTTGAACGAGTGGCGATCCTGATGTCGGGGGACGTTGGATTTTACAGTGGAGCGCGCCAGGTCGCGGAAACCTTTCCGGCGGAGCAGGTACACTATTACTGCGGAATTTCTTCGGTGGTGTATTTCGCGTCAAAGATTCCGACTTCCTGGCAGGACGCGAAGCTTCTGAGCGCGCATGGGAAAAAAATTCCGCTCGTAAATTACGTCAGAAAATACCCGAAGATCATTCTCCTCGTCAGCGGTGCGAAGGAAGTGGGACAGATCTGCCAGGACCTGGTGCTTGACGGAATCGCTTCAGAAGTGCGGGTGACGGTTGGTTCGAATCTTTCTTATCCGGATGAAAAAATACAGGCCGGGCGCCCGGAAGATTTCATTGTCTGTGAAGCGGCGGGGCCGCATATTATGCTGCTGGAGAATCCGCATGCCGGGCGGGTGATCACGCCGGGAATTCCGGACGATGCCTTTGAACGCTGGGAAAAGGTGCCTATGACAAAAGAGGAAATCCGGGCGCTTTCGGTGGCAAAGCTTCGCCTGCGGGAAGATTCGGTGGTGTATGATGTGGGTGCAGGCACTGGATCGGTATCCGTAGAGTGTGCGCGGCTTTGCACAGAAGGAAGGGTTTACGCGGTTGAGCGTGAGCAAAGAGCGGTGGAGTTGATTAAGCAGAATACTGCCCGCTTCCATCTGTCCAATCTCATCTCAATCAGTGGAACTGCCCCGGAGGCTATGGAGGAGCTTCCAGCGCCAACCCATGCCTTTATCGGGGGAAGCTCCGGAAATATGCGGGAGATCGTAGCGTCTCTGCTGGAAAAGAATCCGTCCGTTCGAGTTGTGATCAATACGGTTGCGCTGGAGAGCATTGCGGAGGTGACAAACCTGGTCAATGACCTTGGAATCAAAGATGCAGATATTGTCCAGGTTTCTGTGGCTAAATCCCGCAGACTGGGACGATACCACATGATGTCGTCGCTCAACCCGATTTATATCGTTTCCTTTGGCGGGGAAGAGGAAAGCAGCGCGTGTTTTTAACCAGGCAATGATCGAGTGTAGATGGAAACAATGTGGAGGTAAGCCATGCAGCATCTGCCAAGAATTATGCTTGCCGCACCTTCCAGCGGCAGCGGAAAAACGATGATCACCTGCGGAATTCTGGAGGCGTTCTGTAGGCGCGGGCTGAATCCGGCCTCTTTTAAGTGCGGACCGGATTATATTGACCCGATGTTTCATTCACGGGTGATCGGTACGCCTTCGAGAAATCTGGATACTTTTTTCACAGATCCGCCGCTTACGCGTTACTTGTTCGCGAAAACGGCAAAAAATGCGGGAATTTCGGTTCTGGAGGGCGTCATGGGATTCTATGATGGGCTTGGCGGGATTTCCGAAAAGGCATCCTCCTATGACCTGGCAGCGGTGACGGATACGCCGGTGATTCTGATTGTGAATGCGCGCGGCATGAGCCTGTCGGTGATTCCGTTGATTCAGGGGTATCTGAATTATCAAAAGCAATACGGCCGCGAGGTAATCCGGGGCGTGATCCTCAACCAGACAACGAAAATGACCTGTCTTTTATTAAAGGATGAAATCGAGAAACAGACCGGTGTGCGGGTGTATGGCTACGTGCCGCGCCTGGATGACGCCGCGGTGGAGAGCCGGCATCTCGGTCTGGTGACGCCCGGAGAGATTGCGGATCTGAAAGTCCGTCTGGCGAGACTGGGAGAGGAGCTGGAGCAGTGTCTGGATCTGGACGGGATCATTGCGCTTGCGCGGGAAGCGTCAGACTTTGCGGATGAAGAGCTTGCGTTGCCAGAGTGTGTACGTGTGTATGCGGAAAACCAGAAATCATCCGGGATTATCGCAGAAAGCGATGAGGAAACTTCCCATATGGATGGAATTGTTTTCCAGAAAAAACATGATGCCCGATCGGAATACTCGGCGCCACGTATTGCGGTGGCGCAGGATGAAGCGTTTTGCTTTTATTATCAGGATAATCTGGAGCTTTTGGAATTGCTCGGAGCCACGCTTGTTCCATTTTCTCCTTTAAAAGACATAGCACTTCCGGAACAGATCAGCGGGCTTATTCTGGGGGGCGGTTATCCGGAGCTTTATGCCAGACAACTCTCAGAAAACAGATCCATGCTGCAGTCCATCCGCGCGGCGATTGCGGATGGGTTGCCGTATTTAGCGGAATGCGGCGGATTCATGTACCTGCATGAGACGATGGAGGATATGGAAGGTACGGCGTGGCCGATGTGCGGGTGCATTCAGGGAAAATCGTATCGAACGAAAAAACTGGGGCGGTTCGGTTATATTAGCCTTTGCCTCAACGGCTCTGAGGGGAAAGACGAACGGCAACGAACGGCTCCAGATAGAAAGAAGGGGAAAATCGCGCAGCAGACGTCGGGTTTCCTTCTTCCGGATGAGACGATCCGTGCCCATGAATTTCACTATTTCGACAGCACAGATCCCGGCGGCGCTTATGTGGCAGAAAAACCAAATGGAAAGCGCACATGGAATTGCGTGCATGCTACGGATCACAGCGCAGCGGGCTATCCGCACCTGTATTATTGGTCGAATCCGGAATTTGCGGCGCGGTTTTTGTGCAGTGTCAGATCGTATTCCAGGAATGTCTGCTAATCGTTCGGTGATCTAAGTATACTTTTCGGAGGGAATATCATATGAAGAATTTTCCGGAAGCCGAGATGGCTGTAAAACCAGCACGAAAGAATGCATATAAGGAAGAACCGAAAACGTTGCTTGCGTTTTTAAAAGATGAAAAGCAAAACAGGGCGAAGGGCGGTATTTATCATAAGATTCAGATTGAACTGACCTATAATTCCAATCACATGGAAGGAAGCAGGCTCACGCACGATCAGACACGATATATTTACGAAACAAATACGATTTGCACGGATTCGGATGGAATGAATGTGGACGATATTCTGGAAACGACAAACCATTTTCGCTGTATAGATCTGATTATCGATCAGGCTCATGTACAGGTATCTGAGAAGCTGATCAGGCAGCTGCATTTGATTCTTAAAACCGGAACCAGTGACAGTCGTAAGGACTGGTTTGCTGTCGGTAATTACAAGAAACTGCCTAATGAGGTGGGAGGAAAGGAGACGGCTGCTCCGGAAGAAGTTCCTGCGAAAATGAAAAGGCTGCTGAACGATTACAATTCATCTGCAGCCCGAAGCTTTGAAGAAATACTGGATTTTCATTACAGGTTTGAAAGTATTCATCCTTTTCAGGACGGAAATGGCCGTGTTGGACGGTTAATTATGTTCAAAGAATGCCTGCGGAATAACATTGTTCCTTTCATTATTGAGGATGATCGGAAGATGTTTTATTACCGCGGATTGTCTACATGGCAGACGGAGAAAGGGTTTCTCAGAGATACCTGCCTGACAGCGCAGGACCGCTTTAAACGATATCTTGATTATTTTAAGATAGATTATGAAGAGTGAATGGAAACGATAAATGAAGGAGAATTACGAAGTGGCCGAGACAGAGAAAAATCTGAATTTTATATTTACGGAAAACGATTTCTACCCGGATATCCAGGACGGGACAGAGAACGTGTCGTCCTCTCGGCGCAGAGGATTTGAGGAGAACCGTTATCTAGCGCTGTACCAGATGGGATTTGAGCAGCGCGGCACGCTGACTGCGACGGGCGGTTTTCTGTATCAGGTCTCGAATGCATTTCTGAAATGCCTGACGCGTCTTCCAGAGCTTGAGCTTGCGCGTGAAAAAGCAGAGCCTAAGCTGCTGGCTGAGGAAATGAATGGCCTTCTGTTTTCCGTACCCTTTGCGATTGGCGCGGAATATGTGACAGAAAAATGGATTCAGACGGTTTTTGGAAAGCTCAGGGATGTTTTTGCCGGGGAGATTCACTCATATGAGGGAACAGTCGCAATGTATCTGGCGGAGAAAACGCAGGGGCTGCATGTTCCGGAGCGGATCTTTTTTCACCTGGTGGAGCAAAAGGATGAGGAGTATCCGTTTGCGTTTCTTGCCACTTATGCGACCAAAGAGGACAATGGAAGAATTCGCCATATGCCGCTGAAATACGCTTTAACGGAATATAAGGGAAAGCGGGAGAAGCTTCTGGAGCTTCTCTCCTGTCTGAACCGTGCGGCGGAGGTATCCGCTCTGATTGCAGGCTTCGTGGAGAGCGGGGAGATGTTTCATCCGCTTCGCCTGACTGTGCAGGAGGGTTATACGTTTTTAAAGGACGTGGAGGCGATTGAAAAGACGGGGATTTTGTGCAGGATTCCGAATTGGTGGAAAAAGAAATCCTGCGAATGTTCCATGTCTGTAAAGCTTGGGGAGAAAAAGCCGTCTATGCTGGGATTTGATTCGCTTGTCTCTGTGCAGCCTCAGCTTGTCGTGGATGGAGTGCCGCTGACAGCAGAGGATATCCGCGCACTGCTGGAACAGACGGAGGGCCTTGCTTTTCTGAAAGGGAAATGGGTTGAGGTGAATCATGCCAGGCTGCGGGAGCTGCTGGAGCGAATGGAAGAGCTGCCGGAGGAGATTACGCTGCGGCAGGCTATGCAGATGGAACTGGGAGAGAAGGGAACAGCCGCGGATGCGGACGTAGGACCACGCGTGACAAATGGGGAATGGCTGGCGGAGCTCTTTATGAACCTGCGCAAGCCGGAGCGAATGCGTAAGGCTACGCTGCCGAAGACGCTCCATGCCACACTTCGCCCATATCAAAGGAATGGATATACCTGGCTGAATTATATGGACGAGCTGGGATTCGGCGCCTGTCTGGCAGATGACATGGGACTCGGCAAGACCATTCAGGTGCTCGCTTATCTGGAGAAGCTGCGCAAAAAAGACAGGAATGCAAAAGTATTGCTAATTGTTCCGGCCTCTTTGCTGGATAACTGGCAGAAGGAAGCTGAAAAATTCGTGCCGGAGATGGAGCTGCTGCTTTTGCATGGCAAAACTGCGCCGCTGCTTGAGGAACAGCTGAGGCAAGGGCAGGTATTCCTGACGATTACAACCTATGGTATGGCCGCGCGGATGGAATCCTTGCGGAAGATGTCCTGGGACTGTCTGATTCTGGACGAGGCGCAGGCCATCAAAAATCCGACGACAAAACAGACACGGGCAGTAAAGCAAATTCCGGCGCGGATGCGGATTGCCATGACTGGTACGCCGATTGAAAACGATCTGACAAATTTGTGGTCCCTGTTTGACTTCCTGAACAAAGGTCTGCTGGGTTCTTCCACGGAATTTCGCGATTATTGCAAAAAACTTGATACCAATCCGGAGGGATATCAGAAGCTGAAAGCTATGGTGTCGCCTTTCATGCTGCGTCGTGTAAAGACAGATAAGAAGATTATCGCCGACCTTCCGGAGAAGGTAGAAAGCATTGATTACGTATCCCTGTCGAAGAAACAGGTTGTGCTTTACCGCAAGGTTGTTGCGGATATGCAGAAAAAGGTCGAAGAATCGGAAGGGGTTGAGCGCAGGGGTATTGTCCTTGCTACGATTACAAAATTAAAGCAGATCTGTAATCATCCGGATCAGTATCTTGGGCAGACGGCGTACGCGGAAAAAGACAGTGGGAAGCTTGCAATGCTGCGCGAGATCTGTAACACGATTTATGAAAAACGTGAGCGCATGATTGTATTTACACAGTTTAAGGAAATTACAGAGGTTCTTGCAGAGTTTCTGGAAGACGTATTCGGCACCAAAGGCTATGTGCTGCATGGAGGCACGCCGGTGAAACAGCGTGGGAAAATCGTGGAAGCATTCCAGGGGGAGAAATACGTTCCTTTCCTCGTTATTTCTGTCAAGGCAGGCGGCACAGGACTAAATCTGACCAAAGCGAACCATGTGATACATTTCGACCGCTGGTGGAATCCGGCTGTCGAGAACCAGGCCACAGACCGCGCTTTCCGTATCGGACAGAAGAAGAACGTCATCGTACATAAGCTTGTATGCAAAGGAACAGTGGAGGAGAAAATCGACGCCATGATTCAGTCCAAGACGGAACTGGCGGAGAATGTGATTGGATCCGGCACAGAAAAGTGGATTACAGAGCTTAGCAACGAGGAACTGATGAAAATGCTGCGGCTGGATACAGGAAAGTAGTGAAGACAGGGAATCGTTGTGAATTTCGGAAACTGTGAAGGTAAGGAACAGTTCTGAATCGCGGAAACTGTGAAGATACGAAGCAATTGCAAATGGCGGGGGTAATATAGAAATGAGCAGATACTGGGAGACTGGAAACTACAGTCAGCCGGATGCGAAGCAGCTCAGGAAAAACGCAGAGGCGACGAAGAAAAAAGAAGCGAAAAAAGGAAATGTTCTGGAGCCAGTGGCAGTGAAGGGGCGCAATATTGCGACAAGCTGGTGGGGCAAAGCCTGGTGTGCAAATCTGGAGCAATACGCAGACTACGAAAGCCGGCTTGATCGGGGAAAGAGATACGTCCGCAATGGCTCTGTGCTGGATTTGAAAATACAAAAGGGCAAGATCCTTGCGAGGGTGCAGGGAACCCGGAAGGTTCCTTACAAAGTGGAAATACGCATCAGTCCGCTTTCCGAGGAAAAATGTCAGAACATAATCGATCGGTGCGGACGTCGGCTGGAGAATATTGAAAAGTTATTGAATGGCGATTTTCCGGTTGAGATGCAGGAACTGTTCCAGGGAGAGGATGGCCTCTTCCCGACACCCCGTGAAATCAGTTTCAATTGCAGCTGCCCGGACTGGGCGCTGATGTGCAAACATGTCGCAGCTGCTCTTTATGGTGTAGGCGTACGTCTGGATGAACAGCCGCTTCTGTTCTTTGAACTGCGGGGGATTGATGTGGGACGGTTTATTGACGTCACGCTGGCAAATAAAGTCGAAGCAATGCTGGCAAATGAAAATAAACCAAGCAGCAGAATTATGGATGATATGGATACGGCGGCAATATTTGGAATATAAAGAGGATGGAAGAAAATGATTTTTCAGATAGAGTATGAAGAGTGAATGGAAATATATGTAGAGGTGGGAGTTGACGAAACAGCATTAAGAAGGTGGGAGCGATATGAAAAAATGCAGGATAACAGCCATCCGTGTTGCCTGTTATAAAGATCTGATAGAGCAATATGAGAATCCGATTCCGGATGCCTGTAATATAAAAGAGGGACAGGTTTTTATTGCGAACGGCTGGAAAAAACCGGAGGGCTTTTGTGATAGTGCATGGGAAAGCATCTCACCGTTTGTTATGACTCTTGCCTGTGGCGGAGAAGATATATACAGCGGGTGGATGAAGGACAAAAAATCAGCGCTGATCTCCTGTAACGATGGATTTCGCCCGGTAAGTTTTCTGATTGAAGCATTGGAAGAGGAGGCTGACGAAACAGCAAGATAATACGCAAGATAATACGCAAGATAATACGCAAGTCGTGAACCTGTTACACTGCGAGATTTTACGTACGCAGATATGGAGGAAGAATGGAGAATTATGAGCCGCCTTTTACTATAACAAATGAAATACTCTCTTATGTGGCTTCTATTTCAGAAAAAAGCGGAAGAATTACCGCATTCGGCAGCCTGGATTCTAAGCCGCACCTGAGGAAGAATAACCGAATCCGCTCGATTCATTCATCTCTGAAGATTGAGGCAAATTCTCTCACGTTTGGGCAGGTGAGGGATGTCATAAATGGAAAAACTGTGCTGGGCGAGCAGAAGGAGATCCAGGAAGTAAAAAATGCTTACGCGGCATATGAGCTTCTTGATGAAATAAATCCATGGAGTATCGAAGATCTGAAGCGTTTCCATGGGATTATGACAAAATATGTTGTTGAGGAATCCGGCATTTTCCGTCGGGGTGAAGAGGGGGTATTCCACGGCGACCAATGCATCTTTATGGCTCCGCCGGCCAGAATGGTTCCGCAGCTTACGGAAGATCTTTTTGGTTGGATGGAGAAATCGCGGAACCGTATTCACCCGCTGATTCTCAGCTGTGTGTTTCACTATGAATTCGTATTTATTCATCCATTTGCAGACGGCAATGGCAGAATGGCACGGTTATGGCAAACTGCGATTCTCTCGAAGTGGAAATCTTTTTTTGCATATATTCCTCTGGAAAGTCAGGTTGAGCGATTTCAGGAGAAATATTACGAAGCGATAGCAAGGTGCCATGTGGAGGGAAAATCGAACGTATTTATAGAATTTATGCTGTCACAGATTGACGGGATTCTGGATGATGTCGCGGCGCAGATTGACCAGGAAGGCGCGCAGTCGTCTGAATATGTCAGGAAACTACTGGAGGTTATGGAATACAACGTTCCGTATACAGGGAAAACACTGATGGACAGGCTAGGGTTAAAATCCAGAGAGACCTTCCGCCGGAATTATCTGCATCCCGCGATGGAGCAGGGATTTGTCCGGATGACCATCCCGGATAAACCGCAAAGCAGAAATCAGAGGTATGTGAAGGCTGAGACGATTATGGAGACAAGATAGTGATGATCTGTGATCTGCCGCCGAGCGAGAGCGAGGGGCGTTTCTCGTGACGGATATTGTGATATAAAGGCTCAGACCGGACGGCTTGTATGATTTTGCCTGGCGCAAATGGTAGGGGTTGAACGCACCAATTGTTGTGCCAGCCCGCAAAAAGTATGATACAATGAAAAATGAAGACGAGCAGATTCTGTCCGAAGAGGTAAGCGACGGACGGATCTATCTGGAAACATGCACCCCCTGGCAAACCAACAGCAGTCAGATGGAAGACTACAAGGATACTTATAAATTAGAGGATGAGGAAGAGATTTTACAATACAATGAGTATGTCATTGACGAGGAAACAAAGGAAATCCTTGAAATGAACACCTATATAGCTTTCAGAGAAGAAAAGATTTTGTATGGTGTGGCAATTCTGGACAGAGACCCGGAAGCGTACACGGTAGACGAGGAGCTCTATGAGAGTATATTTGGCGGGGATACCTATACTCTTACTGTGATCGCGGACGCAGGAACAGAGGATGAAACCGTCTATACAAAGACCGCGTCAAAGGGTGTTGAAATCGATATTTACTATCTGGATGAATTTGAGTCTACGCTCTACACGGATCCTGCGTGCACACAGGAGCTGTCCTGGGACGATATGGATTACACGACAGATTTAACGGTGTATCTGAAGAGGGTCGAAGAATAAGAAATGATGTTATTGTGGGGTATGTGAATCTGTAATAGATTGGCATCCGGAAGGAGAACAGGAATATGAACGGAAATGAAAACAGGATGGAACCGCTGGCTCCGGATGAGAAAATGGAGATCACCGACGAGAAACTGGAAAACGTAGCAGGAGGTGTATCTACTGACGGGAGATACATCACAAATAGTAATGGAGCCTGCAGCGATTGCGGATATCCTCTTATTATGAAGGCAAAAACACGTGGCGGTTACAAGTATTGGTATTGTCAAAGCTGTAAAAAGTATTCAGAGCATAAGGTTGAAGCATAATACGTGACAATTCAGAACAGTACCTCGCACTTGCTGCGAGGTACGTATGAAGCGGCATTGAACAGGAAATACGTGATGTCTATTGCGGTGCAGGATCATGCGAGTGGTTTTTCGTAGTATTTTTTCATCCATGCAATCTGTTCGTCTTTGGTTCTGCCAGGAATAGTGACTCCTCCATCGACCTTCTCCATCATGTTGTCGTTGAGTTCCTGTGCATTAGCCATTTTCTCCCTGGCAGGTTCCTGCGCCTTGCCCCCCGCATCTGCTTCTCGTTTAATACGGTATCTTGGTTGTCCATAATAATTCCCCTTTCCTGTTTTTTGATGTTCGCATTATATGTCCGTATTCGCCATACGAGCTTTTTTATTATACCATACAATTTACAGACAGGTGCAACAATTGGTGCGTTCAATCCCTGCCATTTGCGACAGAACCGACTGCTGTCTTCCGGACGATCGGATTCAGGTCAATGGCGTTACAGGTAAAAGTAAATGGCACAACTGGCCGGAAATGAGCGCACCAATTGTTTGCGCACAGGAAGAGTTCTATGTTAGAATAAAGCCGTAAGGGAAGTTCAGGAGAAAGGAAAGATAAGAAAAATAAGAAAAATAAGAAAAATAAGAAAGAAAGGTGATTTATATGAAGTCAGACAATACAAGTGAAAAAGCGTTCGATTCTGCCACAGGCGGGATACCGGTGAAGGATAATGAAATGGCCTCCGTAAGTGGCGGCGTGGATATGGCCCACGACATAGCTTACTATAGCCTGAACCAGGGCGATTTAATGAATAACCTGTGGAGTCAATTAAATGCATATCCTACCTATGGAGCGAAGCTAAAGCAAATGGTTGATGATAATACCAAAGCCTGCTCACTGCAGAAGTATAGTGCTTCAAAGATGCGCTGGGTAGCGGCAGTAGATATCAGTGTTAACTTGGGCGAATACAGTAACGGACAGATTGAAGTCCATGTGAATTGTATTTTTGTGGGGTTTTTAAATTAATTCATAACAGGCAGGCGGGCAGAACCTGCGTGCTTTGGCATCTGCATAACCGGGAAATACGAAATATTATTTTGAAAGGAGAAACTGATTATGAAGAGAAGGACACATCTGTTTTTGTGCGCGATGTGCACGGGACTAATGCTGGCGGGTCTGCCCGCGGCTGCGGAAGAGAGCAGCACGGAGGTCTCTACGGAGGACGGGGCGGAAGCTTCCGATTTTCTCACAGAGCTGGCGGAAGCGAATACTTATGATGCGATCGTAGACCGGAATGGACCGATGAGTTGCACGATCACTTACATTGCTGTGGATGGGACAGAGTCGGTTCAGACGACCTATCAGGATGATACAATCTATGTTTATGAGGACGACGACACCCTTCTGATTGATGAGGCCGGAGACGTCTATGGGATCGACAAAGAGACCGGCGAGGGATGGCGCTATCTTTTTGTCGACGATTCATATGAATATTTCCTGGAAACATATGAAATCCGGTATCTTTTTGTATACAACGAATATGAACTGATCACATCCCGGACGGCCGAAGAAGGATTGATCTATCTGGAGACTGCCATGACAGAAACGGACTTTGATTGGGGATATATTGAAGGACTTGGATTTGATAAAAGTGAAGTGGATTCCATCATGACGGAGTACGTGATTGATGAGGAGACCCTGGAAGTACTGGAGCTGAATTCCTATATGGTATGCGGAACCGAAAAAATCCTGTTTTGCGAGTGCGTACTGGATCTGGAACCGGAGGAGTATACAGTGGCGGAAGAGGTCAGCGAGCTTATATATGGCGAGAATCTCGATAGCATCACGGTAGTGACAGACGCCGGAACGGAGGATGAACAATCCGTGACGCGGAGCCTTTCTACAGAAGACGGCACAATCATAATCTTTTATAATGAAGATAATTATGACGGGACGTTCTATGCGGATCCGGAGTACACGGAAGTCGTGGAGCTTTCGGATGTGGAAGGGGAAGTAACCGTATATATGAAGCGTGTAGAGGAAGAATAAAGAAGAATGATCCTACAGCAGGTGAGCGGCTGCTTCGCGATGGCTTATCCCACGCTTCGTGCGGGATAAGCCTGGCCACGCAGCAAGTGCGTGGTCGGGGTGTGAACAGTAATGTGAATAATTCAGGTTTTAATTTTTTTGATCGTACCTATTGTTTTTTTAATATTTTAATGTAATATAAAATTGAGAAACGACTTACGTTGTTTACTATAAATGTGTTCTCAGTCAAATTTTATTAAGGAGGTAGTTTACAATGGATAATTTGCAGGCAGAAGAATTACAGGCAGAAGAATTGGAACAGGTTAGTGGTGGTGTGTCAACTGTAAATGCTACTAAATAT
>JAJPXU010000129.1 GCA_021205305.1 Lachnospiraceae bacterium
TCCGAATGCAGAGATCAGCGAAGATGATTCGATCGGAGCAGCTTTGCGCATGGTATCACTCGCAAATCATAATGAAAAATTCATACTGATATTTGATGAGTGGGATTATGTTTTTCACAAAGATTACTTCACAGAAAAAGACAGGGGAAGATTTACAGCATTTCTGGGAGGAATGACAAAGGGAATGGCTTATGTCGAACTGGCATATCTGACCGGTGTCCTGCCGATCAAAAAGTATTCTGCCAGTGATACAATGAACCATTTTGCGGAATTTAATATGGCAAACAGCGATATGTACAGTGAATATTTCGGTTTCACAGAAGAAGAAGTCGATGAACTGTACCAACGTTACCTGAAGAAAAATGAGTCGCCTGCGTTTTCACGTGAGGATCTTGCAAACTGGTATGATGGATATCAGACAGATGACGGAAAAAGTATTTACAATCCAAATTCGGTTGTATTTGCGCTGACTCAGAATAAAATCAAAAACTACTGGCCAAAAGCAGGCGAGTATGAGGAACTGAAGGATTACGTTGTAAACGATATTGACGGAGTTCGGGAGGCGGTGATGCTGCTTGTGGCAGGTGAACCGGTAAAAGCGAATATCTCAGAGTATGCGTCAACAGCCCCTGTTTTAAAAAGACGGAATGAAATCCTGTCAGCAATGACCGTATACGGCTATCTGAATTATCACGATAGCTGTGTGCGAATACCGAACAGGGAGCTTTGGGAAGAATTTGACCGAATCATTCAGGAAGAGCCGGAATACAGCTATATGCGGGAACTGGAGAAGGAGTCTGCCCGTATCCTGCAGGCAACCTGTGACGGAGATGAGGATACGGTTGGAAACGTGTTGGCTATCGTACATACAACGGAATCTCCACTAAAAGCTTATAATGATGAAGCCGAATTGTCCGGCAGTGTGAAACTTGCCTACATTGCTGCCAGAAACAAATATAATATAGAACGCGAAGATCAGGCCGGAATCGGATATGTAGATTATATCTTTTATCCCCATAACAGATCAGATGATGGTATCATCATTGAGCTGAAAGTAGATGATTCTCCGGAGACTGCCCTGAAGCAGATTAAAGAGAAGAAGTATGCCATGAAATTTCAGGGAAAGATCGGGGAACAGCCGAAAACGACCGGCAGGATCATTTTAGTTGGAATCGGGTACTGCCGAAAGGATAAAATACATCGCTGTAAAATTGAGATTTTACAGCCGTAAAAGAGAGAAACGAAAGACACCTGTTTTACGCAGATGTCTTTCTCTTTTCTGTACTGCTTGCGGAATATTTATTAATTGGGCAGGTTCACATTGGAAAGATGCAGCAGGTCTATCGGATTGGTGCGATCATGCAAAAGATTACGGGTTGAAATGGTCTCCGTCCTGGTAATACTACAGGGAAAACTGAATATTTTTCACAGTGGCGCTGTCGATATAGATGTCGGGGAACAGGGCAGCGCCTTCGATGAAGTCCTCCACTAAGGTGACTTCATCAATAAATACATATTCCAGCGCTTTGCGCTTTTCGATTTGCGCACGAAGCTCTTTTACCCGGGTAAAGTCTACATAGGTTTCGATACGTTCTTTCGCGCAGCTTGCCGGTTTCTGTCATAACTGGTATCGTTTGAACGCACCAATTTTTTCCCGGACGGCGGAATCTTGTGTTATAATGGAAAAAACTTAAGCAGGCAGGGCTTCACAGGCAACGTTCCGGACGTAACGGAAGCGCAGTGACGGATCACGATCAAAGAATGAAAAGGAGATTGCAATCAGGAACAGCGAAGCGAGCAGAATGCAAAGGATAACACAGAAGCGAAGGAGATATCTGTATGCTGACATGGTCGAAGTATTTTCAGAATCCTGTTTTTATGGAGCTGACCAGAAAATATCTGATACCGGAGGAGCTTTGTCCGACGATTCTGGCACATGCCGGTGTCGGAGAGAACACGTCGGTTCTGGATGTTGCGAGCGGCACGGGATATTTCAGCAGGCTTCTGAAGAAGCATGAGCCATCCGCCCGTGTGACTGGACTGGAGTATGACGGTACGTTCGTGGAATTTGCGCGGGATAAAGCCCGGGAGGAGCAGCTGGATATTACCTTTGTACAGGGGGACGCACTGGCGCTTCCGTTTGAGGATGAGACCTTTGATGCGGTGACGAGCCATACGTTTCTGACGAGCGCTGCGGATCCGCGCAAAGCGCTGCAGGAGATGATCCGGGTCTGCAGGCGTGGCGGCGTGGTCTCATCGATCACAACGATGTCGGCCTTGCCGTCAGCGTTTCACGGCGGCTTCTACAGAAAGGAGTGCAGCTGGGCGCAGCCCCTGGCGGATCTTTCTCGCAAAATGAATAAGATGCTCGGACAGATCAATCCGATAAGCAATTATGTGAACGATCTGCCGTTGGCCAAGCTGCCGCATCTGTTTGCGATGAGCGGTTTAAAAGAGATTGGCGCATACCCGATCGGTAAGCTGTTTTCCTTAAGCAATGCCCTGATCCCCTATGAGGAGCGGATGGAGTATCTGGATCAGATGATCGAGGCGGATCGGCTGAAGCTGGAAGCCTATCTGGAGCTGGAGGGCGTGACGGAACTGTTTTCAAGAGAGGACGCCGAAAGATATCTGGAGCTTCTGGATGAAAAACGGGCTTACTATCGCAGCCATCCGGATGAGAACCAGATCTGGGAGTGGAACGGCGGTGCGAATGTTCAGGTTTTCGGCAAAAAGCTGTGAGACTGCAATTTGGAAAGGACGGCAGGAATATGGAAAAGCGGACGGATCTGACAGACGCCAGATTTAAAAAGGATCTTCCGCAGAATACGGTAAACCGGATCCGGAATCTGCTGCATCAGGCAGGCATCTTTACGGTAGAGAGATGGAAGGATTCTGGAGTGACCGGCTGCTATTCTGTAAGGATTGAGATTGCCGGTACGAGGATTGGGCAGAACGGAAAGGGCATTACGCGGGAGTTTGCCCTGGCAAGCGGCTATGCGGAGCTGATGGAGCGGATCCAGTCGGACTATATCTACGTGGGGGATATGGATCAGGAACTGAAAGAATATCTGGGGTTTCTCTATTCTCCTTTTGAGAAGGAATTTACGGTACAGGAGTATCAGGAACAGTATGGGACGCTGCTGGAGCCTGTCTGCGAAAGGATGGGCACGGCGTCGAAAACGGTGATAACGACGAAGGAACTGCTGAACGGTCTGCGGTATGGGGATACACTGGATCCCTCGAAAGATTTTTCAGCGCTGCCGTTTGCAGAACTGACAGGGAACGGGGGGCAGGAAACCGGAGCTGATGGGAACTTCTATTTTCCGGTACCTCTTTTACGGGATGTATTCGTGACAAACGGTACCTGCGCGGGGAACAGCCGGGAGGAAGCACTCCTTCAGGGACTCTCCGAGATTCTGGAGCGCAACAGCAACATCCGCATCCTGACAGAACAGATGTCGCTGCCGGATATTCCGGATAGCTATTTGCAGAAGTTTTCGGCGTACTCGATGATTCAGGACATCCGCAGCCGGGAAGGCTGTTCACTGCTCGTAAAGGACTGTTCCTTTGGGACGGGATTTCCGGTGGTGGCGTCGATCCTGGTCAGCCGGAGAAGCCACCGTTATATGATACGGTTTGGCGCACATCCGGTCTTTGAGATTGCGCTGGAGCGGACGCTGACGGAGATGCTGCAGGGAAGGACATTCGAGGAAGCCGAAAAGGCTTCTGTACTTACCTATACACCAGAAGAGACGAATCTGTTTGATAATATTCATAATGTACTGAAAACCGCCTCAGGGGCGTACCACACCAATCTGTTTGCAAAAAGCCGGGAGAGTTTTCGGGAATTTCCTGACCGGACAGAGTTTTCCATCGAGGAGCTGTATCGCTATACGCTGGATCTGTTTGAGCAGTGGGGACTTCATGTTTATGTACGCGACTGCGGATTTCTGGGTTTCCCGACTTATCAGGTCGTGGTTCCGGGATTCAGTGAAATGTTTCATGAATACGGTATGCTCCGCCTGCGGGAGAAGACTTCGCTGTCGAAGGCGGGGAAGATCCTGTACACCCTGGATCATGCGGACGAACGGCAGCTGAAAAGCCTGTATGGATATCTGAAATTCAAGGAAAATTTCGTCCTGGAGAACATGCTCAGCCATACCCTGTGCCAGCCCCAGACGCTTTCCGAAAGGCAAGATTCTTTAAGATATATTTGTATTGAGCTTTGCCTCGCGGTGCATCTGGGAAAATGGCAGGATGCGATAAACTGTGCGAATCGGCTGTGCATGCGGAACAGTGCAAAAGAGGATCTCTGCAAAGCGGTGGAACAGGTGGCAAAGTGCATGACGGCGGCTGAGGGGGATCCTGCGGACGCGGTTGATGAGGCTCTTAGCATGGCGGAGTTGTTCTACCCGGCAGAAGTGACGGAGAAAGTACGAGAGATGTTTGACTGGAATCTCTGCGCGGCGAAGATTGCCAATGACTGCAGGAGACAGTCGTTTATGGAAAATGAAGCATACCGGATCTTCCGGGACGTCAAATACAGGCTGAAGGAATGCTGCGCCGCCTGGGCGCGGGATTCCTGCGAAATGTTGTGATTGAATGGCACAACTGGTCGGAAATGACTGCACCAATTGTCTGCACACAGGACAATTTCTATGTTAGAATAAAGCCATGGGAGAAGTTCAGGCGAGAATCTGTAAACGTTATCAGCTTGTCCTAAAACAAAATTCAAAAAATCAAAAACGAAAGGAAATAAGATTATGAACGAAGGTATTAAGAAGGTATTTGAGACGCTTAAAAATGACAGGACGCTTGCGGAAAAGATGCGTAAGTGCACGGTCCCACAGGAGGCGTATGAGCTGGCAAGGACGGTGGCGGATGGGTTTACACTGGAGGAATTTCAGGATGAAATGAAGAAGGCATATGAGGCTGCATCCGGCGTCAGAGGAGGGGAACTTTCGGAAGCGGATCTGGAAAAAATACAGAACACAGAAAGTGAACTCTCGGAGTTGGATTTGGAAAATGTTTCCGGCGGGGGCCCGGGCGGGATTTATGGAGACGGTGAACCAGAAAGTGAGTGGGGTTTTTCCGGAGGATTTTAAGACAGAACTGACGGATGCCTGATTGAAATAGGATCTTCCGCAGAATACGGTAAATCGGATCCGGAATCTGCTGCATGAACGCGGCAAGTCTGACAGGAGAGGATGAGGGGATGGCAGTGGTGGATTACAATAAGTATAAAGATCAAAGACCGGAGGATACCATCTGGCGGATCCAGTCCATTTTGCATGAAGCGGGGCTTGCGACCGTCTGCAAGTGGACAGAGAATGAGTACGAGGGCTGCTATTCCAACCGTGTGACCATCTATCCGACTGCATTGGGGACCAATGGAAAAGGGACGGACCGGTTGTATGCGATGGCAAGCGGCTATGGAGAGCTGATGGAGAGGATTCAGAACGCGCTGCTGTACGCAGGGAGCGTTGCGCCCGAGGACAGGTATTACGGTGGTTTTGAAGAATATCCGGATGAGAAGATGGTTCCTCTGGATGAACTTGTCGTGCAGAGGGATCCCTTTACGGAGCATTTCTTCCGGACGCTTGGATGTGAGCATGATGACGAAAAAAAGAAGGCCCTGGAAGATTATTTGTCGGTATGGAATAATTTCCGGGAGATGCGCGTGGAGGAAACTCCCTGTATCCCGTTTGCCTGTCCCGCTGAAAAGCGGATCGTATATCTGCCGATATCACTGATAATAAATATATATGGAAGCAATGGGATGGCGGCCGGAAACACCCGGGAGGAAGCTCTGGTACAGGGACTGGCGGAGATCTTTGAGCGCTATGTCAACAGTAAGATTGCCCTGGAGCATATCTGCCCGCCGTCCGTGCCAAGGGAGATGCTCGCGCAGATTCCGTCCCTCTACCGGATCATCTGTGAGATTGAGAAAGATCCGGCTTATCGGGTAGACATCAAAGACTGCTCCTTGGGACGCGGGCTTCCGGTCGCGGCAATCATCATCTATAACCGGAACACGGGGAATTTTGGCGTGAAATTCGCCTCCCATCCGTCCTTTTCTGTCGCTCTGGAGCGGACACTAACAGAGGCGTTCCAGGGGAAAAATCTGGAACGGTTTTCGAACACCAACCGGGTTGGCTCGGATGCGCTTGTACGTCACAGAGATAACATATCAAACTTTATGAAGATTGGAAATGGCTGCTACCCGAAGGAATTTCTGTCGGAACAGCCGGACTATGCATTTGAACCGGAATTGTTTTTGCCCCGGAAAAGCAACACAGAGATGCTGACCTATATGCTGGATCTGGTACGGGGGGAGGGATATCGGGCGTTGATCCATGACGCCTCTTATCTGGGTTTCCCTTCTTATTTTATCATAGTTCCGGGAATGAGCGAGGTATTTCCAATCGACTGGGCGCGGTGCAGGGAAAATACGACGCTGAAACATGTGGAAGAATCTTTTGCGCATCTGCGCGCGCTCACAGAGGCGGAAGCCGATCGGATCATCCTGTATATGAACTATAAAAAGAATGCTTTACTTGAAAATAAGCTTTCCTGGATTTTTATGCGGCCGCTTACTGACAGGATACCGGGCGGGAACATGTCCACCACCCTGATGAAGGCGATGCTTCTGTACCAGCGGGGCAGGTATGGAGAAGCGGTCATGGAGATGAACAAAGTATCAGAGTATTTCGAACGGAAGCAGATGAAGGAAGCGCTCTTTTACAAATGCTGCAGCTCTTATATGCATCTGCGGGCGGACGGAGCCGAAGCCGATGCGTGCGACATGCTGATCCGAAAGCTGTTCCCGGAGGAAACAGCCGCGAGGGTCTCTGCCATCCTGGCGGATGAAAAGACAGCGGTCAGCCGGATGTATCCCGAACCGAAGTGCTATGACTGTGAGCATTGTGAGATGGGGGAAAAGAAGTACTGTGAGTATCGCCAGACGATAGCGGTACTCAACAAGATAAAGGACGCCATGAAAAAGAACATTCCGGATCAGGAAGAACTGTTGGAAGAGCTTCTGCACCGCTAAAGGGCAGGGAAGGCAAACTGTCCGAAGAAGATCTGGATGCGGTGTCCGGCGGCGTTATCCAAACCAGCCCGGCGAAGCCGAGGCAGTTAGCATAAAGCTAGGGCCGGACCGGATAAAACGATCACTCAAAAATCATACGGACTGATAATTATGTTCGAAAAAGATTGACACCGGAGAAATCCTGTGTTAAACTACAAAAAGTTGTGATTAACAGGAAAGCAGAGTGTCCACTCTCACCCTGGCACGCGTGAGAGCCACGCGCCGCATTGTGTTCGCACAATTGCGTGGCCTGCGCTGCACATTCTTTCTTTTCGGGAAGAATGGCAGCACGTTGTGACCAGTGGTTCATATAGAAGACAGTGTGAGTTCGTCAGGTGTCGTTTATGCCTGTGCGGAGGGTGCTGCCGCGGTATGAAGGTGGATAACTGTGTTATCCGCTTTTTTCATGATTGATACGGGCTAGTAAGCAGAGCCGGTAATTTGCTCTGCGGGATATCCAGAGTATGATCGTGATTCCAATGTGTGGAGGTGTACGAAGATTAGCGATTTAATGATTAACGAACAAATCAGAGACCGGGAAGTCCGCTTGATCGGTGAGCATGGCGAACAGCTGGGGATTATGTCCGCGAAAGAGGCACAGAAGCTGGCCAGAGAGGCTGAGCTTGACCTTGTGAAGATTGCTCCCGCGGCGAAGCCGCCGGTGTGCAAGATCATCGACTACGGGAAGTACCGTTATGAGATGGCCAGAAAAGAGAAAGAGGCCAGGAGAAAACAAAAGACGGTTGAGGTCAAAGAGATTCGATTATCGCCGAACATTGACGAGAATGACGTGAATACTAAGATAACGAATGCCCGCAAATTCATTACAAAGGGAAACAAAGTAAAGGTCACCCTGCGCTTTCGCGGAAGGGAGATGGCCCATATGCAGGCGAATCGCTTTATCCTGGAGGATTTTGCGAAACAGCTGGAAGATGTGGCGATCATTGACCGCCCGATTAAGCAGGAGGGGAGAAGTCTCACCCTGTTTCTGACGGAGAAACGTTCATAAAAGGAGGAACTACACAATGCCAAAAATGAAGACTAGCAGAGCAGCTGCGAAACGTTTTAAAAAGACCGGGACCGGGCTGTTGAAGAGAAACAAAGCGTATAAGAGCCATATCTTAACCAAGAAGTCGACCAAGAGAAAGAGGAATCTGCGGAAGTCTACGATCACAGATGTGACGAATGCTTCCAACATGAAGAAAATTTTACCGTATTTGTAATGAGCCAGCTTAGATGGAAAGCGTGGCAGGACGTCGAAGGAGGAATTAAGAAATGGCTAGAATTAAAGGTGGAATGAACAGAAGGAAAAAACACAATCGTGTTTTAAAGCTGGCGAAAGGCTACAGAGGCGCCAGATCCAAACAATATAGAATTGCAAAGCAGTCCGTTATGCGTGCGCTGGCTACTTCCTACGCAGGCAGAAAGCAGAAGAAGCGCCAGTTCCGTCAGCTGTGGATTGCACGTATTAATGCAGCGGCTCGTCTGAATGGTCTGTCCTACAGCAAGTTCATGTATGGACTGAAGCTTGCGGGCGTAGAGCTGAACCGCAAGGTTCTGGCTGATATGGCAGTAAACGACGCAGAAGGATTTGCGACTTTGGCAGAGCTTGCGAAGACGAAAGTCGCTTAAGCAGAATAGACAGGATTATACAGCACATCCGGATATGCGTGGGCGCAGGGGATGTGCTGTTTTTCTCTTTTACCCAGTTTGCTTTAAAGTAATTTGCTGACGGTACCATTTCGATGCAGAGAGCAATGTGTGCCTGATTTATTTCTTGCCCTTTCTGCTGTAAAGTGCTACAATAAGGCCTGTTGAGACGCCACATTTATTATTTTTGAATGGAGATTTGCAATGGCATTTAATTTTATTAAGAAGGTGTTCGGAACCCACAGCGAGCATGAGCTGAAGCGCATCGAACCGCTGGTGGACAAGATCGAAGCCCTCCGCCCGTCTATGATGGAGCTGTCAGATGAGCAGCTACAGGCAAAGACACAGGAATATAAGGATCGTTACGCGAATGGCGAGACGCTGGATGATCTGCTTCCGGAAGCGTTCGCTACCGTGCGGGAGGCCGCGCGGCGTGTACTCGGTATGGAGCATTATCGGGTACAGCTGATCGGCGGCATTATTCTCCACCAGGGGCGTATCGCGGAGATGCGTACCGGTGAAGGTAAAACACTGGTATCCACCTGTCCGGCTTATCTGAATGCGCTGACCGGCCGGGGCGTGCATATCATCACGGTCAATGACTATCTGGCCAGCCGTGACGCGGAATGGATGGGGGCGGTGCACCGTTTTCTCGGATTGACCGTCGGCTGTGTGCTGAACTCGATGAACAATGACGAACGTCGGGAACAGTACGCCTGCGACATCACTTATATTACGAACAATGAAGACGGCTTTGATTATCTGCGTGACAACATGGTCATTTACAAGGAGCAGCTGGTGCAGCGCGGCCTGGTTTACGCGATTATCGATGAGGTCGACTCGGTTCTGATTGATGAGGCGCGTACGCCGCTGATCATTTCCGGGCAGAGTGGGAAATCCACCAAGCTCTATGAGGTCTGCGATATTCTGGCTCATCAGCTCGTAAAGGGCGAGGCGAGCGGCGAGGTCACGAAGATGACCGCCATCATGGGCGAGGAGATCACCGAGACCGGAGATTTTATCGTCAATGAAAAGGATAAGCTGGTTACCCTGACGCAGGAGGGTATTGAGAAGGTAGAGAAGTTCTTCAAGATTGACAACTTTTCGGACGCGGAAAACCTGGAGATTCAGCATAACGTCGACCTGGCGCTGCGCGCAAATTATCTGATGTTCCGCGACCAGGATTACGTGGTGAAGGATGACCAGGTACTGATCGTCGATGAGTTTACCGGCCGTATCATGCCGGGACGCCGTTACTCGGATGGCCTGCATCAGGCGATCGAGGCCAAAGAGCATGTAAAGGTAAAGCGTGAGAGCAAGACCCTTGCGACGATTACCTTCCAGAACTTTTTCAATAAATACGAAAAGAAAGCCGGTATGACCGGTACCGCACTGACCGAGGAAGAAGAGTTCCGCGATATTTATGGGATGGACGTTATTGAGATTCCGACAAATGTCCCGGTACAGCGTATCGATTACGAAGACGCGGTGTACATGACCCAGAAGGAGAAATATCAGGCTGTGGTAGAGGCGGTCAAAGAGGCGCATGCCAAAGGACAGCCAGTGCTGGTCGGTACAATTACGATTGAGGTATCCGAGCTTTTGAGTAATATGCTCAAGCGCGCGGGCATCCAGCACAAGGTTCTGAACGCGAAGTTCCATGAGATGGAGGCGGAGATCGTCGCCGAGGCCGGTGTGCACGGTACCGTGACGATCGCCACGAACATGGCAGGCCGTGGTACGGATATCAAGCTGGACGAGGAAGCCAAAGCTGCGGGCGGCCTGAAGATCATCGGTACCGAGCGCCATGAGTCCCGCCGTATTGACAACCAGCTGCGCGGACGTTCCGGACGTCAGGGCGACCCGGGCGAATCCAGGTTCTATATATCCCTGGAAGATGACCTGATGCGCCTGTTCGGTTCCGAGAAGATGATGAATGTCTTCAAATCCCTCGGTGTACAGGAAGGCGAGCAGATCGAGCACAAGATGCTCTCCAGTGCCATCGAGAAAGCGCAGAAAAAGATCGAGAGCAACAACTTCGGCATCCGTAAAAACCTGCTCGAATACGACCAGGTAAACAACGAGCAGCGTGAGATCATCTACGAAGAACGCCGCCGTGTACTCGATGGTGAGAGTATGCGCGATTCCATCATGAAGATGGTGTCTGACATTATTAACAATGCCGTAGACCGAAGCTGTACCGACAACGATCAGGAAAACTGGGATCTGAATGAATTAAATTCCATCCTTCAGCCCATCATTCCGTTCCAGCCGGTCACAGCCGAGTCCGTCTCCCGCCTTTCCGGAAAAGACGAGCTCAAAAAGTCCCTGAACGATGAGGCAGAGAAGCTGTACGAGGCAAAAGAGCAGGAAGTCGGCGACAACGAGAAATTCCGTGAGATGGAGCGCGTGATTCTTCTGCGCGTCATCGACCGCAAGTGGATGGACCACA
This sequence comes from Lachnospiraceae bacterium, assembly GCA_021205305.1. Classification (GTDB taxonomy): domain Bacteria; phylum Bacillota; class Clostridia; order Lachnospirales; family Lachnospiraceae; genus Choladousia. The sequence goes on from JAJPXU010000129.1 coordinate 11,199, forward strand.
TCGACGACATGGATCAGCTCCGCCAGGGCATTGGCCTGCAGGCCTACGGCCAGCGCGACCCGAAGGTCGAATACAAGATGAGCGCCTACGAGATGTTCGACGAAATGACCGCCGGCATCCAGCAGGACACCGTCCGTCTCCTCTACCATATCAAAGTAGAGCAGAAGGTAGAGCGTGAAGAAGTCGCGAAAGTAACCGGCACCAACAAAGACGATTCCGGCCCCCGCGCCCCCAAAAAACGCGTGACCGAAAAAATCTACCCCAACGACCCATGTCCCTGCGGAAGTGGGAAGAAGTACAAGCAGTGCTGCGGGCGGAAGGCGTAAGAAGCCGTGTCCGAAGCAGTTTTGCCCCGATTCGTTTTGCAATGGTGAATGATGTAAATAATATTCTATAGATAGTAGTAAACCAGAGAAGTACGCGGAATCCGAAAACGAAGATATTACACCCGTAAATTGAGCGCATGGGCGGCATAGGGCTGCTGAGGACTATTCAAAACAACGCCGGTCCTTAGCAAAGCCGAGCTGCAGGCGAAGGCTGAGCTTAGTACCGCTGCGTTGTTTTATAAGCGAGAGCGTGTCCGAAGCAGCCCTATGCCGCCCATGCGCGGTGAAAACGGATGCACACAACCGCATAAGGAATGGCTGCTGCAGGCAGCCTGCGGTTGGCGCACAAAGAAACGATTGACATCGTTTCTTATAAATAGAAAGAAGGTGACACAATGGTAGAACTCGACCAGTTCAAAGCAATTTTAAACAGCTACACAAAACCATTAGTGGAAGTGAGGGATTCACTTTAACCTCGTAAACAAAGAGCAGCAGATTCAGGAGATGGAGCGCCGCATGGAAGAACCGGACTTCTGGGACAAGCCCGAGGAGTCCCAGCAGACCATGAAGACGCTGGCGAGCCTCAAGGAGGATGTGGCAACTTATAAGCAGCTACAGGACCAGTATGAGGAGATCGAGCTCCTGATCGAGATGGGTTACGAGGAAGACGATGCGTCCGTGCTCCCGGAGATTCAGGAGACACTGGATGATTTTCAGAAAACATTGGATGACATCCGTATCAAGACTTTGCTTTCGGGTGAGTACGATGAGAACAATGCGATTGTGACGTTGCATGCAGGTGCGGGCGGCACGGAGTCCTGCGACTGGGCGTCGATGCTGTACCGTATGTACACGCGCTGGGTGGAGAAAAAGGGTTTCCAGCTGGAAGTGCTGGACTATCTGGACGGTGAAGAAGCCGGGATCAAATCGGTGACCTTCCAGGTCAATGGCGCGCGGGCCTACGGTTATCTGAAGGCGGAAAAGGGTGTACACCGCCTTGTGCGGATTTCGCCGTTTAATGCGGCGGGCAAGCGGCAGACTTCCTTTGTAAGCTGCGATGTCATGCCGGTTCTGGAGCAGGAGGTTGATCTGGAGATCAATCCGGATGATCTGCGTATCGATACGTACCGGTCAAGCGGTGCGGGCGGTCAGCACATCAACAAGACATCCTCCGCGATCCGGATCACGCATCTGCCGACCGGTATTGTGGTGACCTGCCAGAACGAGCGCTCCCAGTTCCAGAACAAGGACAAGGCCATGCAGATGTTAAAGACCAAGCTGCTGCTTCTGCGGGAGCAGGAGAACGCGGAGAAAGTCTCCGATATCCGCGGCGAGGTCAAGGAGATCGGCTGGGGCAACCAGATCCGTTCCTATGTCATGCAGCCATACAAGATGGTCAAGGATTTGCGTACTGGCGAAGAGACTGGTAATGTCGATGCCGTCATGGACGGGGCGATCGATCCGTTCATCAATTCCTATCTGAAATGGATGTCCCTGGGAGGAAAAGAACAGGAGCAGGAAGCGTAAAGCAGACATAACGACAAATGACAGGAAAATAGAAACGATCGGAGAACAGGCATCCGGTACGTAATTCACGTATCGGATGCCTGCGTTTTGCCCTTACTTTAAATTCTACTTGCAATACCAAGTAAAGTGTGGTAAGATTCCCTCCGTGGTATACAAATGTTTTTCTGCCGCAAACACGCCAAATACGAAGACTGCCATATTTCACGGGCAGTTTTTTCACGCATATATATGCGAAATTGAGACTTGGAAGGAAGTCGCATTTGACTGATGTGATAGAGGCGGTCAGGAGGAATCATTCATGTCGGACGGATCAAAATATTATGTAGTTAAGGAAAAAGCGGTGCCGGAGGTCCTGATGAAGGTCGTGGAGGCGAAGCGTCTGCTCGAAACCGGGCGGGCGGCTACCGTGCAGGAAGCAGCGGATGAGGTCGGGATCAGCCGGAGTTCTTTCTATAAATATAAGGAAGATATTTTCCCGTTTCGTGATAATGTAAAGGGAAAGACATTTACCTTCCTGATGCAGATGCACGATGAGCCGGGGCTTCTCTCAGATGTACTTCATGTGGTGGCAGAGTATCGGGCCAACATTCTGACGATTCATCAGAGCATACCGACAAACGGGGTTGCGATGCTGACACTCAGCATTGAGGTGCTTCCGGCGACCGGAGATCTCTCGAGTATGATTGAGACGATCGAGGCAAAGGAAGGTGTGCAGTATCTGAAAATACTGGCGCGCGAGTAAATAAGGATTTGAGGAGGAAATTATGGTAGCAGTAGCGGTATTAGGCTACGGAACAGTTGGTTCCGGAGTGGTAAAGGTGATGGAGACAAACCACGACAGTATTCTGGCAAAGACGGGCGTGGATATTCAGGTGAAATATGTGCTGGATTTGCGGGAATTTCCGGGCGATCCGGTGCAGGAAAAGCTGGTGCATGACTATGATGTGATCATCAATGACCCGGAGGTGCGTATCGTGGTGGAGACGATGGGAGGCCTGAATCCGGCTTATCCGTTCACGAAGCGCGCGCTGGAGGCGGGAAAGAGCGCCTGCACTTCCAATAAGGAGCTGGTCGCTCGTCATGGTACGGAACTGTTGGAGATCGCAAGAGAGCATCAGGTAAGCTATCTGTTTGAGGCCAGCTGCGGGGGCGGCATCCCGATTATCCGGCCGATGCGGACATCGCTCTGCTCAGATGAGCTCGATGAGATTACCGGTATTGTAAATGGTACGACGAATTATGTCCTGACGAAAATGATGGACGAGGGTTCGGAATTCGATGACGTTTTGCATGAAGCGCAGGAAAAAGGCTACGCGGAGCGCAATCCGGAAGCGGATGTGGAAGGTCATGACGCTTGCCGCAAGCTGGCGATCCTTTCTTCCCTGGCTTATGGGAAGCGCGTTGATTTTTCTGATATTTATACAGAAGGAATTTCAAAAATTACATCGGCGGAGGTGCGCTACGCGAAAGAGCTGGGAATGGCAATCCGTCTGCTGGCGCACAGCAGAAAAGAGGGCGAAAATGTACTTGCGATGGTTGCGCCGTTCCTGGTACAGAAAAACGATCCCCTTTATCTGGTAAATGGTGTTTTCAATGCGATTTTCGTGCATGGGAATATGCTTGGCGACGCGATGTTTTACGGACAGGGAGCCGGAAAAGAGGCGACCGCGAGTGCAGTGGTGGCAGATGTGATTGAAGAAGCCCAGACATTGGGACGCAGTGTGATGTCTGCGTGGAGTCCTGAGAAGCAGGATTTGCAGCCGCTGGCAGAGACCCGGAAACAGTTCTTCGTCCGCGTCAAAGGTGATATGAACGAGAGAGAAAGCGTGGAGAGCGTGTTTGGCGCGGTTTCCGTGGTGAATGCGGATCTGCCGGATGAGTATGGCTTTATCACGCCGGTGATGTCCGAGGCGGATTACCAGGAATGTGCGGCAAAGCTTGATGGACAGATTCTTGGAATGCTTCGCATTCGGGAATAAGCAGTTCTCTGTCTCATTAAAAACGGGCGTAGCTATTCAGAACTGTTACAAAAATGAAGGGTGGAATTTATCATGAAATACATCGTAATTTTGGGCGACGGTATGGCGGACGAACCGCAGGAGGCGCTAAACGGGCGCACTCCTTTAGAGGCGGCGGCTACGCCTACGATGGATATACTGTCTGCGACCGGAGAAGTGGGGCTGGTGAAGACGATTCCGGACGGCATGGCGCCGGGCAGCGATACAGCGAACCTTGCCGTGCTTGGCTACAATCCGCGTGAATATTACACCGGACGCTCCCCGCTAGAAGCATTGAGCATCGGTGTGGATATGAAAGATACGGACGTCGCGATGCGATGCAACCTGGTAACACTTTCGGAAGAGGAAGATGTGTACGAGCAGAAGCACATCCTGGATCACAGTTCCGGAGAAATCAGCACAGAGGACGCCGCGGTTTTGCTGAAAGCGGTACAGGATGAGCTACAGAATGAGACGTATCAGTTTTACGTAGGGACGAGCTACCGTCACTGCGTGATCTGGGCAAATGGATGTGTCGAAGATCTGACACCCCCGCATGACCATCTGACGGAGGTGATCGGGCCTTATCTGCCGACAGACGAGATGCTTCTTGCAATGCAGAAGCGCAGCTATGAGATCCTGGTCAATCACCCGATCAATCTGGAGCGCAAAGCGAAAGGACTGAACCCGGCGAACAGCTGTTGGTTCTGGGGCGCGGGCACGAAACCCATGGTGGATTCTTTTGAAAAGAAAAATGGCAAAAAAGGCGCGATGATTTCCGCGGTTGATCTGCTGAAAGGAATTGCGATCGGCGCCGGGATGCAGGTCATCCAGGTCGAAGGTGCAAATGGCGGTCTGCATACCAATTACGAGGGCAAGGCGCAGGCGGCGGTAGATGCCCTTTTAAAGGATGGCGCGGATTTTGCCTATGTGCATCTGGAAGCGCCGGATGAGATGGGGCATCAGGGCAGCCTGGAACGCAAAATTCAGTCGATTGAGAATCTTGATCAGCGGATTATCCGTATCGTAAAGGATCAGCTGGACGCATCCGGCGAACCGTACCGGATGCTGGTCATGCCGGATCATCCGACTCCGATCCGCATTCGCACGCATACTTCCGATCCGATCCCATATCTGCTGTATGACAGCACGAAAACACTTGGAAACGGAGCACTTTACTGTGAGCGCACCGCAAAAGAGAGCAGAATCTTCCGTCCGGAAGGGTATAAGCTGATTGATGTGTTGTTTGAGAAGGAATAAGGTTCAGGCAATAGAAAAAGCAGCTGTGATTTTTTACGCGGAAACGTGAAAACATAGCTGCTTTTCTTTGACTATGCGCAGGGGCGAACAAGCCGCCGCTTACTCGATTATACTGTTTCTTACCAGTTTTTTAATGTCCGGAAATCTTCTTATAAAAATATCCTTCTGCCGTGTAGATATATGGCTCTACAAACAGGAAACCGATCCCAAAAGAGAGCAATGCCAGAAGAAATAATCCAATGAAAGAGAGCCCAAGATAGAAAAATTTCAAACGATTTCCACTCATGAGCTGCCAGCCTTCCTTCAGCATATCCCGGAAAGACAGATCCGGATGATCCGCGTGGACGAACAGCACCATGGAGAGAGAAATTTTCAGGAAAACGTACAGTACAACCGCGATGACAGCGACTGCGGTTGCCAGCAAGAGGTTTCCCATATCTCCATAAAACAGCAGGTTCAGCGCTTCGCTCAGCCACCAAATGCCGATCTGTGAACAGATATAAGTCAGCGCATACTGCACAAGTGAGTAAATCGCGACTGGCTCCGGATGCTGTGTAAAGCCGGAAAACAGATCTGTCCAGCGGTAGGAGCGGTTGTTGCAGATGTTCAGGTAGATTCCGTAAAGTCCGGACAGCAGGATGAAATAAATCATATTGATCAGGAGCGAGCACCCGAAATACAGCAGAATGCTGAGGATGGTCGACCCGTAAGGCGCTGCTTCCAGGGAAAGGAAACTCAGCAGCAGATTCAGGGCAGTGAGCAGGAGAGTGATCCCAGCAAGCGATGCGTGCTTCCCGTTCAGGACGCTGCGTGCGTACCATTTCAGTTCTTTTATATCAATCTTTTCCATCAGATGAAGCCTCCTTCCTCTGCGGGACTGTTCTGCTGCGGAGCGGAACCTCCCGGCTGTTCTCCAGCGTTGTCAGGAGTGTCATTCGGGCGAGAATCATAGCTGCCGCCGGGACTGTCGTTTACAAAGTCGCCGTTGTCATTTGAATGATTGTCGCTCCCGTTATCGTAATTTCCGGAATCTTCCCCATCGGAGTGGTCAGAGTCACCGTTCAGGGAATCATCGGAACCGCTATTTTCGGAGTCTTCCGAGCTGTAAAGGAACGGAAACAGTTCTTCGAGTGTCTCATCCAGCTCAAAATCGTAATCTCCGGTATAAATTCGATAATAATATTCCAGGTAAGAACGCCCTTCGTCTGTGGTCAGAACGTAGCGGAATGCGGAAACCGTGATCACGGTCGTCGCGACCATGCCGATGATACCGCAGATCATGCCGGCTTTGCTGCGTCCCGGCATGGAATTTCTGTCCCGGGAGAGAATCGCGCAGATCACCGCGATCGCTCCGCAGGGAAGCGCGACATATATAATAGAACTCAGCGTAATCGAGAGAACGCCGAGCACAATCGCCGCAGTCGCCATCGGGCCGCGTTTGTGCCCGGGTCGGGACTCATAGGTATATTCATCGTCGTAATTATGATTCATGAAATCCATAACATTACTCCATTCTAAAATCGCTTTGCGATGGCTTATCCTGCCCGATTTGCGGCAGGATGGCACCCGGAGAGGGGCCGCCTGAAAACACTGCGTTTTCGCTCTGTATCCCGCAGCAAGCAAGTGCGTGGTGCGGGGGCTGATCAGTAACAAATAATAACATAAATGGGAAAAGAAAACAAGGGATATGCAAGATCTAAAGTTGCTGTTTAAATATAAAAAAACAATGAAACGTCTTATAAATGAAGATTTACAAAAATACCTGAATTTGTTATAGTAGATTACAGGAAAGAGCGCCTGCGGTATGGCAGGGCGCGAAATAGGGCGACGAATATCGCTAGAGGTAAATCTGGAGGACTTATGGACATAATAAAAACCCTTGCACAGGAACTGGAAATTCGCCCGGCGCAGGCAGAGGCGGCGGTGAAGCTGATTGACGATGGCAATACGATTCCGTTTATTGCCCGTTACCGGAAGGAAGTCACCGGTTCGCTGGATGATGAGGTGCTGCGGAAGCTGCTGGAGCGCCTGAATTATCTGCGGAATCTGGAGGAGAAGAAGGCGCAGGTGCTGGCTACGATTGAGGAGCAGGGCAAGCTGACGCCGGAGCTTCGCAGGCAGATTGAGGAAGCACAGACGCTGGTGGTAGTAGAGGATCTGTACCGCCCATACCGTCCGAAGCGCCGCACCCGCGCGACGATCGCGAAGGAGAAGGGCCTGGAGCCGCTGGCGAACCTGATCTGGCTGCAGATGACAAAACGGCCGCTGGAAAAGGACGCTGAGGACTACCTTTCGGAAGAAAAAGAAGTGCGTACCGTGGAGGAGGCGATCGCCGGTGCCTGTGATATTCTGGCAGAGACGATCTCAGATGAGGCGAATTACCGTTTCCGCATCCGCGAGATGACGATGCGCGAGGGGATGCTTGTAAGCGAGGCAAAGGACGAAAAAGCAGAGTCTGTTTACGAGATGTATTATCATTATTCGGAACTGCTTTCGAAAACACAGGGCCATCGGATCCTGGCACTGAACCGCGGGGAAAAGGAGAAGTTTCTGAGCGTGAAAATCGAAGCGCCGGAGGAGAAGATTCTCTCTTATCTGGAGCGTCAGGTGATCACCCGCGAGAATCCATATACGACGCCCGTACTGAAAGCAACCGTCGAAGATTCCTACCGCCGCCTGATCGGGCCGGCGATTGAGCGTGAGATACGCAGCGACCTGACGGAAAAGGCGGAGGATGGCGCAATCGCTGTTTTTGGCAAGAATCTGGAGCAGCTTTTGATGCAGCCGCCGATTGCGGGGCAGGTGGTGCTTGGATGGGATCCCGCGTTCCGCACCGGCTGTAAGCTGGCCGTCGTGGACGCGACCGGCAAGGTGCTGGATACGACCGTGGTTTACCCGACTGCACCGACCAATGAGACAAAAATCCGCGCCGCAAAGGATACGGTCAAAAAGCTGATCGCCAAATACGGTGTGACTTTGATTTCCGTCGGGAATGGCACTGCTTCGCGTGAGTCAGAGCAGATTATTGTCGAGATTTTAAAGGAGATTCCGCAGAAGGTTTCTTATGTGATTACGAACGAGGCGGGGGCATCTGTTTACTCCGCGAGCAAGCTGGCAACGGAAGAATTTCCGAATTTTGACGTCGGACAGCGCAGCGCGGCGTCCATCGCCCGCCGGGTGCAGGACCCGCTTGCGGAGCTGGTCAAGATTGACCCGAAGTCTATCGGCGTCGGCCAGTACCAGCATGACATGAACCAGAAAAAGCTGGGCGAATCCCTGGACGGTGTGGTCGAGGACTGTGTGAACCGGGTCGGCGTCGACCTGAATACGGCTTCCGTCCCGCTGATGGAGCACGTCTCCGGCATCACGAAAACCATCGCGAAAAATATCGTCGCTTACCGTGAGGCGAACGGCCGCTTCCAGAGCCGCCGCGAGCTTCTGAAGGTGCCCAAGCTCGGGCCGAAGGCTTTCGAGCAGTGCGCGGGCTTTTTGCGCATCATGGGCGGCACGGAGCCGCTGGATACGACCAGCATCCACCCGGAGAGCTACGAGGCGGCCGGAAAGCTGCTCGCGGAGCTTGGGTATACAAAAGAAAGCTTTACGGCGCAGGGCGTGAAGCTGATCAAGATACGCGATTACAAAAAGATGGCGGAAAAGATCGGCATTGGCGAGCCGACGCTGCGTGACATTGCGAAAGAACTTGGCCGTCCGGGCCGCGACCCGCGCGACGAGATGCCGAAGCCGATCCTGCGCACCGATGTGCTGGAGATGAAAGACCTCAAAGAAGGGATGATCCTCAAAGGGACTGTCCGCAATGTCATCGACTTTGGCGCATTTGTAGACATTGGCGTCCACCAGGATGGGCTTGTCCACATTTCGCAGCTCACAGATAAGAAGTTTGTCAAGCATCCGCTTGAGGTGGTGAGCGTTGGCGACATTGTGGAAGTGAAAGTGCTCAGTGTCGATTTGCAGAAAAAGAGGATCAGTCTGACGATGCGGATTTAATCAGGAAAGAGAAGACGCCTGGCGGAGATATGCAGAGGAAAAGAATCAGTTTGACGATGCGGATTTAATCAGGAAAGAGAAGACGCCGGGTGCAGATTTGCAGAGGAAAAGAATCAGTCTGACGATGCGGATTTGAAATAAGAAAGCAAAGGGGAGGTGAGAGTGAGAGGTAAAACAGATGGAAGAAGACAGTCCCATCGTGAGAATGATTTTATAAACAGCGATTTCCCGTGCGTCACTTATATGGAATGCGGGATAAACGCGGCAGCTGAAAACACGCAACTAACAGGACTGAAAAAGTCCAGGGAGGAAAAAATGAAGAGATATGGACGTTTCTTATTGCTGGCTTTGGTGCTCTGTGTGGGGTTCCTGGTGAAAGCAGCACCTGCCAGCGCTGCTTCTTATGTGGAATGCAACGATTACCAGGGGAGAGTAAAAGCCGGAAACTATTATATCTGGGTGGAGGATAACACCATCTGTTACGCAACATCCGCTACCGGAGCTGCCAGTACTCTTGTAAAAACCAAATCTGGCACAACGGTGTTTAACTGTGTCACAAATGGCAGCACCGTGTACTACGTGAATTATGCATATAATGGTTCCGGTGTATGTAATTCTTATATCTATAAGTATAACATTGCAAAAGCGAAAAGAACCTTGCTGAAAAAGACAACCGGTATATCGTCGGTGACCGGCTTTTATGCAGGAACGAAAACACTCTATATGGTAAAGGATGAAAAAATCGTTGGTCTGAATGTGTCAACCGGATAGCTTTCCAATGTGGTGAGTAACATTTTTGGGGTTTACGGAATGAATGGGAAATATATTGTATATAATAAATCCTTCAAACTGTATT
>JAJPXU010000019.1:0-52605 GCA_021205305.1 Lachnospiraceae bacterium
CATTTTAACTTAAACAGTTTGTTGACTTTTTGCGACCGTGATAATTATAATAAAAGTGAAAATAATTGTCAACGAATTTTTGGTGTATCGCAATTCGTTGAATAAACGGCAGGAGGAAAAAGCATGGCGGATAAAAACATTATTTATTACTATTCCGGCTCTGGCAACAGCCTCTCTGTGGCAAAGCATATAGGCAGGAAGCTGGGCAACACCGATATTGTGTCAGTTTATAAGCTGCGGGATAAGCCGGAGGTTCCGGCGGATTATACGCGGGTTGGCATCGTGACTGCCACATGGTTCGTCCGCCCACCGCGGATCGTGAGGGAGGTCTGCGAAAAGCTTACGCTTTCCCGGTCGCAGAAGGTATTTATCATCGCCACCTGCGGCGGCTACGATGGCTACGTCTGTATTGACCTGAAAGCGATTCTACAGCCCAAAACAGATTATTCGGTTCAGACGTTCATGCTGCCGATGCCGCCCAATCATATTGTAGGTTTTTCACCGATGCCGGACTGGATTGTCCGCATCTATTTAAAGCACGAAAAGAAAGCATCTGTGAAAATAGCGGAGAAGATTAAAACGGATCAGCCGACAAAGAACCGGAAAGGACTCAACCGCAGGGCACTTTCCTGGGTATCAAAAACCTTTAATGGCTGGCTGGGTGTCGACCGTGATTCGACAGAAGGCGGATTTTATACAACGGATGCCTGTACCAAATGCGGCACCTGTGAGAAACTGTGTAAGAATGGAAACATCCTTCTGACGGAAGACGGCGTGGTCTGGGGGCATGACTGCCAGCAGTGCATGGCCTGCATCATGTGGTGCCCGAACCATGCCATCCGCCATCCCAACGTGCCGGAAAAACGCAGGCGTTATCAGAACCCGAATATCCGGCTGGTGGATATGATTCATTCCAGATTCCATGTAGGAGGAGATGGAAGTGAAATATAAGATCAATCCCAGGAATGGCGACAAACTATCCGTCCTTGGCTATGGCTGTATGCGTTTTGCCGGAGACAGCATCGTGACGTCGTTCACCGGTCGCTTTGACGAGAAAAAGGTGGAAAGGCTGATCGTTTCCGCCGTGGAGCAGGGGATCAACTATTTTGACACGGCTTATGTCTATACCGGGAGCGAGGAGATCCTGGGCAGTGTTCTGAAAAAGCACAATCTGCGGGATCAGGTTTTCATCGCTACCAAAATGCCGCTGATCATGTGCCGCAAGGCAGAGGATCTGGATAAGTTTTTTGACAAACATCTGGAACATCTGCAGACCGATCATATCGACTATTACCTGCTGCATATGCTGACGGATATGAAAACGTGGGAAACGCTTTGCAGCTGGGGCATTTGTGAGTGGGCTAAAGAGAAGAAAAAATCAGGGCAGATCCGGAACTTTGGCTTTTCCTTCCATGGAGCGCAGAGTGAATTCCTTGCTTTGCTGGATGCGTATGACTGGGATTTCTGCCAGATTCAGTACAATTATTCGGATGAAAACTATCAGGCAGGCGTCACCGGATTAAAAGCAGCTGCGGCGAAGGGAATGCCGGTCATGATCATGGAGCCGCTTCTGGGCGGCAAGCTGGCGAAAAACCTGCCGAAAAAGGCAGTGGAGCGATTCCGACAGACGAATCCGGAACTCTCCCCGGCCGCCTGGGGATTCCGCTGGCTGTACAACCAGCCGGAGGTCACAGTAGTCTTAAGCGGTATGAATGAGCAGGAGCAGCTGGATGATAATGTCCGGATTGCGGATACTGCCGCGCCCGGAATGCTGACAGAGACGGAGCAGGAGGCTATCCGGGATGTCCGGGAAATTTTTAAAGAGTCCTATAAGGTCCACTGTACAGGCTGTCATTACTGCACGCCATGTCCGGCAGGAGTGGATATCCCGGCCTGCTTTACTGCTTACAACACCCGCTACTCCATCAGCAAAAGCCAGGGACTGATCCAGTATTATATGGGAACTCTGATGAATGACAAGCCCAGCTACGCCAGTCTGTGCAGAGAATGCGGAAAATGTGAGAGTCATTGTCCGCAGTCCCTGCCAATCCGGCAAAACCTGAAGGCGGTAGCGAAGGAATTTGAAGGACCGTTATTTAAAGGCGCAAAAGCGGTTCTGCCGTTTTTTGTAAGGAAAAAGAGAACCTGATGGAGCTGCAAAGATACCGAACAGCTACATTCTGATGCAAAAAAGCCACATCAAATAGGAGGTCATTATGACATTACAGGAAGCAATGAATGCACGACATAAAGTGAGCAAATACACAGATAAGCCGCTGTCGGCTAAAGATGTTCGGCAGCTGAATGACAGAATCAAAGCTCAGAATCAGAAATATGGTCTGAATATGAAGCTTGTCACAGGAAGCAAGGATGCGATGCCGGGGATTATAGCAGCGCTGATGTCAAAGGGCGTCAAAAACTATATCATCCTGGCGGGTCCTGACACGCCGGGTATTGACGAAAAACTGGGATACAGCAGTGCCGACCTGATGCTTTATGCGCAAACACTTGGCCTGAATACCTGGTGGATTGGCGGAATGTTCAGCCGTAAGAACGCAAAAAAGAATGTAAATGCGGGGGACAACACGAAAATTATCGGAATTGTCGTGGTCGGCTACGGTGAAAATCAGGGCGTTCCGCACAAGTCTAAGGCGGCATCGGACATATCGTCTTATGAAGGAACCGCTCCGAAATGGTTCAACGATGGCGTTAAGGCGGCTTTGTTAGCTCCGACGGCCATGAATAAACAGGCATTTACCATCAAAGGTGAGGGAAATAAGGTAAGTATGACCTGCAATAATGGCTCCTATTCCGGTGCTGATCTGGGAATCGGCAAATATCATTTTGAACTCGGTGCCGGTAAGGACAATTTTGAGTGGATGTGACTTGGCGTGTTCTTATTTTTCTGCTCCATGCTTTGCATGTCGTTCCCATGGCGTGTTTTTTGCCGCCTCCAGATTTGTCTGGCGGCGGTTTTTCACATTCTCGCTCATAGGCTGAATTTCGCCTGCGCTCTTAAGGGCTGTCTTGGTAAGCAGCGGCCCGACCAGCTCGTAGATCAGGATGGCAAAGAGCGTGATATTGCGGATCAGTTCGCCCTGCTCGCCCAACTGCTGGGCAGTGACGCACATCCCCAGGGCAACGCCGGCCTGCGGCAGAAGTGTGATGCCGAGGTACTTGCAGATGATATCACTGCAATGGGTTGCTTTCGAAGAAATGTAGGCACCGATGTATTTACCGGCAGACCGGGTGAGAATATAGACCAGACCGATCAGCACGATGATGCCGCTTGTAAAGACACTCAGTTCCAGCTGTGCGCCAGAGATTACGAAAAAGGCGGCGAAGAGCGGGTTGGTCCAGCTGTCCGTCTTGTCCATGATTTCATGAGAGAGCGGACAGAGGTTGCAGAAAATGGTCCCCAGCATCATACATACCAGCAGAGATGAAAAGCTTATGGTCACCGGGCCGATATCGAATTCCAGCATGGACAGTGCGGTGGTCAGGAGCACAAACGCGATGGACATATTCAGGCGGTTGGTATTGGAGTTGAACAGCTTTTCAATCTGCGTGAGCAGCCAGCCCATCAGTGCGCCGAGAGCGAGGGACAGGACGATTTCCAGCAGCGGATTGACAATGATAGAGATAAAGTCAATCGAACCGGTCACCATAGCCTGGGCAACACCGAAGCTCACCGCAAACACTACCAGCCCGACTGCGTCATCCAGCGCAACGATTGGCAGAAGCAGATCGACCAGAGGCCCCTTTGCCTTGTACTGGCGGACGACCATCAGTGTCGCCGCAGGAGCAGTAGCGGTCGCGATGGCACCGAGCGTGATTGCCTGAGCCGTGGTCAGTGCACCATTGGTTGCCACACATACGATCAGAAGTGCCGCATCGACAAACAAAGTCGCTGTCAGTGCCTGGACGATACCGATCACAGTCGCCTGCTTCCCTGTTTTTTTCAGCTGCGACAGACGGAACTCATTGCCAATGGAAAAGGCAATAAAACCGAGAGCTACATCGGAGATCAGGCTGAGCGATTCGACGTTTTCCATGCTGGTGAAGCCCAGTCCGGGAATACCAAGACGTCCGAGACAGTATGGACCGATCAGGACACCGGCCACCAGATACGCAGTGACAGACGGCAGCTTGAAAGGCTTAAACACACGGGTCATCAGAAGCCCTGCAAGAATAGCGATTGAAAGTGAAAGTAAAATGTAAACCATATCATTCATTCCTCCTTTAGCCCTTCCTGCCTATTCGTTAAATCCCATTTCCGGCCGGTACCACTTATCGAACAAGTTCTGAATGATGTCCAGCAGGTCTTCGTCACTCAGGGCATCCCGGCTCTGAAGGTTGATGGAGATCGCGTGGAAAATCCCAAAGAAATAGATATCTCTGACGGCTCTCTTCTTCGGGGCGTTCACATCCAGCAGACTGATGTTATTTGAAATGTTTTCGTTAATCCTTCTTAAAAAATGTGAGTGGTTCTCTTCAGAAAGCAGGACGGATACCCGGTATTTATTTTTACGGAAGCATTGAATCATAGTTTCAAAAAACTGACGTTCCCCGACCTGGTTTTCGCCGCATTTCTCATCTATGGTCTTCCGCATATCCCGCAGGAATTCATCCTCAGCATATTCAATGAGACCATAAATATCCGCAAAATAGCGGTAGAATGTGGCGTGGTTGTAGCCTGCAATATCCGTGATCTCATGGATGGTAATCTGGTAGATTTTTTTGCTGTGGGCCAGCATAAAGAAAGCATTGATAAGGGCTTCACGGGTTGCATTTGTGGCTTTGATATATTTTTTTTCTTTAATTGCAGTTTGGTTCTTCATTATTGTAGTTTTCTCCTTATCATGAAAACTTTAGCGGGCTTACCCCGTTTCTTTACTGAATTTTCGGCACACAGTGTACATCCAGTTTTACAAAAAAACAAGAGGAAAATCCGAAAATGCGACAAATTTGAAAAATTGTCGATTGAATATTTGATTTTGCGGTGTTAGTATACATCCTGCTACAAATGGTGTTCATCCGTGTATAGACTTTCCTGTACCCGGATTCTGTAGCCTTCCCAACATGGCAGGGAAATGGCAGAATCCGGAATAACAGGGGCTGATACTTTATAAGTGGTGGCGTTTGTTCGTTTTTATGCACACGGCCGCATAAGGAGTTTTATGGCTTACGCCATATGCGGCCGGCGCAGCGGATAGGGGAAGAGGATTCCCCTATCCGATATGTTCTATATATTCTATATCAGATGAACAACGTGGATAGCTGGAAGGCAGTAAAAGAAAGATGAGGAGTGAAGAGAAATCATGAAACTTACAGATAAAGCAAAGACAGCGCTCACAGAAGCGGTGGTGAAGCAGGGCCTTGGGTATCTGGAAAAGGATCCGGAAACGAACATCCCGAAGCTGATGGCGCTGGTCGATAAGTACACACCGAAGGACTGGTTTGCGGGACAGAGAACCGCGATCCGGAATGCGATCCAGGATAAGGACAATAACTGGTATCAGCTGATCATGCGTCTGTATCAACTGGATCCGGGTGTCCGCAAGACGTTCTTTGAGAATTTTATTATCAATGCAAGCCTGAACGGCGGGAAGCTGCAGGAGGAAAATGCAAAAGAGAACAACTGCAATTCCCCGTGGGCGATCCTGCTTGACCCGACGAGTGCCTGCAACCTGCACTGCACCGGCTGCTGGGCAGCGGAGTACGGACATCAGCTGAACCTGACGCTGGAGGAGATTGATTCCATCATCCGCCAGGGGAAGGAAATCGGTGTCTATATGTACATTTACACGGGCGGTGAGCCGACCGTGAGGAAGAAGGACATCATTAAGCTATGCGAGATGCATCCGGACTGCGAATTCCTGGCATTTACGAACGGAACTCTTTTTGACGAGGAATTCTGTGATGAGATCCTGCGGGTAAAGAATTTCGTCCCGGCATTCAGCCTGGAAGGCTCTGAGGAAGCGAATGATGGCCGCCGCGGCCAGGGTATTTACCAGAAGGTGATGCATTCCATGAAGCTTCTGAAAGACCGCGGACTTCCGTTTGGCATTTCCACCTGCTATACTTCCGCGAATGTGGACAGTGTGAGCAGTGAGGAGTATTTTGACAAGCTGGTGGACTGCGGCGCGATGTTTGCCTGGTTCTTCCATTATATGCCGGTCGGAAATGACGCGTCAGCGGATCTTCTCCCGACACCGGAGCAGCGTAAGAAGATGTACAGCAGTATCCGCGAATTCCGGAATACGAAAGCACTCTTTACACTGGATTTCCAGAATGACGCGGAGTTTGTGCATGGCTGCATCGCCGGAGGACGGTATTACCTGCATATCAATGCAAAAGGGGATATCGAGCCGTGCGTGTTTATCCATTACTCGAACTGCAACATCCGGGAAACGACCCTGAAGGACGCCCTGAAGAGCCCGCTGTTCCAGGCATATCATGATAACCAGCCATTCAACGACAACATGATGCGCCCGTGCCCGATGCTCGAAAATCCGGAACGCCTGCGCAAAATGGTGAAAGAGACCGGGGCAGTCAGCACGGATTACCAGAGCCCGGAGAGCGTGGATGACCTGTGCGATAAGACAACGCCTTACGCAGAGAACTGGAAAGCGACTGCGGATGAAATCTGGGAGGCAAACCCGAAGAGCAAAGAAGTAAAGGTAAGAAAAAGGTAACGATTCAAGGCCGTACCCTGCACTCGCTGCAGGGTACGTATGGAAGTACATAGCAGTAAAAAGGTACATATGACGCATAATACATAGAGCCTTGTCAGAAAAGGCTCTGGCATAATTATGAGGAGGAGATTCTTATGCTTCATATTTTAAGCAATATGAAACCGAGAGACCGGTGGCTGGCACTCGTCTGCCTGCTGCTGGTCTGCGGGCAGGTATATTTTGACCTGCGCCTGCCGGATTATACAGCGGAGATCACGGTACTGATCAGCAGCGAGGTCACGGAGCTTTCAGAATACTATTCGGCGGGAGCGAAGATGCTCGGCTGTGCGCTGTGCAGTGCGGTCATGACCGTGATCGTCGGTTATTTTGCAGCAAGGATCGCATCGGACTTTTCGTTTGATGTCCGGGCGAAGCTGTTCAACAAGGTTTCGGCACTGGGCGCCGGCGAGATCAAGAAGTTTTCTACGGCCAGCCTGATCACCCGTACCACAAACGATATCACACAGATCCAGATGCTGATCGCGATGGGGCTGCAGATGATGCTCCGTGCGCCGATCATGGCGGTCTGGGCGATCATCAAGATCGTCGGGAAGAGCTGGCAACTGTCCGTTGTTGTTGCCGCGGCGGTTGTTATTGTAGTGACCTCCATGATCATCCTGCTGGCGGTCATGATCCCGAAGTTCCGCATTGTCCAGAAACAGGTGGACGGTGTGAACCGGATCACGCAGGAAAACCTGAACGGTATCCGTGTGGTGCGTGCATTTAACGCGGAGAAATACCAGGAAGAGAAGTTTGACGACGCCAATACCAGCCTGATGAAGACACAGCTCTTTACCGGCCGGGGGATGGCGATCCTTTCCCCAATCATGATGTTCGTCCAGAGCTGTGTGAGTGTCGGCATCTATTACGTGGGTGCCCGCCTCATCAACAATATCAATGTTCCTTTAAATGGCACAGTGTCGGAAATGATGCTGGCTGTGTCAGACCGTGCGACAATGCTGGGCGAGGTGGTGTCATTCAGCTCCTATGCCCTGTATGTGATCATGTCGTTTGTCATGCTGCTGATGATCTTTATGATGCTGCCGCGTGCACAGGTATCCGCGAGCCGTATCAACGAAGTCATTGACTGTGATATCGCGGTACAGGAAGGGCAGGAGACGAAAACATCTGTGGAAACGCCCCCTTCCGTTGGTCGGCGGATATCCCGCCCAGAGGGCGAGGATGCCACCCGGCGAGGGCAGGACGCCCCGTCATCAGAGACGCTTCGCGTGGACGGGGCTGAAACCGGTACGGTTGAATTCAAGGATGTGTCGTTCCGTTATCCGGATGCTTCTGAAGACTGCCTGAAGCATATTTCGTTTACGGCAAAGAAAGGGGAGACGGTGGCCTTTATCGGTGCGACCGGTTCCGGAAAATCGACGCTGGCCGGCCTTGTCGCAAGGCTTTACGATGCTACATCGGGGAAAGTCCTTGTAGATGGGAAGGAAGTATCCGGCTACAGCTTTGAGACCCTTTATAATAAGATTGGTTATATCCCGCAGAAGGCGACCCTGTTCGCTGATACGGTAGAAGGGAATATCTCCTTCGGCAAGAGTGCGCAGAAGGTGACGACAGACGATGTGGAGAGGGCGCTGGATATCGCCCAGGCTTCGGATTTTGTCCATGCGATGGATGACGGCCTGCAGAGCCATATTTCCCAGAGCGGCTCCAACGTATCCGGCGGACAGAAACAGCGTCTTGCCATTGCGCGTACGATTGCGAGAAAGCCGGAGATCCTGATCTTTGATGATTCCTTCTCGGCACTGGACTATAAGACAGACCGCGTCCTGCGCCAGAGGATTAAGACTGACCTGAAAGGCACGACCTGCCTGATCGTGGCACAGAGGATTGGTACGATCCGCCATGCGGACCGCATCGTGGTGCTGGATAACGGCGCGGTAGCCGGGATCGGCACCCATGAGGAACTGATGAAGAACTGCGAGGTCTACAAGCAGATCGCGCTGTCACAGCTTTCCGCGGATGAACTCGCGGCGAACGCGTAAAGGAGATGCGTCTATTATGGCAGAATCAAATACAATGAACCGATCATCACAAAGCGGCGCTCCAATGCGTAGAGGCCCCATGGGAGGCGGCCCGATGGGCGGCATGGGCGGCGGAAAAGCGAAGAATATGAAAGGCGCCCTGTTAAGCCTTCTTTCCTACTGCAGGAGCCAGGCGGGGATCATTGCCCTGGCACTGGTGCTGGCGGCGGCCGGCGCGGTCTTTACGATCATCGGGCCGGACCAGCTGTCCAGGCTGACGGATTATATTTATGACGGGCTTTATGGAGGAGTTTCCTCGGAGGATATGGCTGAGGACATCCAGGAGCAGATCATGAGCGGGGAGATCAACATCATGGATTACCTGCCGGAAGGGACAGACCTGTCGGAATTCGATATGGACAGCCTGGATCTGACCGATACGGACAATGAGCTGACCCAGGCGATCATGGAGAATATCACCTTAAGCGAGGAATACCAGGAAGCCCATGCGGATGACGGCATCGACATGGACGGTATCGTTGGCGTGGCGCTCCTTCTGGTCGGGATCTATCTTGCCAGCGCCCTGTGCAATTTCGTCCAGCATTTCATCATGCAGACCGTGACACAGCGGACGGCGAAACGGCTGCGTGGGGATATCAGTACGAAGATCAACCGCCTGCCGCTGAAATATTATTCGGGCAATGCCGCCGGTGACGTGCTCTCCCGTATGACGAACGATGTGGATATGATCGGCCAGGCGATGTCCAACAGCCTGTCGAACCTGGTGACTGCAATTGCCCAGTTTATCGGCTGCCTGATCATGATGTACTATACCAACTGGATCATGGCGACAACGACCGTCCTTGCGACCCTCATCGGGCTCATCCTGATGGTCGTGATCATGAGCCGTTCGCAGAAATACTTTACCGCCCGCCAGGAAAGCCTCGGTAACCTGAACGGTTACATTGAGGAAATGTACACCGGGCATGATGTGATCCGCATCCTGAACGCGGAGGATGAGGTAAAGGATACGTTTACCTCCCTGAACCAGAAAGTGAAAAACGCGAACTTCAGTTCCCAGTTCTTATCGGGTCTGATGCAGCCTCTGATGACCTTTGTCGGGAACCTGGGGTATGTGGCCGTCTGCATCGTGGGCGCGTCGCAGATCATTAACGGCAACATCACCTTCGGCGTGATCACGGCATTCCTGATCTACACCCGCCTGTTCGAGTCGCCGCTGCGCCAGATCTCACAGGCCATGACACAGATGCAGTCCTGCGCGGCAGCATCCGAGCGTGTCTTTGAATTCCTTGCTGAGGAAGAGATGGAGGATGAGTCCGCGAAGACGAAACACATTGACCGTGTTGAGGGCGAAGTGGAATTTAAGCATGTGAAATTCGCGTACCCGAGCGCACCGGAAAAAGAGATCATCCATGACTTCAGTGTAAAGGTAAAGCCGGGGCAGAAAGCCGCCATCGTCGGCCCGACCGGCGCAGGCAAGACCACACTGGTCAACCTGCTGATGCGCTTCTACGAACTGACCGGAGGCGAGATCCTGATCGACGGCGTTCCGACGACGGACATCCCGAGGGAGAATGTACACAGTCAGTTTGGTATGGTGCTGCAGGATACCTGGCTGTTTGAGGGTACTGTGAGAGAGAACCTTCTGTATAATACAGAGGGTGTCACGGAAGCGCAGATGATCGAAGCCTGCAAGGCCTGCGGCATCCACAACTTCATCTCGGCGCTGCCGCACGGGTATGATTCCGTCTTAAGCGACAACACCGCAATCTCCGCCGGCCAGAAGCAGCTGATGACCATCGCGAGAGCAATGATCCAGAACAGCCCGATGCTAATCCTCGATGAGGCAACCTCCAGCGTGGATACGAAGACCGAGATGATCACCCAGCAGGCGATGGATAAGCTGACTGATAAGCGTACCAGCTTCGTGATCGCGCACCGTCTGTCCACCATCAAGAATGCGGACATCATCCTTGTGATGCGCGACGGCGACATCGTCGAGCAGGGCAACCATGAGGAACTGCTGGCGAAGAACGGGTTCTATGCGGAGTTGTATAACAGCCAGTTTGAACAGGCATCCTAAAACATATTAAAATCGTATCTGACGCAGCGCCTTTGCCAGAAAAAGCAGGGCGCTGCGTGAGTAATATAAGGGAAGATGGGGAAGAGACGTTTTGCAGGATGGATGAGGGAAATTTCTATACGCACAAAAAAGAAAGGAATGGATGCTATGGGCAAAGTGGACAAGGTAAACAAGCTGGTAGAAAAAAAGAAAACAGACAAACTTACCGCGCTGATAAAAGATAAGGACAAAGAAGTCCGTCTGGCCGCGATAGAAGGTCTGGGGAAGGTACCGGAAACAGAGGATTCGTTAAATACATTGGTTAAGTGCATGGAGAATGACAGTGATGCGGATATCCGTAAAGCAGCGGCACTCACGCTTGGCGATTCGGAAGGGGACTATGTAGAGACCCACTTGCGTTATTGCCTTTCCCATGAAAAAGATGAAAGCGTTCTGGCAGCACTCAGGGAATCCCTGGCTAAAATAAAAAGCAGGTAAGCAATCAGAGAAATGATATTTCTTAAATAATAGTTATCAAGATAACTGAAAAGGGCGGCGCTTAACAGGCATCGGAACAATGTCAATAATGCACGCTATGTAGAGATTGCTGTGGACATCATACAGGAACAGCTGAAGCAGTAGCGGGAGAAGCGGGCGTTCCATTTTACCATATCACAGGTTCAGAATTTGTGGAAATGTTCGTTGGCGTTGGTGCCAGCAAGAAGCGGTCCGCCTCCTGGAGGAGAACCGAAGTGCACTGGAGCTGATTGCAGCACGCCTGCTGGAAAAAGAGAGCATCAGCGGTGAAGAATTTATGGAACTGCTGAAAGAAATTTAAAGATGGAATTCCCTTTTTTAAAGAAAACGTCAGTACAGTACCTCGCATCTGCTGCGAGGTACGTATGAAGGCGTAACTGTGAAGGCACTGAACAGTTGCAAAATATGAACAAATGAGAACAGAATGTAAAAATAAAAATTACCCGATTGTGACGGCGATAATATACAGTTTTTTCGTGCTTATTTCATTTACACTGATATGGAAATATCCGGCTGCAGTGGTGCTTCTTGCAGTTTACCTGATTTATGGCATATGCTGTTTCGGGCTTTATGGTTATGTAAAACGAAAATTTGAAGGAAAAGAAAAATCGCTGACGATTTCTGTAAGATGCATTTTTCTCGCTGCACTTACGGATTGTTATGGGCTTGCAGCGGGAGAGGACAGTTATCTTTTTTTCGATATTTTTAGCAGTATAGATGGCATTGCGATGCTGGCAGATCTTGTGGCGAAGGTTCGGGTTATCATTGCCATATGGAAAGAAAAAGCGGGAAAGCCTGCTGCGAAGAAGAGAATTCCTGCCTTTTTCCGCAGTCCGGTGCTTTATATCACGCTCTATATATTTCTGGGGGCTTTTTTGCCGTTTGTGATTCAGCCGCAGATCAGCGAGAGCACGGTTGAAAATGTCGAAGCGACCTCTTTTTACGGCGATGAGGCTTCAGGTGAACGGGCTGCCGTTCTTTCAGATAATGGAGAAGCGCTGGAGGAGCGCATCCGCCTGATTTCGCAGGCGCAGGAGGAAATCATTCTGTCTACGTTTGAAATTGACGCGGATACCAGCGGCAAGATGGTGATGTCGGCGCTAATGGAAGCAGCGGGTCGGGGAGTAGACGTATATATTCTCGCAGACGGGTTCTCTTATATCAAAAGTATGTGGGGAAATCCGTATTTTCTGGCACTTGCGCAGACGGAGCATGTGGAGATCCGGATTTATAACCCGATTCGTCCGTGGATGCCCTGGACCATCATGGGACGTCTGCATGATAAATATTTGATCGTGGATGACCTGGGATATATTTTAGGCGGCCGCAACACGTTTGATTATTTTTTGGGGGATCAGGAAGGACATAAGAATTACGACTGGGACATTCTTGTCTACAGTGCCGATGTAGGGGCTGACAATTCACTGGAACAGGTGCGCGATTATTTTTGGTCTGTGTGGGAGCAGTCCGTATGCAGAACACTTGCGGACAATCATTTCTGGGAAAAACTTCCTCCGGTTATTTCGGCGGAAAAGGAACTATTAGACGAGTATGAGGAAATGACGGAAGAGCATGGGGACTGGCTTCTGGCAAAGGACTACGAAAGTGTGACTGTGCCGGTCAACCATATCGAGCTGGTGTCCAATCCGACTCAGATTTATGCCAAAGAACCGGTCGTGTTCTATACCATCACAGAGCTGATGATGCAGGCAGAGGAAGAAGTGGTTTTCCATACGCCGTACATCATCTGTAATGACTGGATGCTGGAACGCCTGGAGAAAATCTGCGGAGAAGTGGACAGTGTCACGATGATGACCAATTCTGTTGCGAACGATGGCAATCCATTCGGCGCTTCGGATTATGATTTAAATAAAGAAGAGATTCTTGAGACAGGCGTAGAAATACTGGAATATGACGGAGGCATTTCCTATCATGGAAAGTGTTTTGTAATCGATGACCGGCTATCCGGGATCGGCTCCTTTAACTGGGATATGCGGAGCGCTTATGTAGATACAGAGCTGATGCTGGTGGTAGACAGTGAAGAACTGAATGCACAGCTCCGGACAAAAATGCAGGAATACGAGGCGGACGCGCTGACTGTCATTGATATTGATACATCGATTGCACCGGAAGGAAAAACAGCACAGGAGGTCAGCGATGGGAAAAACCGACTCCTGCAGATTCTGAAATGCTTCAACTGGGGACGTTTTATTATGTGAGGGAAAATGGGTTCAATAACATTTTAAGAGGACGGTGAGATATGAAGCTTAATCCAAAGCTGAAGGAAAAAATTATGGAGCCGCTGGGCGATGGTGTCGGCGTACAAATTGCGAAGACAAGGAAAATCGTTCCGGCCATTGTGATCGGTTTTGCGATGCCGATGATGATTTCCAGGATACATAAAACCAGATTTCTGAGCGCGTTGAAGCAATCTGTTTTTCCCTTGGGGATAAAGAAAGTCATACGAAGAATCCATATCTGGCTCCTGTGGAAGAGAATACCAGATTGCTTTTTCACTATTTTTCAGAAAAAGGAATCCGGACAATGTTTCACCTGAATAAGGGAAATTAGTAAAGAGCGGAAAAGGCTATGTTCAGCCCTTCCCGCTCTGAATTCGTTTTCTGTTTTTTATGATGTATAAGAGCATGGACAGCAGCATCAAAACAATACATGCGGATACCAGGGTCAGTAACAGAAATCCCTGTGTCAGTTTATCCGCCAAAACCCATTTCCAGCCGGTACCATTTATCGAACAGGTCCTGAATGATGTCCAGCAGGTCTTCATCACTCAGGGCATCCCGGCTCTGAAGGTTGATGGAGATCGCGTGGAAAATCCCAAAGAAGTAGATATCCCGGATTGTCTTTTTTTGCGGGGTATTCAGATCCGGGCGATTGAGGTTTTTCGAAATGTTTTCATTGATCCTTCTTAGAAAATGGGACCGGTTTTCTTCGGAGAGCAGGACGGATACCCGGTATTTATTTTTACGGAAACACTGGATCATGATCTTAAAAAACTGGCGTTCCCCGACCTGACTCTCACCGCTTATTTCCTCGATGGCCTTCCGCATATCCCGCAGGAATTCATCCTCGGCAAATTCGATCAGGCCGTAAATATCCGCAAAATACCGATAAAAGGTGGCGCGGTTGTATCCGGCGATATCCGTGATCTCATGGATGGAAATCTGATAGATTTTTTCCTGGTGGGCCAGCATAAAAAACGCATTGATAAAGGAATCACGGGTCGCGTTTGTGGCTTTGATATATTTTTTTTCTTTTACATTCGTTTTTTCAGTTTTCTCCTTCATTGCAGGCTTTCCTTTCTTTTCCTTTCTTTTCTTTTTCGGGACACAGTGTACAACCTGTGTTGCAAAAAAACAAGAGGAAATTTTGAAGTACGAGGAGGATGCACGGAAGGTGATTGATGTTGATACATCGACTGCACCGGAAGGAAAAGCAGCACAGGAAGTCAGCGATGGGAAAAACCGACTCCTGCAGATTCTGAAATACTTCAACTGGGGAGTTTTATTATGTGACCGAAGATGGGGGAATTTTTTTATTGAAAATTATTCATTGCATTGGTAGAAGAACTCTTCTATAATAAAGCTACATAGGTACTTAAGGAGGCTTTTTAATGGAAGAAAATTTAAGCTTACTCTGTCCGCCCGGAAAGCGGGCGCATGAGAGAGAGCTCCCTGAGGCGACTTACCATGACCTTTCCGTGGAAACGATCTGTGAACCTCTCTCAAAGCTGGAGCCGGAGCGGGCTCTGCTGCGCCGGATGATGGCACGTATTTCAGGAGATCCGGATGTGATCCACTATCGCTGTGACGTGTTTGAGGATATCCTGCGGTTTCCGAAGCTGCGGGAACAGATGCAGAAGCTGCTGGATCGGGTGGATTTTCTGAAGACCTACGGAAGCTTTGACAAGGGTTCTGACGCTGCGGGCGTCTGGGAGCTGGTACATCGCCTTGATGAGATGGATGAGTACATACACTGCGTGGAGGCAATCTATGCGGTCCTGAATGAGAACGCGATTTCGTCAGAAGGGCTGCTGAACCTGAAGGAATACGTGCGCAATCTTTATGAGGATTGCGGCTTTTCGGAGCTGAAAAAGGACATCGAAAACCTGAAAGTAGACGCGGCAAAAGTCAAAAGCGTGACGCTGGGTGTAAACCTGAACGACCGCTTTGAACCGGTAGAGACGGGGATTGTCTCAATCAATGAAAAGCCGTTTACCAAATCAAACGTGATAGCAAATTTCTGTGAGTTCCTGAATCGGAAGGATGATGTCCAGCCGGATACGGAGTGGAATGGCAACATGACGTTCCGTACCTCAGGGATGGATCTGGAAGGTGCGACCGAGACGATGGGGAGAGTCGGACTGATGCGCGCCAATCCTCTTTTTGCCGCGGCGGGGATGGCGAGGGTGGATGATGACAGCCGCGGCGGCGATGTGATCCGCACACTGGACCGCGCAATCAGTGCGCTTCTGACGCGTACGGTCAAAAAGCTGAAATCTGTGCTTTCCAGACATGTGTCCGTCAGCACACATACGATATCGGCGCTGATTCCGGAATTTTTGTTTTACATCCGCTGGGCGGAATATATAGAAAAGATGGAAGCGGCCGGATTCCGGTTTTGCAAACCGCAGATTCTGGAGTCAGAGAAACGGGAAATGCGGGCAAAGAATCTCTGCAATATGAAGCTGGCGCAGTCTTTCTTTGAAAAAGGAGAGTCGGCGCAGGAGATTGTGCCGAACGATCTGGATTTTGACGCGGAGCATCGGATCTACATTCTGACGGGAGCTAACCGCGGCGGGAAGACGACGATCACGCAGGCGGTCGGATTGGCGTTTCTGTTTGCACAGAGCGGGCTGTATGTCCCTGCAGAATCGTTCGCGTTCAGTCCGGCGGACAATATTTTTACCCATTATCCAGCGGATGAGAATCAGACAATGGATCTGGGCAGGCTTGGTGAAGAGTCCAGCCGTTTCCGGGATCTGTTCCGGGCAGCGACTCCGCGCAGTCTGCTGCTTTTAAACGAATCCTTTTCGACGACCTCTTTTGAGGAGGGCTATTTTATCGCGCGGGATGTTACGCGGATATTGCGCCGCCTGGGTGTACGGACGATTTACAACACGCATATGCATAAGCTGGCGATTGAGCTTGACGAGCTGAACGAAGAGGAGGGCGGCGACAGCAAGATCGCGAGCCTGATCGTCGAGGCGGACGAGGGAAAGCGCTCTTACCGCGTGAAAGTCGCACCGCCCGGCGGAAAATCCTATGCGCATGACATTGCGGAAAAATACGGGGTCACCTACGAGCAGCTTGCGAAAGAGAAGAGCCAGCTGCTGGGAGCGAGTGGGCAGATTTCAAAAATGGAATAGGATGGAAATATATGCGCAGGGCAGGATGCGGGATGCAGTTACAGGATGGATTCCGGTTAAGAATTGCCCTGCGCGTCAATTTTTTCCTTTAATTCATTCAGATAGACCCAACGCTCCATTTTCTGCTCCAACAGCGCTTCGGCCTCGTCCTTGTCGCGGACAATCTGGTTCAGCCTGCCGTAGTCGCTTGCGTAGCGGGTCATATCGCTCTCCAGCGAGGCAATTTTTTCCTCCAGAGCGGCAATATCGCTGTCGATGGTCTCGTATTCTTTTTGTTCTTTGAAAGAAAAACGGAGTTTTTTGGGACCGCCCCATGTGCTGCGGCTGTCTGCTGTCGCAGCTTTGGGCGGTTTCCCCTGGTTATCGAAGACAGCTTCCCCTGTTTTCTCCTGTCGGTTGGAAAGAGCGGAGCTTCCTTTGTGCGTGGAAGCTTCCAAAACAGTGATAGACTCTGGGCGTGCATGCAGATAGTCAGAGTAGTTTCCCTCATACTGCTGAAGATGTCCATTTCCTTCAAAGGCAAAAATCCGCTGTACCGTGCGATCCAGAAAATAGCGGTCATGGGAGACGGTGATCACGATTCCGTCGAAGGAATCCAGGTATTCTTCCAGCACTTCGAGTGTCTGGATATCCAGGTCATTGGTCGGTTCGTCCAGCACGAGGACATTTGGTTCACTCATCAGGACGCGCAAAAGATAGAGGCGGCGTTTTTCACCTCCTGAAAGCTTTTCAACGCGCGTCCACTGCATGGTTTTATCAAAAAGAAAACGCTCCAATAGCTGCGAGGCAGAGATGGTGCCGTTGGCGGTATGAATGGTTTCCCCGATCTCTTTTACACATTCAATGGCAGTCTGTGAGCCGCAGAGTGCACTGTTTTCCTGCGCAAAATAGCCGATGCGGATCGTCTGCCCGATGGTGATCTGTCCGGCGTCCGGCTGCAGGCCGC
This sequence comes from Lachnospiraceae bacterium, assembly GCA_021205305.1. GTDB lineage: Bacteria > Bacillota > Clostridia > Lachnospirales > Lachnospiraceae > Choladousia. The sequence goes on from JAJPXU010000019.1 coordinate 17,672, forward strand.
GGCAAATCATATTCAGAAGCGTACTTTTGCCGCAGCCGTTGGGACCGACAATCCCTACGCGGTCGTGTTTTAAAAATGTATAAGTAAAATCGGTAATCAGCTTCTTTTTCCCGTAGGATTTGCAGATGGAATCCAGCTCAATCGTGGTGCGTCCCATACGGCTTCCGATGGAGGAGAGCTCCAGGCGCGCCTCTTCGATCGGTCCGGTTTGCTGCTGCAGGGCACGGATACGGTCGATATGGGCTTTCTGCTTGGTCGAGCGGGCTCTGGCGCCGCGGGAAAGCCAGGCGAGTTCGGTCCGCAGCAGGCTGGCCCGTTTCCGCTCGGAAGCGATTTCCTGATTCTGGCGCTGCTCCTTGAGCAGGAGGTATGTCGCGTAATCACCGGGATAGCTGTAGATGCTTCCGTGGTCGATTTCAATAATTCTTGTGCTGATGCTGTCCAGAAAATAGCGGTCATGCGTCACCATTACAAGTGCGCCGCGAAAATCGGTCAGATAATCCTCCAGCCACTGGGCCATTTCAGCGTCCAGATGGTTGGTTGGCTCATCCAGTACCAGCAGATCGACCGGGGCGAGTACTGCGTTAGCCAGAGCAACCCGCTTTTTCTGTCCGCCGGAAAGATGCGCTATCTTTTCCGTGGCGCCGGGCAGACCGAGTCGGTTGATCGCGCTCGCGGCATCCGCTTCGATGCTCCATTCATTGAGTTCATTCCGGTTGTCTTTTATGATCGCATCCATAACGGTGGCATTTTCATCAAAAACCGGCTCCTGCGGAAGATAGCGGATCGTCAGATTCCGCCCTTTGGTGATTGTGCCGGAATCCGGCTCCTCCAGTCCGGCGATCAGTCTCAGAAGCGTTGACTTTCCTGTGCCATTGACGCCGATCACACCGATTTTTTCCCCTTCCTCGATGGAAAAATTCGCATGATCCAGAAGCTTTCTCTCCGTAAAAACCTTTGTCAGCTGTTCCGCTGTCAGTAAATTCATTGCCTTTTATCCCTTTCCAGTCAATTAAAACTGCTGATACTATAATACAAAAATCCTTTCGTTGCAAGATCGAGCCGGAAAGAGTATAATTGTTACTGGTCACAACCCGACCACGCACATGCTGCGTGGTCAGGGGCGAAAACGTAGATGTTGCAAGCATCTGGCCCCATCGCGCAGCGATTTTAATTGGCCAGATGCCGTTATAGGTCACACCTGTAGAGGTTAAAATAATGTAAATTTGATCGGGGTGTGAACTGTAACGTATAATTAGGGTGCGCAGAAAAAATGAAAGAAAGGTTTATAACATTCCATGTCTGGCATAAGGAGAAGGGGCTTCCCGGATGAGGGCAGGAAGCTTTTTACAATGAACACAGAGATCCTGGCTGATTCCGCAACTTACGCGCGGTATTACAATGAAATGTCCGCCGCGCGCAGGGAGAAGATTAGCCGGCTTTGCCAGGAAAAGGACCGGATGCTTTCTCTGGCGGCAGGGATTCTCCTTGATCGGGGGCTGCAGACCTATGGCCTGCGGGAGGCGGATGTGCGGATTGCCTATGGAGCGTATGGAAAGCCGTATCTTCCGGATTTTCCGGATATTCATTTCAGTCTTTCTCATTCGCATGAGATGGCTATGGCGGTGTTTGCGGATGCGCCGATTGGATGTGATATTGAATACCAGAAGCGGCTCAATGAGAAATTGGCCAGACGTTTTTTCTGCCCGTCTGAATATGCCTGGATGATGCAATCAGAGGATCTGGAAGTGCAAAAAAGACGGTTTTACCGGCTCTGGACCCTGAAGGAAAGCTTTTTAAAAGCAACGGGAATGGGGCTTCATCTTCCGCTCGATTCTTTCTGCTTTACTTTTGAAGGAGAAGACCTATGCTCACTCAGGCAGCAGTATGATGATGCAGAGTATGCGCTGGAAGAGTATTCGCTCGAAGGATACCGTGCTGCGGTATGTTTGAAATGGGGGTAATATTTAGGGTTGACGGAATTTGAACTCGTCGGTGGTGTGCAAAAAATCAGGATCATGATGAGGACACGGAAGACTACATTAATAGAACAAAAGGAGATTGTGTGTAATTATGAAAAAACCAGTACTGGTAGTGATGGCAGCAGGTATGGGGAGCCGCTATGGCGGTCTGAAACAGATTGATCCGGTAGACGCAGACGGACATATTATTATGGACTTTTCTGTTTATGACGCGGTTCGCGCCGGGTTTGAAAAGGTGATTTTTATTATCAAAAGAGAGAACGAAGCAGACTTTCGAAAGGCGATCGGAGACCGCCTGGAGAAGCAGATAGAGGTATCCTATGTTTTTCAGGAATTGTCCGATCTTCCGGAGGGGTTTGCGGTACCGGAGGGCAGGGTGAAGCCGTGGGGAACCGGTCACGCGGTTCTGAGCTGTCTGCATGAGGTGGACGGACCGATGGTGGTGATCAATGCGGACGATTATTACGGGAGCCATGCTTTTTCTCTGGCCTATGATTTTCTGACTCATAAGAATGATTCGGCCAGGGAGACGGATGGCCGCTATATGATGGTTGGCTATCGGCTGGAGAACACGCTTACTGAAAACGGCTCCGTCGCGCGGGGAATCTGCGAGACGGATGAGAACGGCTATCTGATCAAGATCACGGAGCGTACCTGTATCGAGAGACATGGCGACGGCATTGCTTATACAGAGGATGGCGGAGAAAATTGGACACCGCTTGCTGCGGACACCACCGTTTCTCTGAATATGTGGGGGTTCTCGGCGGATATTCTTATTCAGTTAAAGGAAAGGTTTCAGGTTTTCCTGGAAGAGAATCTGGAGAACAATCCGCTGAAATGCGAATATTTCCTTCCGTTTGTCGTTGATGAGCTGCTGACGGAGAAAAAGGCGACTGTGAAAGTGATGAAGACGCCTGATAAGTGGTATGGTGTGACATACAAAGAGGATAAGCCGGCGCTAATGCAGGCGATTCAGAAAATGAAAGATGGCGGACTTTATCCGCAGAAACTCTGGTAGGAGATGGCTACAGATTTTTATCCATGGAATATTGGAGCCAGGGAGACAAGAATCTCGTTTCAGATATGAAATGAAGGAATGAATCATTGCAGGGGATGGGCTTGCCCGTCCCTTTTTCTATGGTGCGCCTGGTGGCGCACGTTTCTAACCACAGCTCATTTTTTGCATTTACCATTATTTGGGTTCGTACGGGCATATTATTTTACATTCCCTTTAAACTCATTACTTTGATTTTACTCATACTTTACATTTGGCGGATTATGTATTTTACATAGCCGCACTAGAATAGTCATCGTAATGAGGCACCGGAAAACGACTACAGCGAAAAAACGGGTAAGTCCTCTGCAAAATAATTTGTTCTATTATAAAAGGAGACGAATGATTATGAAGAGAAAAGCAATCGCAGCAGTGATCGCAGCAATGATGGTAGCAAGCCTTGGAACAACCGCAATGGCGGATGCGACCGGCGATATTGTAGTATGCTCCAGAGAAGATGGCTCAGGCACACGCGGCGCGTTCATTGAGCTGGTTGGCGTAGAGCAGAAAGATGAGGATGGCAACAAAGTAGATATGACGACAGAGGCAGCTGAGATTACCAACAGCACAGCGGCTATGATCACAAAGGTGGCTGGTGATGAGAATGCAATCGGTTACATCTCTCTGGGGTCTCTGGATGAGAGCGTGACAGCAGTAGCGATTGACGGAGTAGAGGCTTCCGTAGAGAATGTGGAATCCGGCGACTATACGGTTGTACGTCCGTTCAACATCCTGACAATGGAAGAAGTCAGCGAAGAAGCACAGGATTTCATTGATTTCATTCTGAGTGAAGAAGGCCAGGCGGTTATCTCTGAGAATGGTTACATTGCCCTTTCTGACGCAGAACCGTTTGCAGGCGGCAGCGTATCCGGAAAGATTGTAGTTGGCGGTTCTTCTTCTGTGACTCCGGTGATGGAGAAGCTCGCTGAGGCTTATGCAGAGATCAATGCGGATCTGGAGATCGAGGTCATGCAGAGCGATTCTACAACAGGCGTAACATCCACAATTGATGGCAACTATGACATCGGAATGGCTTCCCGTGAACTGAAAGAAGAGGAAGAAGAGGAAGGTATTTCTGCTACCATGATCGCGCAGGACGGTATTGCAGTTATCGTAAATAACGAGAGCGGTATCACAGAGCTGACCACAGAGCAGGTAATGCAGATTTACACCGGCGAAATCACAACCTGGGAAGAGGTTACAGAGGCAGCTGAGTAAAAAAACAGATACATTGTGATGGCAGAAGAAGGTACCAGCCAGGCGGATCGAACTGGCTGGTGCTTTTGATTATATGATGATTCAGGGAACAAAAGGTCAGGGATGGAACGCTTGTGTTCCTATTCCTGACCGTGGGAACCCTGGTTATGGCTTATATGTTTTATCACATTGGTTTGTTACGAAGGAGAGAATATGACACAGAAGTTTTCTGAGCGAATCATGCGGATTATATTTTTAATTGCGGCCTGCATGTCGATACTGGCGGTTGCCCTGATCTGCGTTTTCCTTTTCGCGAATGGGATTCCGACCATGGTAAAAATTGGCATTCCGGAATTCCTGCTCGGGACAACCTGGAAACCATCGAATGATATCTATGGAATTTTGCCGTTTATTTTGGGCAGCATTTATGTTACTGCCGGTTCTATTGTAATCGGTGTGCCGATCGCGATGCTGACCGCAATTTTTCTGGCATTTTACTGCCCCAAACGGATTTACACACCGCTGAAGTCAATGATCAATCTGCTGTCGGGAATTCCTTCCGTTGTATACGGCTTTTTCGGTATGGTCTGGATTGTTCCGACCATGAAGTCGATTATCGGCAGCTCCGGAAGCACAATGCTGACCGCATGTATTCTGCTTGGCATTATGATTCTTCCGACAGTCATTGGCGTGATGGAGCCTGCGCTTCGGAGCGTCCCGGAGAGCTACTATGAGGGTTCCCTCGCGCTTGGAGCGACACATGAGAGAAGTGTATTCTGTATTATACTTCCGGCAGCAAAGTCTGGTGTGGTAGCAGGAATTGTACTTGGAATCGGCCGTTCCATTGGGGAAACGATGGCAGTTATCATGGTTGCGGGCAACCAGACCTGGATGCCCAAAGGGCTGTTAAAGGGCGTGCGTACAATGACAGCAAACATTGTAATAGAAATGGGCTACGCGTCAGGCTTGCACAGGCAGGCGCTGATTGCTACGGGCGTGGTGCTCTTCGTGTTCATTTTGATTATCAATCTGAGCGTTTCACTCTTGAAGAGGAGGTCTGAGCATGAATAAAACGATTGTCTATTTTAAACATCATCCATTCTCTGCCCTGGTGAAATGCCTGGTATGGCTGGCGGCAATCATTACAGCAGTGGTATTGGTATTTATCGTTGGTTTTATTCTGGTTAAGGGTGTGCCAAACCTGAAACCGAGCCTTTTTGCATTAAAGTATACTTCCGATAATGTTTCGCTGATGCCGGCTCTGATCAATACTCTGATAATAACGGCCCTGGCTCTGGTAATTGCGGTTCCGGTCGGTATTTTTGCGGCGATCTTTCTGGTGGAATATGCGAAAAAAGGAAGTAAGCTGGTAAGCCTGGTGCGCATCACAGCAGAAACGCTTTCCGGCATTCCGTCTATCGTGTTCGGTCTGTTTGGCCTTTTGTTTTTTACAACAACATTAGGCTGGGGGTTTTCTCTGATGTCTGGCGCATTCACGCTTGTAATCATGATTCTGCCGCTGATTATGCGTACGACGGAGGAAGCGCTGCTTGCTGTTCCGGATGCTTATCGGGAGGCTTCCTTTGGCGTGGGTGCCGGTAAGCTGCGCACAATTTTCCGGGTAGTACTTCCGTCTGCTATTCCTGGAATCCTGTCCGGTGTTGTACTTGCTACCGGACGAATTGTCGGTGAGACAGCGGCATTGCTCTATACAGCGAGTACGGTCGCGCAGGTGCCAAGCACACTCTTCGGCAGTGGGCGTACCCTGGCGGTCCATATGTATGTGCTGTCGAATGAGGGGCTTCATATGGGTGAGGCTTACGCGACAGCCGTTGTCCTGATTGTGCTGGTTTTGATTCTCAATGGATTGTCATCCCTGTTTGCGGGTATGCTGATGAAAGGGCAAAAGTAAAAAACAGGTTCGCCAGACTTTAAAGCCGGCAGTGAATTTCCAGATTGGCGGGAGCAAATAGCCGGATACCAAGTGACAGAATAGAACAGAAACATCGCACAGGAGTGAGAGGAAAAAGATATAATGGGAAAGATAGACATTAAAAACACGGATTTATACTATGGGGATTTCCACGCACTCAAGAATATCAATCTTGAAATCCCGGCAAATAAGATTACCGCTTTTATCGGGCCGAGCGGCTGTGGAAAATCGACGCTTTTAAAATCCTTAAACCGCATGAATGATCTCGTAGAGGGCTGCAAAATTACGGGAGAGATCACGCTGGACGGGGAAGATATTTACGGAGATATGGATGTCAATCAGCTGAGAAAGCGCGTCGGAATGGTATTTCAGAAAGCAAATCCGTTTCCGATGAGTATATATGATAATGTGGCGTATGGGCCGAGGACACACGGGATACGCAGCAAGGCGAAGCTGGATGAAATTGTGGAAAAAGCGCTGCGGGACGCTGCGATCTGGGATGAGGTCAAGGATCGTCTGAAAAAGAGCGCACTGGGCATGTCCGGCGGGCAGCAGCAGCGGCTTTGCATTGCGAGGGCACTGGCGGTAGAACCGGAGGTATTGCTGATGGACGAGTCAACCTCTGCTCTGGATCCGATTTCAACATCCAGAATTGAGGACCTGGTGATTGAACTGAAGGAGAAATATACCATTGCGATGGTAACGCATAATATGCAGCAGGCAGCACGTATTTCAGACAAAACAGCGTTTTTCCTTCTCGGTGAAATGATTGAGTTTGACGATACCACGACGCTGTTCTCCGTTCCGAAGAACAAAAAAACAGAAGAATATATTACGGGGAGGTTTGGCTGATTATGAGAGATCGATTTGTAGAAAAACTGGACCAGCTGCAAAAAGAGCTGCTTGAGATGGGAATGCTTTGCGAAGAGGCGATTATGAAGACCTACCGTCTGCTTGTTTCGACAGAGAACCGTGAGGAGACGGCGGAGGAGATAGATCATCTGGAAAATGAGATTGACGGGAAGGAACAGGGGATAGAGAGTATCTGTCTGCAGCTTCTTTTGCGGCAGCAGCCGGTGGCGTCTGATCTGCGCCGGATCTCGGCCGCGATGAAGATGATCACGGATCTGGAGCGTATCGGCGATCAGGCGACGGATATCGCGGAGATTATGAAGACCGGCAGCATTGATGTGCCGGTAAAGGGTGTGGCAATCGCGCAGATGGCGGAGTTCACGGTCAGTATGGTAAATAAGAGTGTGGAGGCATACGTAAACCGTGATCTGGAGCTTTCACGGGAAGTGATTGATAGCGACGACCAGCTTGACGCTATGTTCCTGGATGTGAGAAAAACGCTGACAGATCCGAATATTAATGAAACATTTAATAATGACCAGATTCTGGATCTTCTGATGATTGCAAAATATTATGAACGAATCGGCGACCATGCGACAAACATTGGTGAATGGGTAGAATTTTCACTGACCGGGGTACACAGGCAGGGGAAAAAGGTGTATAATGTGTTTGGTGCGTATGCGAAGTAAAAGAAAGTGGGGAGGTAGTACGTGGCGCTGATTTATATTGTGGAAGATGATGAGAATATTAAAGAGATTGAGATGTTTGCTCTTAAGAATACGGGGTATGAGGTGCAGGGGTTTGACTGTGCCTCTGCTTTTTATGCCAGGCTGAAGGAGCGGCTGCCGTCGCTGGTGCTGCTGGATGTTATGCTGCCGGATGAGGATGGGCTGGAGATTGTGAAGAAGCTGCGGTATTCGGCGCGGACGCGCCGGATTCCGATTATTCTGGTGACGGCGAAGACGACGGAGTTGGATAAGGTGAAGGGGCTGGATATTGGGGCGGATGATTATATTACGAAGCCATTTGGTGTGATGGAACTGATTTCGCGGGTGAAGGCGCTGATGCGCCGCACACAGGATATGCAGGAGGAACGGCTGATCCGACTGGCTTCGATTTTTATGGATGATGAGAAGCGGGCGGTGTTTGTGGATGATGTGCCGGTGGAGCTGACGTTTAAGGAGTATGAGCTGCTGAAGCTGCTTCTTTTGAATGCGGGGATTGTGGTTTCGCGGGATATGATTCTGGATCGCGTGTGGGGGACGGATTTTGAGGGAGAGTCGAGGACACTGGATATGCATATAAAGACACTGCGGCAGAAGCTGGGTACGGCCGGGACGATGATACGGACGGTGCGCAATGTCGGTTATATACTGAATGATGAAAAATGATCGCTACTGTTCACAACCCTCGTCGGATAGCCGGCGAACAGGTGAAATGCGTAAAAATCCGGTGCAAGCTGCCGTAAAGTGCAGCCGGAAAGGGCCGGGAGTGGGGTGAAATGGCATGAAAAAGAAAATCAATATCTGTCTGATTTCAACGGTTTTTGTGACGCTTGTGGCAACGCTTTTGATAGCGGTTGCCATTTTTCGTAATATGTATAAGGAACAGGTGCTTTCGGAAATGCGGACATACGCAGCCCTGATCAGCAGCCTTTCGACTTCGGCAGAGGAACTGGAAGCGCAGTATACGGAGGATGTGGCGGGACTTCGCGTCACACTGATTGATGAAAATGGGGAAGTGGAATACGACAGTGATGTGAGCGGTACGCTGGAGAATCACGCGGATCGGGAAGAAGTGAAAGAGGCGGAAGAGGAGGGAGAAGGATGGACGATCCGGTATTCCGATTCTCTGAACAGCGAGATGTATTATTACGCCGTGGAACTGGATGACGGCTCAATTTTGCGGATCAGCCGGGAGGAAGCGAGTATCTGGGGAATTTTCACGAATACGCTGAAAGGAATTTTCGGGGTAGGACTGATTATGCTTCTGGTATGTATGATTTTGTCACGACGGATTACCGCAGGGATTGTAAATCCAATCGAGAAGATGGCTTCTAATATTGACAGTGCCGGTACGGAAGGAATTTATGAAGAACTGATTCCTTTTGTCACGACGATCCGCAAACAGCATGAGGATATCATGAAAAGCGCGAAGATGCGCCAGGAATTTACAGCGAATGTTTCGCATGAACTGAAAACTCCTCTGACTTCCATCTCAGGATATGCGGAATTGATTGAGACAGGGATTGCAGGCGAAAAAGAAATACAGCATTTTGCCCATGAGATTCATCGCAGCGCACAGAGGCTGCTGACGCTGATCAATGATATCATTAAATTATCGGAGCTTGACGCGGATAAGATGGACATTGCTACGGCAGATGTGGATCTTTACGCGGCAGCACAGGCGTGTGTGGAATCGATCAGCCTGAATGCGAAAAAGCAGGGAATCCATATACGCTGCGTTGGCCAGCCGATTATGATCAGGGGTGATAAAAATATGATTGATGAACTGCTCTATAATCTCTGTGACAACGCGATCCGCTATAATCGGCCCGACGGCACGGTGACGGTGACCATTGGAGAGCGAGCCGGACGTGCAATGCTGTCTGTGAAGGATACTGGCATCGGGATTCCCAAGGAGAGCCAGGAACGCGTTTTTGAACGCTTTTACTGCGTGGATAAGAGCCGCTCCAAAAATACAGGCGGTACCGGACTGGGGCTTGCGATCGTAAAGCATATTGTTGCGCAGCATCACGCGGAGATTGAGCTGGAGAGCAAGGTCGGAGTTGGAACGGATATTACCGTATTGTTTGATAAAGCCATATAAGTGATTTGTGTGTGGCAGAATATCGGGATGTGGCGCGAAAACCAGCGTACATCCCGGTTTTTATTATTTTCTTAAGATTCCCATACTTGACTATTCCTGCCAAATGGTGCAAGATATGAGAATGACAGGAAGGTAAGGGGATTTTCATGGAAAAAAAACATAAGGGTTTACGAATTGCAATTGTACTCATTGTTCTTGTGCTGCTGGCAGGGCTTGGCGGAGCAGGCTATTATCTGTACCGGCAGGCGAACAGCGGACTGTTCTTTGAAGAGACGACATTGAATGGATATGATGTGTCTGAGATGACCAGCGATGAGGTGTTTCAGATGCTGAAAACAGACTACAGTGCGCCGACGCTGACGATCATGGAGGGAGATGAAGCTGCGCTGACGCTGACTCTGGAGCAGATGGGGTATACGATTGATGAGGCGGCATTGCTCTCTGATATTCGGGCATGCATGCGTGAGCAGAACCAGGATCTGCTGAACAGTCTTTACCAGGGTAATGCGTTTGAGGTAGAAGTGTCGTTTGACTTTGATGAGAATGTTTTTCTGTCAGCGGTGACATCTGCGAATTTTGCTTCCGCGCGTACGCAGAGCATTGACGCGACATTGGAGTATGACGGAACTGAGTATTATATTGAGTCAGAAGTCTATGGCACGGAGTTCGATGACGCGGATCTGCAGGTGATGGTGAAAGACTTTGTAGATAATCTGGTGGCGGAAGACCGGCCGCAGGAGGATGCGGTGCTTACCTTGCCGGATTCCTTCTATTATTTGCCGGCTGTTACGCAGGAGGACCTGGATATGAATTCTCTGATGGATATCTACAATTCCTACTGCAAAGCGGTGATTACACTGACGTTCGGGGAAGAAACGGTCACTCTGGACTGGTCTACGATCCAGGACTGGATTCTCATAGACGGAGAGCTTGCCTCGATTGATGAAGAGCAGGTGGAAAATTTTGTCTATAATCTGGCCGCAACCTACAATACCCTATATTTGCCGCGTACATTTACGACGAGTAATGGGAATACGATTACGTACGAGAGCAGCGATTACGGTTATCAGATTGACCAGAGCGGTGAGGCGGAACAGCTGATCGCGGACATTACGTCAAATACGGAGGTGACCCGCGAACCGGTTTATTCTACAAAAGGCCGTACACGCAATGGTATAGACGACATCTGCGGTACGTATGTGGAAGTTGATTTGACGAGCCAGCATATCTGGTATTATAAGAATGGTGAACTGATTGTGGAGAGCGACTGTGTCACAGGCAAGCCGACGGAAGACAGGGAGACGGCTACCGGTGTCTTTATGATTCCGTACAAGCAGACAAATGTCACCTTAAGCGGCGGCTCCGGTTCCAGTGCCTGGGAGACGGATGTGACCTACTGGATGCCGTTTCATGACGGGCAGGGGCTGCACGACGCTACCTGGCGTTCTTCTTTTGGCGGTACCATTTATCAGACCAATGGTTCGCATGGCTGTGTGAACCTGCCGTATGCTGTGGCGGAGACAATCTATAATGAAATGGAAGAACGCACACCGATCTTTTTGTATAAAACGGAATAGCGCTGTTATCGGCTAAATTTGCGAAAACGTTTCAGAATTGCTTGACACATTTGTAAAAACAGTATAAAATTAAGGCGTTGTCTGGTCGTCTGTCTGTGGCAGGACAGGTGAGACTGTGAACAATGAAAAATGAATAAGGAGGTGCTCCTGTGCCTACAGTAATTACAATTGCTGTTGTAATTGTACTGGTTCTGGTGGCAGTCGCGATATCCTCCCTTGTCTCCGTCAATTATTACAAGAAGACGACGGAAGCAAAGCTCGGCAGTGCTGAGGAAAAGGCAAGGCAGATTATTGACGATGCACTGAAGGCTGCAGAGTCGAAGAAACGTGAAGCACTTCTGGAAGCGAAGGAAGAATCTTTGAAGACGAAAAATGAGTTGGAAAAAGAGTCGAGAGAGCGCAGAACAGAATTGCAGCGTTACGAGAAGCACGTCCTGTCGAAGGAAGAAAGCGTGGACAGGAAAGCGGACGCTCTGGAACGCCGGGAATCAGGAATTACAGCCAGGGAAGAAGAGTTAAAGAAGAAGACCGCAGAAGTAGACAAGCTTCGGGACCAGCGTCTGACTGAACTCGAGAGAATCTCAGGACTTACCTCTGAACAAGCAAAAGAATATCTTTTAAAAACTGTTGAAGATGAAGTAAAAATTGATACTGCGAAGCTCTACAGGGAACTGGAGAGCCAGGCAAAAGAAGAAGCTGGGAAAAAGGCAAAGGAATATGTGGTTACGGCGATTCAGAAATGTGCCGCTGACCATGTTGCGGAGACAACGATCTCTGTGGTTCAGTTGCCGAGCGACGAGATGAAGGGCAGGATTATCGGACGTGAAGGAAGAAATATCCGTACACTGGAGACATTGACGGGTGTGGATCTCATCATTGATGATACGCCGGAAGCTGTCATCCTGTCAGCATTTGACCCGATCAGAAGAGAAGTAGCGAGAATTGCACTTGAGAAGCTGATCGTAGATGGCCGTATCCACCCGGCCAGAATTGAAGAAATGGTGGAAAAGGCGCAACGTGAAGTGGAGACGATTATCCGCGAAGAAGGAGAAGCTGCCGCGCTGGAAGTTGGTGTACATGGCATTCATCCTGAGCTGATACGTCTGCTGGGCAGAATGAAATACAGGACCAGCTATGGTCAGAACGCACTGAAGCATTCGATTGAGGTGGCACAGCTTTCCGGGCTGCTTGCCGGTGAAGTTGGTGTAGATGTGAGAATGGCTAAGCGTGCGGGTTTATTGCATGATATTGGCAAATCCATCGACCATGATATGGAAGGCTCTCATGTACAGATCGGAGCGGAACTTTGCAGGAAATACAAAGAATCCCCGATTGTCATCAATGCCGTAGAGTCTCATCATGGAGATGTAGAACCAGAATCACTGATCGCCTGCATTGTACAGGCTGCGGATACGATTTCGGCAGCCCGTCCGGGAGCACGTCGTGAGACTCTGGAAACATATACAAACAGATTAAAACAGTTAGAAGATATTACGAACACCTTTAAGGGTGTGGAGAAATCCTTTGCTATTCAGGCAGGTAGGGAAATACGTGTTATGGTCGTGCCGGATCAGGTAAACGACGCAGGTATGGCGCTTCTCGCGAGAGAGATTGCCAAACGGATTGAGGCAGAACTCGAATATCCGGGGCAGATCAAAGTGAGTGTGATTCGCGAGAGCAGAGCGGTTGATTACGCGAAGTAAAAGACAGACAAAGGAAAATTTGCCGCAGGGAAGAAGTTGTTTCCCTGCGGTTTTTCTTTCTCAATTTCTAAAAAATTATTAAGCTTTTGTGAGAAAATCCACATTTACTTGCACACTTTTGCGGGTTGTAGTACAATACTGATAACTATTCAGGACAGTACTTCGCACTTGCTGCGAAGTACGTAAGAAAACATATATTGAACAGGGAAAAGCCCCATCGCGAAGCGATTTCAAATGGGCTTTTCCCTCGTAACTGTGAGGGTACCGAACAGTTACCAATGTTGTAATAATCCAGAACAGCATCGAAACAAAAAACTATCCGGGAGGATTTTATTATGAAAGGCATTATTCTGGCGGGCGGTTCAGGAACTCGCCTTTATCCGTTAACGAAGGTTACGAGTAAACAGCTGCTTCCTATTTATGATAAACCAATGATTTATTATCCGATGTCGGTACTGATGAACGCTGGCATCCGTGATATTCTGATTATTTCGACACCAATGGATACCCCTCGGTTTGAAGCACTTTTGGGGGATGGACATCAGTTTGGCGTGCATTTGTCCTATGCCGTGCAGCCTAGTCCGGACGGGCTGGCACAGGCCTTTATTATAGGTGCAGATTTTATCGGAGATGATACCGTAGCGATGGTTTTGGGAGATAATATTTTTGCCGGCCACGGACTGAAAAAACGTCTGAAAGCTGCTGTGGAAAATGCCGAGAGCGGCAAGGGAGCGACTGTCTTTGGGTACTATGTCGATGATCCGGAACGTTTTGGTATTGTGGAGTTTAACAAAGAGGGCCTGGCGGTTTCGATCGAGGAGAAGCCGGAGCATCCAAAGAGCAATTACTGTGTGACCGGATTGTACTTTTATGACAATAAAGTCGTGGACTACGCGAAAAATCTGCAGCCGTCCGCAAGAGGTGAACTGGAAATCACGGATTTGAATCGCATCTATCTGGATGCGGGCGATCTGAATGTTGAACTCCTCGGACAGGGCTTCACCTGGCTGGATACCGGTACACACGAGAGTCTTGTGGAAGCGACCAATTTTGTGAAAACCATGGAAGATCATCAGCACAGGAAGATTGCCTGCCTCGAAGAGATTGCGTATCTCAATGGCTGGATTACCCGTGAGGAAGTGCTGGAGATTTACCAGGAATTGAAGAAAAACCAGTATGGCCAGTACCTGATGGATGTTTTGGAAGGAAAGTATCTGGACGCGCTGCATTGAAAGGCTGCGGCTGCTCATAATTACGTTCTGAGAAAAAAGAGAAAAAGGTCTGGCCGGAAGGGGTCGGAACCTGGACATGAGAGTGAGTAGAATGAAGAAACATACATTTGTAATCTGCGCGTACAAAGAAAGCCCGTATCTTGAGGAATGTATCCGCTCTCTGCGGGCGCAGACCGTGAAAAGCCACATGATTATGGTGACTTCCACGCCGAATGACTATATCAAAGGCATGGCAGAGAAATACCAGATCCCGTATTATATCAATAAGGGAAAAGGCGGTATCACACAGGACTGGAATTTCGGCTACGCAAAAGCCGGCGGGGGCTATATTACAATCGCGCATCAGGATGATGTTTATGAGAAAACATACCTTGCGCGGGCGCTGAACGCGCTCACGTCAGCGAAAAAGCCGCTGATTTATTTTTGCGATTATTACGAAATTCGGAATGGAGAGAAGGTATATCAAAATCGCCTGTTAAAAGTGAAACGGCTGATGCTTCTCCCGCTTCGGGTTCCCTGTTTTAAAAATTCGGTGTGGGTTCGCAGGCGAATTTTATCTTTTGGGACGCCGATTTGCTGTCCCTCCGTGTGTTATGCGTCCGAAAATCTCCCGGAGGTGATTTTTCGGAATCATTACAAAGCCTGTGAGGACTGGGAAGCCTGGGAATCCATTTCGAAACGGAAAGGGGCCTTTCTCTATGACCCCAGGCCTCTGATGGGGCATAGAATCCATGCGGATTCGGAGACATCTTCTGCCATTGGGGAGCATAAGCGAACGGATGAGGAGTATGAGATGTTCCGGAAGTTCTGGCCGGATGGGCTGGCCCGGCTGCTTGGGCGGCTGTACGCGACCAGCCAGAATTCCAATCAGGTGCAGGAAACGCCTGCCGGAAAGAAGCGATGATATAGATGTGGAGCACTGACAGATGAAAAAACTGATAATCATACCGGCTTACAACGAACAGGAAAGTATTCTGGATACTGTTCGTGATGTTGAAAAAAATGCGCCGGAATTTGACTATGTGGTAGTGAATGACTGTTCGAAAGATGATACGTTAAAAATTTGCAGGGAGCATCACATCCATGTGTTGGATTTGCCGATTAATCTGGGGATTGGCGGCGCTGTCCAGACGGGGTATCTGTATGCATATCGAAATGGTTATGATATTGCGGCGCAGATTGACGGAGATGGCCAGCATGATGCCTCCTATCTGGGGATGATGGCAGATGAACTGGTATCAGAAGACCTGGATATGGTGATTGGTTCCCGCTTTATTGATAATGAAGGGTTTCAGTCTTCCTGGATTCGACGTTCCGGCATTCATTTTTTTACAATGCTGATGCGTGTTCTTTTTGGAAAGACGATCACGGATGCTACTTCCGGGATGCGCCTGTGTAACCGCAGAACGATGGAATTGTTTATCCGGGATTATCCGAGAGACTATCCGGAGCCGGAGACAGTGGCGCGTCTTCTGCGGCACAAATATAAAGTGAAAGAAGTGCCGGTGAAGATGCGGGAGCGCTCGGGAGGGGTCTCCTCGATTTCACCGCGAAAATCGGTCTATTATATGGTAAAGGTGACCCTGGCGATTTTCATGGAACGGCTTCGCTGATTGGAAGGAAGGAACAGCTTATGATGTCATTTAAGCTTCAGGTTATTCTTGTGGTGATCCTGCTCGCCGCTCTGGCGGTGATTGTTGCCATGCTGAAGAAGCGGACACTGGATCTGAAATATGTGCTGGTCTGGATTTTTTGCCTGGTGGTGCTTTTGATTTTTTCTATCTTTCCGGGTACTATGACGAAGCTGGCCAGATTTATCGGTATTTATTCTCCGGTCAACATGATTTTTTTCCTGGGATTTCTGCTTGCGGTTACGATTATCTTTACGCTGACGGTCAGCCTTTCCCGGACGACCGGAAAGGTACGAAAGCTGGCGCAGATGATGGCTCTGGAAAACGATACCTGGAAGAAAGAGAACGAAGAGGCTGAGACCGGGGCGGGGGTTTACGCGGAACATGAACAGGCTCACGAAGAACTACATCTACAATAGCGCGTATCAGCTTCTGGCTGTGCTGATTCCTCTTTTGACGACCCCCTATCTGACCCGGACACTGGGGACGACTTCACTGGGAATTGACAGTTATGTGCTTTCGGTTGTACAGCTGGCGGAGGTTCTGGGTACGTTGGGGACAAATACATACGCGAACCGGGAGATTGCGTATGTGAGAGACGACCGCGAAAAACTCACAAAAACCTTCCTGGAAATCTTTCTGTTGCGGTTCGCCCTTTGCGTCATTGTCGTGTTTGTCTATGCAGGCGTCGCGCTGCGCTCTGCGTACCGGACGGTATTTCTGATTCAGACAGTCACTCTGGTCTGCTATTTTTTTGATATTTCCTGGCTTTTTATCGGGATGGAAGAGATGAAGCCGGTGGTAATTCGAAATACCTGTGTCAAGCTTCTTGTGACTGCCTGTATTTTTCTCTTTATCCGGGAACCGGATGACCTGCTTCTTTATGTCACAATAACCGCATCCGGCCAGCTGCTTGGGGATTTGCTTATGGCCTGGCAGGGGAGGCGCTATTTGAAAATCAGGGGGATTGGCAAGCTGGATATCCGGCGGCACATCCGGCCGGTATTGCTTCTTTTCCTGCCGCAGGCCGCCTCTTCCCTGTATGTGCTGTTTGATAAAACAATGCTGGGATTGCTTTCTGAGCAGATCGACAGCGTTTCCCTTTATGATAAGGCGGAATCGCTGGTAAAGACGCCGTTGGTGTTCGCAACGGCGATGACGGCGGTACTGATGCCAAGGATCGCGAATGAATTTGCGGCGGGGCATAAAGAAAAAATAAAGGAACTGGTGCAGGGTTCCGTCAATTTTATGCTTCTGTTTTTTCTGCCGATCGCGTTTGGTATGGCGGTGATTGCTGAAAAATTTGTGCCCTGGTATCTCGGGGACGCTTATCAGGCGAGTATCGCGGTTGTGCATATCCTCTCGCCGGTGATTCCGGCGATTGCACTGAGTAATGTCAGTGGGACGCAGTTCCTGGTGGCGACGAAAGAGACGAAGCCTTTGACCGTTTCCTATATGGCTGGAGCGTTTTTCAATCTGATTGGAAATTTTATCCTGATTCCGATTTATAACGAAAAAGGAGCGGCGGTTACGACACTGTGCGCGGAGTGGCTGGTGACGCTGATTCAGTTTTATGCGGTTCAGGAAAGACTCGGATCGCTGCATTTATTCAAAAATAACTGGAAGAAGCTGGCAGCGGCTCTGGCTATGCTGTTGCTGATTGTGCCGATGAACCGCATCACGGATTCTGTCTGGCTTGTTCTTTTTCAGATCGGATTGGGAGGGATTTTTTATTTCGTCCTTCTACTGCTCTTCAGAGAGGAGAGTGTGATCGAAATGTTGCGGAATGTCAGCGCGCGCGTGAAGCACCTGCGCAGATGATGCAGCGTTTTGCACTTTGCCATGGATGCAGAGAAACATTTTAGGCAGAGAGGAGTCAAAGATGAATATCGCATTGCTGATTGCCGGCGGAAGCGGCGCACGGATGCACCAGAGCATCCCGAAACAGTTTTTGAATGTAAATGATAAGCCGGTCATGCTTTATACGATGGAAGCGTTTCAAAAACATCCGGACATTCAGGCGATTGAGGTGGTATGCCTGGATGGATGGCATGAGATTCTGCGGGCGTACGCGGAACAATACCATATTTCAAAGCTGGTGAAGATTGTATCCGGCGGAGAAAATGGTCAAAGTTCGATCCGCAACGGCGTGTATGACCTGATGGAGCATTATCAGGAGGAGGATCTTGTCCTGATTCATGACGCGATTCGGCCGATGGTATCCCAGGACATCATTTCAGATAATATTGCGAAGTGCAGAAAATATGGTTCGGCGGTGACGGTGATCCCCTGTATGGAAGCGATGCTCTTCAGCGAGAACCGGGTCAGTTCCAGCCGGACGATTCCGCGGGATACGCTGCTGCGCACACAGACACCGCAGACCTTTCCGCTTGGAACACTGTACCGCCTGCACCGGGAGGCACTGGAAAAGGGGATTACAAATTCCATCGCGACCTGCACCCTGATGGCTGAGTTGGGGTATGAGGTTTACTTTGCGGCTGGTTCCGAAAAAAACATCAAGATTACCACGGTGGAGGATCTGGATATATTTAAGGCGCTATTGCAGGTCTCGCAGTAAAGCTTCAGTCGGAGATTTCTTTTCTGCTGGCTGCTGATGAGGCAATCAAAACAGTGCGCCGGACTTTTCATGAAGATGCGGGGGAAACGATGGCAGAGACGCTTGCGGATAAAATCAGTCAAATGTATGAAAAAGAGATTGAACCATATATGACGGGCCCGGTTCCCTGGGAGGGGCTTGCGGGCAAAACCATTCTTGTGGTGGGAGCGAATGGAGTGATTGGCGCAGCCATTGTGCGGCTGCTTCTGCATCGCAATCGCTGCCAGGCAGGCGGGATGCGGATTCTGGCTGTTTCCAGAAGCAGAGAACGATTTATGGAATGCTTCGCCGGGCAGTATGAGAAAGGCGAGTTATTTTATTATTCCATGGACATCAGCGAGAAGGTTCAGCTGCCGGAACGCGCGGACTATGTGATCTGTGCGGCGGGCGACGGCGATCCGGCTTCGTTTGCGGTACATCCCGTGGAGGTGATGAGGACCAATCTGGCCGGACTGGATCACTTGCTTTGCTATTCCCGGCAGTGCGGGTGCGGGCGGGTTCTGTACCTGTCATCGGGGGAAATATATGGGCAGTCCGTAGAAGGAAAAATTTTTGATGAGACGTTCTGCGGGTATGTGGATCATGCAAAAGCAAGGTCCTGCTATCCGGCGGCCAAGCGGGCGGCGGAAGTGCTCTGTCAGTCATGGATTCAGGAATATGGAGCAGATATCGTGATCGCGCGGCCCTGTCATATCTTTGGACCGGATCTGAAAGCTGCGGACAGCCGTGCGGTGGCGCAGTTCCTCTTCCAGGCGGCATGCGGACGGGAACTGGTGATGAAGAGCGACGGCCGGCAGCAGCGTTCGATGTGTTATTCTTTTGACTGTGCGGAGGCGCTGCTTATGATTTTGCTTTTCGGAAAGCGCGGGGAAGCGTATAATATTGCAGGTAAGGAACAGGTGGTTTCCATACGGCAGCTTGCGGAAATGATTGCAGATGCGGGTAAAGTGGGATTCCGTATCGAGACACCGACACAGTCGGAAAAAAGCAGTTACAATCCGGTAGAAAAGTCCATCCTGGACTGGCACAAACTATATGCTCTGGGGTGGCGTCCCAGAAAAAGCATAAGAGAGGGCATTCATTCGACACTGGAGATTATGAAAGAGAGAGTTGGGTAACCGATGGATAACTACTACGATCCGGAAATCCTGAAAAGGATACAGTCCGTGGAACTGGATATGCTGAAAGATTTTGACGCGCTCTGCGAGAAATACCAGATTGAATATTTCGGCGTTGGCGGTACGACAATCGGCCTGCTGCGGCATGAGGGCTATATTCCCTGGGATGATGACATTGATATTGGAATGATGCGCAAGGATTATGACCGTTTTCTCGCGGTCGCGGAACAGGAATACGGAGATAAGTACAGCCTTTTGAATTTTGAAAAGAATCCGGATTATCCGCTGATGACGACGCGGTGGGTCAAAAATGGCACTACGTTTCTGGAACACAATTTCAGGAACATCGATGCGAACTGGGGAATTTTTCTGGATCTGTTCTGCTTTGACAATATCCCGGATGACGACCGGGCCTTTAAAAAGCAGGGATTCTGGGCATGGGTCTGGAGTAAGCTGCTGATCCTGCGGAGCGTTCCCTTCCCGGTGCTGGAGCAGACAGGGGTTATGAAATATTGCATCTGGGCAGGGTGTGCCGTACTGCATTTTTTCATCCGGCTGTTTCATATACCGGCAGCTTTCTTTTATAAAAAGGCACACGCACAGGCGACAAAATATCAGAATGTCGAGACAAAACGGGTCTCTTATATGTTCGATCCGGCTCTTTATACGAGCGTGATGGACAAGAAAGACGTGCTGCCTACGAGACGGAGAGCCTTTGAGGGAATGCAGGTCAAATTTGCCTGCAATGTAGAGAAATATTGCAGGGAGCGATACGGGGATTATATGAAGATGCCGCCTGTAGAAAAACGGCATAACCATGTGCCGTATCGGCTGGACTTTGGAGAAGGAAAGTGAGCCCCGATGCCGACAGTGAGTGTGATTATTCCGGTTTATAAGTCGATGGATGTCCTGGAGACGGCAGTGCAGAGTGTTTTAAAGCAGTCGTTTGAGGATTTTGAACTTTTGCTGATTGAAGACGGCTCACCGGATGGCAGTCTTGACTTATGCAGGCGGCTGGCCGCAAATGACGCGCGCATCCGCGTTTACCACAAGGAAAACGGCGGAATCTGCAGCGCCAGAAATTATGGCATGAGCCTTGCAACAGGAAAATACATTGCGTTTCTGGATCATGACGATGAATACCTGCCGGGCTATCTGAGCGATCATATCGCTCTTTTAGAGAACTACCAGGCGGATGTGGTGAAATTTGAGCGGGTGAAGGAAAAGCATGCGCTGGACGGGACCGTCACGATCCTGCATGGGAGCCGGATCTGTAAAATGCCGGGAATGCAGGACGGCGTCGCCTGCTACCAGGGGGAAGAGATTGCGGCACGTTTTCCGGAGATCCGGGAGGCAGCCAAGACGATGTATATCTGGGATGGCATTTACCGCAGAGATTTTTTGCGGCAGAATCACCTGGTTTTTGACGAATCGTTTCGGTTTGGTCATGAAGATATGATGCTGAATCTGGAAATACTCTCTGCGGCGCAGGCCATGGTGTTTCATACCGGAGAGTATTACAAGCACAAATACCGGGAATCCACCAGCACTTCAGCCACGTTTGACAGAGCGCGGGTCGCGGATTCCATCCGGGTCGCGAAGCGGGAGAGCAGGCTGCTTGCGGACTGGGGATATCCGCCTGAGCAGATTTTGTACAGCTATATGAACGCGCTGTTTGTGACAATGAATATTCTCTGTCTGCCCGGCGCGGATTGTTCGCGGAAAACGAAGAAAGAACTGCTGGAGAATTTCCGGAAAGAAACCGTCGGCCAGATGGAATATCTGTCCGAGGCGGTAAAGAAGCTGTTCCGGATAAAGAAGCTTCATGGAATACTCGCGTGGCTGTTTATGAAAAAACAGTATACGATTTGCCTGGCAGCTTTCCGGGTTTATTTCCGGCTTACGAATTCCGGAACGGAGGTATCATCCTGAGCCAGAAGAGAAAGCCGCGGGGGTGGGAAAAGATGGAATGAAAAATACAGACGAAATTCAATTCTCCGTGGCGATGTGTACGTACAATGGGGAAGCATATATCCGTGAGCAGCTACAGAGCATTCTGGAGCAGGAAGTTCCGGTTGATGAGATTGTAGTGGCAGATGATGGTTCCACGGACGGCTCCGTGGAGATGGTCAGAGAGATGCTTTCCCAGAGCGGGATTCGCCATGAGATTATAGTAAATAAGAAAAATCTGGGTTTTCGCAAAAATTTTGAACAGGCAATTGGAAAGACGCACGGGAAAATTGTTTTTCTCTCTGACCAGGACGATGTCTGGAAACGGGAGAAGGTACGTGCGACCTGGGAGCATTTCCGGAAGAATCCGGCCTGCCTGTTGGTCTTTTCGAACGCGGAAGTAGTCGATGAGAAGCAAAATCCGCAGGCAATGGATCTGTGGGATTCGCTGATGCTGAAAAAAGAGACACTTACCGGCATCGACTGGAAGCGGCTGTTTTTGAAAGGCTGGTATGTGACCGGCGCTGTGACCGCAATTCGGCGGGAACTTTTTGAGGAAGCGACTCCTTTTCCTGAAAACTGCTATCACGATGCCTGGCTGGGAATGCGGGCGGCGCTGCGCAGCGGAATAGAGCCGGAGCCGGAGAAGCTGATCTGCTACAGGCAGCATGGCGAGAATCAGATCGGAACGGCGGCTTCCCGGGCAGCCCGTTGGCAAAAAAGGCTGAAAGTTCTTAAGACATCCGGTCAGGCGCAGATTGAGATTCACAGGCAGTATGCGATGATGTATCGGGAAATCGAAGAAGGTTTTTCCGATTTACTGGCAGCGGATCCGGCGTTTTGGGAAGAACTGAAGGCCTGCACGCACTATCATCAGGAACTGGCCGGGCTGAAAGATCTGCGCGTCCGTGAGCGGCTGCGGGTGATTGCGCGCAATCACCGGCAGGGGAATTTTAAACGTTTTGCGAAGAGCGCTGCCGCGATGCGGGGAGATTTGCTTTATGCGCTGGCAGACGGTATCGGAAAGCCTTGTGTATAATGCACAGAATGTACATGGAATTGTGATACAGGCTGCCGGGACAATGCCAGAGAAAACAGAAAGGTATTTTGGATGAAAGAGAAGCTGCACCTTATTTATGGGGTTTTTCTGCTGATTTGCGTGGCGCTCGCTGTCATTACGACGGATTTTGGCAGTGAGAGTACGTGTTCAGAGACCTATGGCCTTGCAACTGATTCTACGGTTGTTTTGGAAGAAGACAGTGAGATTCGGGTGGACTTTACGCTTGCCTATGACTGTTTTGAAGGGCTGAATGTGAAATTTCAGGCGGACGACGGGTTTGGGGAAGAGGAGCTGCTGGCTCGTCTGTATGACTGCGAAAGCGGGGAACTGCTGGCTGAGGATACCCTCGCCCTTAAGTATGAGATGGTGCGGAACAGTGATGCCGGCTCTTATATGTACCTTACCCTTCCAGTGGAAGATGCGGAAGGAAGAGAGGTTTCTCTGATACTGACACTTCAGGGATGCGAGATTTATACAACACCGGAATTTGTGGTCAGCGATACTTACAACCAGGTCTCCAGTCTTTCTGTGGATGGGGAGACGGCGGAAGAAAAGCTGGTATTTACCACCTATTACACCACAGAGACGAGTATGGTTTCGGAAGTGACGGACGCCATCTTGAAAGCCCTGTTGTGGATTTTTATCGGCAGCCTCCTGTTTTTGTGGGCAGCGGCTTCTGCTTTTCCGGCAAAGGAAGAGCCGCAGGTGCTTCTGCGTCTGTCCGGCGTGTTTTCCAGGTGCAAAGCATTTGCCGGGAAGATGATTTCCCGCTTCCTTTGTTTTTTGCAGAAACGAAAAATACTGGCAGCGTACCTCGCTGTTCTGCTCCTTCTTGTCAGTGCGCTGCTTTATGTCTATGAGTATCACATTGAGCGGGTGATGGACCAGCAGGAGGAGATTGCAATTCTGGAAGAGAGTGCTTCGGGGGAAGTGTTTTTGCTGGACGAAGATGTACAGGAAGCAGAGCAGCATTTCCTGATCCGGAAAAACAAGCAGGTGACAGCAGTGATCCTGCATATCACGCCGGACGCCATTGGGGAAAATGCGAGCCTGAAGGCCATCGTCATGGATCATACGACCGGGGATGTACTGGCCAGCGAAGAACTCTCTTTAGCAGAAGAATTGTCGGTGGGAGAAACCTTTGTCTGGAAGATTACTCTGGATGAGACTCTGGTGACATCCAGGAAGCACGACCTGAGTGTGACGCTGTGTGCGGAACAGTTTGACGGAACGGTTGTAGAACTTCCTTACAGCAGTGTGGAAGAAAGTAAGGAGTCAGAATCAGAGGATGAAGAAGGGTCTCTGGAAAATCAGCTATATATCAATGGTGTGGCCGACGGAAGCACGCTCGCGGTTACTCTGGAATACGGAAACACCTTTTTCCTTTTGCCGATGTATCTGGTTTTCTGCGTGGGGGTACTGGTCATAGTTTCTCTTTTGTATTTCCTGATTTTTGTCCGGCGGGTCAGCCTGACGGGGCTGTGTCCGGTTCTGATTCTGTCGCTGGGTCTGATGATGGGCTGTGTGATTACGATGTATGGGGTGCCGGACGAGCCTTCCCATATTGATACCGCTTACCAGCTCTCCAATGAGCTGCTGGGGATTCCGGACAGCCCGAAAGACGGCTATATTTACAAGCGGGCGGATGACGCGGACATGACTGCGGAGGATAAGGAGAGCATCAGTGTCGCCTCTTATGAGCGTCTGTACCGGCAGCTGTTTACACTGGTGGAAGACGATACGCTGGTCGAATGCAGGGCGTTGAGCGCCCTCAATAATTCCGGCAGAATTTTTTATCTGCCGCAGGCGCTGGGACTCACGCTTGGCAGGCTGTTAGGGCTTGGCACCATGCCTATGCTGATGCTGGGGCGCTTGTTTGCCCTGATTGCTTACGCAATCCTGACCGCTCTGGCGGTGAAAAAGCTTCCCGTTGGGAAGGTTTCCCTGATGCTGATTGCGGTACTGCCGATCACTTTGCAGCAGGCTGCGTCTTTTTCATACGACAGTGTCATCAATGGAGTGGCCTTTTTATTTGTGAGCTACAGTTTATTTCTCTGTTCAGAAAATGCGGTCATCCGCTTTCGGGACCTTGCGGTGACGGTGATTACGGGCTGTTTGATGGCGACTGTAAAAGGAAGTGTCTATCTGCCGCTGTGTCTGCTGCCATTGGGGATTTTCCTTGTAAAAGACGGCTGTGACCGGAAACAAAAGGCACTGATTGCGGCGGTGACGGCAGTGTGTTTGTATGCGTTTCTGCGCGGGAACCTTTCGAGCATCGTTTCCCGCCTGTCCAGAACAGCCGCTGAGGCAGTCGGCGGGTCGGACAGCACACAGATCTATACGTTTGGCTATTTCATCCAGTATCCGCGGCGTCTGCTTGGAATGCTTGTAAACACCATTTACAAGCAGGGGGATGCATACCTGCGGAACCTGCTCGGCGGGTACCTGGGCTGGCTGGAAATTACGATTCCCTGGTTTGTGATTATTGGGTTTCTGTTCCTTCTGCTGCTTTCCTGTATCGAACATCCGGGAGAAAGCAGACTGCCGGGCAGAAAGCGGGCTTTCTGGGGCATCCTTGCTGCGGGTACATTTTTCCTGGTGGAGATATCGATGCTGTTTTCGTGGACTTCCACTGACTCCCTCTATATTGAAGGAGTGCAGGGGCGGTATTTTATCCCATTCCTGCTGCTGATACTTCTGGTGCTGCGAAACGCATTCTTTCAGACGAAAAAAATCCTGGATCGAAGGCTGCTGTTTATGAGTGGATTTTTAAACACGATTGTATGGATCCAGATCATCCAGAAAGTGGTAGATGCCTGAAAAAAGAGCGTTCAGAAAAGGAAAACGGCCGGTAATGATTGTTTTCGGAAAGGGGAGAGACACATGAAGCTTATCATTCAGATTCCGTGTTATAATGAAGCCAAGACACTGGAAATTGCGCTGAATGACCTGCCTAAAAGGATAGAAGGGATTGACCAGATTGAATATCTGATTATCAACGATGGCAGTAAGGATGCTACGGTGGAAGTCGCGAGGCGCTGGGGCGTGAACTACGTCGTGAATTTTAAGCGGAATAAGGGACTGGCCTATGGTTTTATGGCCGGGATTGACGCCTGCCTGCGCAACGGGGCAGATATCATCGTGAATACGGATGCGGATAATCAGTATGCAGGGGAGGATATTGAAAAACTGGTGCGCCCGATTCTGGAAGGAAAGACAGACATTGTGATCGGTGAACGGCCGATTGATGAGACAAAGCATTTTTCTCCTGTCAAGAAGAAGCTGCAGCATCTGGGAAGCTGGGTTGTGCGGAAAGCATCAAACTCGGACATCCCTGACGCGCCGAGCGGCTTCCGCGCGTTCAGCCGGGATGCGGCAATGCGCCTGAATGTGACGAATGAATACACCTATACGCTGGAAACGATCATTCAGGCTGGGCGGGTGAAAATCGCCCAGACTTCTGTCCCAATCCGGACAAATGAAGAATTGCGTCCTTCCAGACTGTTTAAAAGTATTCCGAGTTATATTAAAAAATCTGTGGTTACTATTTTGCGGGCGTATATCATGTATTCTCCATTGAAAACCTTTTCCATTCTTTCCATGATTCCGTTTGCGGCGGGGCTGGCGATCGGGATTCGTTTTCTGGTTCTGTTTTTCACAGGGAGCGGCAATGGCCACACGCAGTCGCTGATTTTATGCGCGATCCTGATTATGATGGGTTTTATGACTTTTGTGATTGGCCTGCAGGCGGATTTGATTGCCAAAAACAGGAAGCTTTTGGAGGACATCCAGTATCATGTGCGGCATATCGACTATGATAAGCTGCCGGATGCACGTCCGCAGACGCGTCCGGACAAAGCGGCAGATGAGGAAGAAAAGTAAGAATCTGTGTAACGGAAGGTACAGAACAGGAATGAATATGCAGGAGATCGTATGCGAAATTTTTTGACATCAGAAAAAAATCAGGAGCGGTCAGCGGTTGTCTGGAATGCGTTTTCCGCTATGATGAATTCGTTTCAGACAACCATTTTGTTGATCGTGCTGACAAGGGCAGGGAAGGATACGGATTCGGGAATGTTCGTCATTGCGTACGCGGTGGGTAATCTGATGCTGCAGGTCGGAAAGTATGGCGTCCGGCAGTTTCAGGTCACGGATACGGCAGAGACGTATACCTTTCGGGATTACCTGGCTGCCCGCCTGCTTACCGTTGCCCTGATGCTTCTGGCAAGCTTTGCCTATGCTGGATATGCGTTCTCCTCCGGACGGTATACGGCACAGAAAGCGGCGGTTGTGCTGCTGCTCTGTCTCGTCAAAGCGGTGGAAGCATTTGAGGATGTCCTGCATGGCAGACTGCAGCAGCTCGGACGGCTGGATATCGCCGGGCGAATCCTGGGAATCCGGCTTTTCCTGTTTATTGTCCTGTATGCGCTGCTGTTTTTTGAAACCAGAGACATTCTTTTGACGAGCCTGATTTCACTGCTTGTTACGCTGGCTCTGTCTGTGCTTATGAATCGGAGCGTACGAGGCTGTCTGAGGATGGAAAATCCTTTCCGGGCTGACGGCACCGACAGGGCTGCCAATGCGGGAAAAGAGCGGGCTTCTGCGCAGCGCGTCAGGACTCTGCTTGCGGCTTGCTTTCCGCTGTGTGCCAGCGCCTGCCTGAATATGTATGTGGCGAACGCGCCAAAATACATCATGGATTCTGTGGTGAGTGCGCAGGAACAGACGGCCCTGAATATTGTATTCATGCCGGTGTTTGTGATCGCGCTGCTGGGCAATTTTATTTTTCAGCCGATTCTGAAACGGCTGGGAGGCCTGTGGTATGAGAAGCGCACACGGGAATTCAACGGGATTGTCGGAAAGCTTGCCGGAGCGGTTGTGCTGCTGACCGCGGTGATAGCCCTTGCGGGGTATTGGCTGGGGCTTCCTGCATTGGAGCTGGTTTATGGGGTGGATTTGTCTGCTTATCGGGTGATTTTGGTCGTATTCATCCTGGATGGCGGAATCATTGCAATGCACAATCTGCTGATCCTGGTCATTACGATTCTGCGGCGGCAGAGCCGGATGCTTTATGGTTATGTGGCGGCAGCGCTTGCCCTGTTCCTTTTTGGCACACCGATTCTGAGACATTTTGGAATCCTGGCGCTTTGTCTGTATTTTACGGCGGTTTTAACGCTGCTGATGCTTTCCTTTTTGCTCGTGCTTCATGAAAGGGGCACAAAAGAATGAAGAAATCAGAAAATCAAAACGTCCTTTTTATTACGACGAAAAATACCGATTATATACGGAACACGCAGGAGATGGCACTCTTGACGGAAAAAGCGGGGGAGCTGGCCGTTCTTGGCAGCAAAAGCGGCAGCTACGTCAAGCGTTTGGCGTATGTGTATTTTCATCTGCTGCTTTGTCCCATGAAGGGGTATGACACCGTGTTTGTCGGTTTTTCCCCGCAGCTGGTGCTTCCTTTCTGGCGTTGGAAATTTCGGGGAAAGACAGTTGTGATTGACTTTTTTATTTCGGTTTATGATACGATGGTGTGCGACCGGAAAAAATTCAGAAAAGGCGGAGCAATGGCCGGCATCTGCCGCTGGCTGGATAAAAGAACGCTTCGCGGCGCGGATCTCTGCATTTGTGATACGAACGCACATGGAGATTATTTTTCTTCTGAATTTGATTTTCCGCGGGAGAAGTTTCGTACCCTGTATTTGCAGGCAGATGAGTCGATTTATTATCCGCGAAAGACGCAGAAGCCCAGGGAAGCGCAGGGACGCTTTGTGGTTCTGTACTTTGGAAGTGTCCTTCCCCTGCAGGGCGTGGAGGTAATTACGGACGCCATGCGTGCTCTGGCGGAAGATGCGCGTTTTTTCTTTTACTTTATCGGTCCGGCTTCTGAGCGGATTGCGGCTTCTAATATTCGGTATATCGACTGGCTGAAGCAGGAGCAGCTGGCGGAATACATTGCGTGCGCCGATTTGTGCCTGGCGGGGCATTTTAACGCCGGAATTGAAAAGGCAAAACGTACGATACCAGGCAAGGCGTATATTTACCGGGCAATGGAAAAACCCATGATTCTGGGAGACAATCCGGCCAACCGGGAGCTGTTTGATGAAAGTATGGAGGGGATTTTCTTTACTCCTATGGGGGACGCGCGGGCGCTCACAGAGCGGATTTTAAAGGTTTATGAGGAAAAACGATGGTAGGGAAGAAAAAAAGTGCGGTTATACCCAAAACCAAATGTATCACAGCCGTCGCGGTGATTGTGGCTGCCGCATTGTTTCTCTGGAGAATGAGCGGCACGGAACTTGTGCTTTCAGAGACAGGAGTGCATCCGCTTCGTCTGGTGTTTTTTCTGTGCGTGCTGTTTCTGGTGCCGGTTTGTGCCTGCATCCTGGTACCGGAGATCCCGCCCGTGCATAATTGCCTGTCGGCAATGGGCGGGTCTGCGTCCTCGATTCGCAGAAGCGAATCAGGACAGAATCCGGAGGGAAGCCGGGCGGCGAAACCGCTGAGCCTGTTTGTGTATGCGTTTCTCTTTTTCTACGCCTTGTTTCAGATGTCTTACTACGAGAGTTATGTTGGCAGAACTCCGGATGAAATCCAGCATATCTCCTACATCGCTTATCTGGAAGATAAGGACGTATTGATTCCGGATTTCACGGAGATGACCTATGCCGTACTTCTTCCGGAAACGAGCGCTTTAGACGGCGTATGGCGGCTTGACTGGACAAATGATGAAGTAAATTATTTAGGTCATCCACCCCTGTATTATCAGATTATGAGACTGGCAAACGCGATTCAGTTTGAGAGTGACGGTGAGGTCTGCGTGGTCAATATTGCCCGCCTGCGTCGGTTCAGTATGGGGATCGCGGCACTTGCTCTTTTGCTGATTTTCTATATTGGTTTTACGAGGCTGGATCAGAAAAAACCATGCCTGCACCTTTTATACGGGATGATTGTCACCAGCGTGCCCATGATGCTCTATGGAGCCAGCGGCATTTCGAATGACACGCTTGCGCTGCTTACAGGGACCGTCTATTTTGGGGGAATCCTGCGGTTTGCTGAGCAAAAGCGTGATTGGAAAACGTATCTGCTGATTGCTGTGGGGGGGACGGCTTCACTGCTGACGAAGACGACCGCGGGGCTGATGACCGCGATGGCGAGTGTAGTGGTGGTCGCGGTTTGCCTTATCCGGGAAAAAAGCTGGAAGTGTCTGTTTCACAGAAGCTTTTTTGTGACACTGCCAATTTACCTTCCGGCAGTTCTGTATTTTTTGTATATATATAAACAATACGGGACGTTTCAGCCTTCGCTGGCAAATTTTGTATCAGAGGCGTATTTTCAGGAATCGGCGTTCTATGTTCCGGAAGAAGAGCGGGCGGTTATGACCCTGTATCAGTATTTCCTCTACTATAAGAGAGAGTTTTTCGGCTCCTGGAGCGGGATTGCCAGCCATATTGCTTTGTATAAGCCGACCCGTCTGTATTCCCCGGACCGGATTGCCCTGCTGTCGATCTGGATACTCCCGGCAGTTTCCGCGTTCTTTTTCTGGCGGAAAAAGGACAGCCGGGGAATTGCCTGTACCGGATTGTATGCGGCTGCGCTTCTGGCGGTGGCTATGCAGTTTGTGAACGCGGCCGGAGGATTCTACTCCCGGGGTTACATGGGGGGATTCCAGAGCCGGTATTATATTTGTGTGATAGCAGCTTTTGGACTTTCGATTGCTCGGCTGTTTGAGCGAGGCTTCACGGACAGTCAGGCGAGTCAGGCGCTGCCGGATGGGACGCTTCAGAAAAACAGGCAAACGCTTTTGTCTGTGCTCGTGACGGTGTTTGTTTTGCTGTTGTTTTATGAGAATTTCATTTATTTTCTGCTGAATTTTACGGAATATCTGACGTAACCGTTCCGATCAAAAACAGATTGCCTGGAATCGGTGATTTTGGCGGATGAGTTGGATAAGGAATGCGAGGAGGGAAAAAGGAACTTTGGACAGAACGAAGACAGGCGAGAAAAAAGCGGTCACAGCGGCGACTTTATTTTCCGCAGCTTTCCTGTGCGCGCTCGCGGGGCAGTTGTCCGTGCCGGTGATCAGTGATGAGACGGTGACGATGGCGAACGCAGCCTGGGTGACCGGCAGAGACTGGAGCCTGATGATCGCGCATCTGGGCGGACCGTATTACCGTTTTATTCAGGCATTGATGACCGTGCCGCTGTTTGCTTTCCTGGATGACCCGGACATGATCTATCGCATTTCCATGGTTCTTCAGGCTCTGGTGCACGCGACGACGGTGCCGGTGGTTTACCTGATCTGCCGCAGGCATCTGCGCATATCCTCGCCCGTGCTGGCCGCCCTGCTTGGCATGGCGGTGTGTTTCATCCCATCAATCGCACTGTATGTTTTCTATTATCGCGGGGATTACCTGCTCTGTGTGCTGCCGTGGTATGTGCTCCTGTTTCTGCTTGAGACGGTTCGCACTGCCGAAGAAGGAAAAAAAGGGAGGCGAATCCTGTTTTCCGCATTGGCTGTTATCTGCTGCGCACTGGCTTATATGGCGCATACCCGCGGGATTGTCCTGATTCTGGCACTCGTGTTCTGCGCGGGGCTGATATGGATTCTGACCCGGAAAAAGTCTCTTTCCTGGCCGGTAAGCATCGGTCTGACGGCTGTGCTTATCCTGGTAGATCAAAGGGTTTCCGGCATTCTCAAACAGGCGCTTTACTCTATAAGCGGGGTAAACTCCAATGCGTTTGAATCTACAGACATGGGCGGGTACCTGAATATTTTCTCCGTACAGGCATTGAAAGATCTGCTCATGCTCTGCCTTTCCTGGCTGAACACACTTGTGGTCACGACGCAGGGACTGGTGCTGAT
Source organism: Lachnospiraceae bacterium (assembly GCA_021205305.1). GTDB lineage: Bacteria > Bacillota > Clostridia > Lachnospirales > Lachnospiraceae > Choladousia. Next base: position 49,273 of record JAJPXU010000019.1, read on the forward strand.
CGGCGGCGCGGCGGTGATTGTTTTTTGCCGGAAAGTAAGCAAAAGGCAGCCGGAAAAATCGTATCCTGTGCGGACGGAAGAAAAGCAGTCAGATATTCTGCCGCCGGAAACATCGGTCATTCGAACAGAAGAAAAAATCATGGCGCTGTTTACCTTTCTTGTCTTTGCCGGATATTATGCGGTAGGGGCACTGTATTTTAAGGGGACGTATGTTTCACTGGCGACCGGCGAGCTGACCAGACGCTCCGACCGTCTTTTATATGACCGTTATTCGGTGTGCGGGGCAGGGATGCTGGTGTTTTTTGCCCTGTATGTGCTGTGCTGCCACCGCGAGTGGCTGAGCGGAAAGCTCCGCATTGCCTGTATGGCGGCAGCCGCGGCACTTTTCGCGCTGTTCCTGTGGAAATTTTTGCCAATTGTGGTAAAATATCCGGGATATGTGTATAATACCATCACCTTGAATACCTTCCAGGTGGTCAGTAAGCCCGCAAAGCTCCTTTCCGGTATGAAATACGGCAGGACGGCTCTGATTGCGGCCTGCCTGCTTGGGCTGGGGCTGATGGCCGCGGTGCTGCTGGTATCGCTGTTTTGGAAGAAGCGGATGCCATATATGCTTCTGGCACTGGTACTGGCAAGTGATCTGGCGCTGATTCTGGTAAACTACGGGAAGATCCGCAAGGCTTCTGACGATTATGTGCAGGAAGCGACACAGGAAGTGACGGAGTTTTTGCAGGAGATGGAAGAGGAGATTACGGAGGAATTTCCATATGTTTTAAAAGGCGGCCTTTCCGGCGTGAAAATCCAGTTTTATCAGTCACAGCTGATGGAGTATCAGCTGTTTGGGAAAAAACAGGAGGAGTCGCTTGGAATTACGGATTATTTTATTATCAGCAAGAAGGGTGATATCGATCTGACCTGGTATGAGGAGGATTATTATCTTTTTGAGGAGTTTGATTATGAAAATGCGGAATATGACATCGTGTATGTCAAAGGGGATGCGCTTGCCAAACGGCTTGAGGAGCTTGGATATACGATGATCCGGTATGTTCCGGAGATACAGGAGTAAAACGATTTATGTCGTTTACTATAAATATAGAAAAAGAATGGCAGGAAACAGCTGCCGATTACACAAATATGGAGGATAAAAACATGAGCAAAATAAGAATCGCAGTAGCGGGTACAGGATACGTGGGGCTGAGTCTTGCGGTGCTGCTCGCACAGAATAATCAGGTGACAGCGGTGGATATTGTCCCGGAGAAGGTGGATATGATTAACCATCGCAAATCTCCGATTCAGGATGATTATATTGAAAAATATCTGGCGGAGAAGGAACTGGATCTGACAGCGACACTGGATGCGGAAGCTGCCTACCGGGACGCGCAGTTTGTGGTGATCTGCGCGCCGACCAATTATGATTCACACACGCAGAAGTTTGATACATCAGCGGTAGAGGCTGTGATAGCGCTTGTCATGCAGTACAATCCGGATGCGATTATGATTATCAAATCGACGATTCCGGTTGGCTATACCAAATCGATCCGCGAGAAGACGGGCAGTCAGAACATCCTTTTCAGCCCGGAGTTTCTGCGGGAATCCAAAGCACTTTACGATAATCTGTATCCGTCGCGTATCATTGTCGGTACAGATAAGGAGGATGAGCGTCTGGTGAACGCGGCGCATGTCTTCGCCGGAATGCTGCAGGAGGGCGCAATCAAAGAAAACATTGATACACTGTACATGGGGTTTACGGAAGCGGAGGCAGTCAAGCTGTTTGCCAATACGTACCTGGCGCTCCGGGTCGCTTATTTCAATGAGCTGGATACCTACGCGGAAATGAAGGGACTGGATACACAGCAAATTATTAATGGTGTCTGCCTGGATCCGCGCATTGGTACACATTACAACAATCCGAGTTTTGGCTATGGCGGTTACTGTCTGCCGAAGGATACCAAACAGCTGCTTGCGAATTATGAGAATGTGCCGGAGAACCTGATCGAGGCGATTGTGGAGAGCAACCGCACACGGAAGGATTTCATCGCGGATCGGGTGCTCAAACTTGCTGGATATTATGATTATTACAATCGCGGAGACTACAGTGCGGCGAATGAGAAGTCCTGTGTGGTCGGCGTTTACCGGCTGACCATGAAGAGCAATTCTGACAACTTCCGCCAGAGCAGCATCCAGGGCGTCATGAAGCGCATCAAGGCAAAGGGGGCGACCGTCATCATCTATGAGCCGACCCTGGAGGATGGAAGTACCTTTTTTGGCAGTGTCGTAGTGAACGATCTGGCTGCGTTCAAGTCACAATGTGATGCAGTGATCGCGAACCGCTATGATTCCTGCCTGGATGATGTAAGAGAAAAAGTGTACACACGCGATATTTTCTTCCGGGACTAGCTGTCTCAAAACAGATGGCTATGTCCGCAGGGACGGGGATGATCCCATCCGGGCAGAACTGCGGGAGCTCTGTAACTCAGGAGGCCACTGCGGTTCCTCTGCAGATACCTTTTTGCGGTATTCCAGGGGCGACATCCCTGTGATTTTCCGGAATTGCCGATTGAAATGTTCCACTGTATGATAGCCGCAGTCCATGGCAATCTCAGCGGAACTTTTTCTCGTATGCGCCAGCTGGTGTCTGGCCCGCTTGATGCGGTTGTTGATGACATCCTCCATACAGGAAATGCCGAATTGCTGTTTATAGAGTGCCTGCAGATAGCTGGAGCTGATATTCAGCCGTTCAGCCATGCCTTTTACGCTCCATTCCCGCCATGGCTCCATCTGGATGGACTTGCGCAGGGCATAGAGCGCATGGGAAAATGACGTGACCTCGCGGACGTTGGAGTCGTCATAGAGGCGGCTGAAGAGAATCTGCACCAGGTCAGAGAGAATCTCCTCATTGCCTTCTTTATCGGAATAGTATTCCCAGGTGATGAGCTGCTGCAGGTTGTAGCAATACTCCGGCTCAGAGATGGGAAAGGGACGGTTCCGGCAGGGAAAATCAAGAATCATTTTCTCTGTGGTAGAAAAATAGAGCCAGTCGTCGCTGTAGCTTTCCCCGTCTGCGCGGTAGTATATATTCTCTCCGGGTTCATACAGAATCGCAGTGTCTTCCGGAAACTGCACCAGAGCCTCCCCGCAGCGAAATACGGCGGGAGAGTGTGTCATGACCAAAAGAAACCTCCCAGGGGGGGTGTCATATACGAAATCTGCCGGATGGGTTGAAGAATAACCGGCTGCATAGACCTTATTCATTGAAATTTCCTTTCTGTACATTTCCAGTTCCATTTTAGAGGATAAGTCAATCCTTTACGAGTATAAATCATTGTATAAAAA
>JAJPXU010000019.1:52615-59743 GCA_021205305.1 Lachnospiraceae bacterium
GTATAAAAAGATGCAATATTGTAAAATGTAAAAAGATTTGTTTGTGAAAAATGCCAAAAACGAAATACCAGACAGTGCGGAACTGTGAAAAAACGACCGCATATATCTTTTATGACTGCCTGGCACTTTGTTTTGTGTAAACCGTCTGCGCCGTATGAAAAGTCTGCTTTTTGTATGATGTGGAAGAGGGGAGTGTATTGTTCACAAATGCCATGGCTGCGGAACCTGCATATCCGCCGCAGTGGAGTATGAGAGGAGAGAAGACTATGGAGAAAGCGGTTGATGCGAGAGTTTCAGGCGCCCAGAGGACAAAAGTGGACTGGATGTATTACCTGATCAGGGCGGGAGTGATTTTTTCGATTGCCTGCCTGTTTCTGCCAGGGCTGAATCCGGCGAGGATCAGCGGTATGATCAGTTCAAAGCTTTCCCTTTTCACGGTAGGTGTCTCCTACTCGTCACTGGTGAGCCAGTTCGGACGTGCGTTCCGCAAAGAATGGCTGACCTATCAGGATGTTCAGATTCTTTACGCATCCGCGCTTGTCATTATCGTTGGAGTTGTCGCGAACGGGGCGAACGGATGCATGTCTTTGGGAAATACCCGCATGAGAAAGCTTGGCACAAAGATCGGCATGGCCGGCTCGGTTGTGGAACTGGTCGGCATGGCCGGTATTTATGCTGCTTATCTGCGCGTCTGTGAGACAAGCAATCCGGATAAGATTGAGCCGATGTTCCCGACCGCTTACTGGATTCTTCTGGTCGTATTCGTGCTTGTTCTTGTTCTGAATATAGCTCAGACCGGAATTCTTTCCAGATATCCATCGGAAGACAAATACCATATGGAGACGAAATTTTCTCTGTTTCTGATGCTGCTGCCGTTTATCGTACTCTGTATACTGTTCAGTTACCTGCCTCTGTGGGGCTGGCGTTATGCATTCTTTGATTATAAGGCGGGTCAGGCGCTTTCCTGGGACAAATTTGTCGGCTTCAAATGGTTTACACAGCTGTTTAAAAACGCCGCAACCGTGCGAGACGTCATTAATGTAATGAAGAACACCCTGGCCATGAGCGGTCTCGGCATCATTACGAGCTGGCTGCCGATGGCGTTTGCGATTTTCTTAAGCGAGATGAAGAGCAGTAAATTCCGCCGCTTTGTGCAGACCTGTACGACGATCCCCAACTTCATCAGCTGGGTTCTGGTGTATGCGATCGCGGTGTGTATTTTCTCTACGGACGGATTTATCAGCAGCATTATGGTAAATCTGGGTATCTGGGATTCCGGTAAAAACCTGCTGATGAATAACTCCCATACCTGGCTTCAGATGTGGGGCTGGGGTACCTGGAAGGGAATTGGCTGGAGTGCGATCATCTACATAGCCGCGATTTCCGGCATTGACCAGCAGCTCTACGAGTCCGCGAGAGTGGACGGCGCCGGACGTTTCCAGCGGATGTGGCACATTACCGTGCCCGGCCTGATGCCGACGTTCTTTGTTTTATTGCTGATGTCCATCGCGAACATCCTGACAAACGGCATGGATCAGTACCTTGTATTTGAAAACGCTGTGAACTCGAACTCTGTGATGGTTCTGGATCTGTACGTGTATAAGCTGGGTATTCAGGACGGGTCGATTCCGCTGAGTACGGTGATTGGTATGTTAAAGTCCATCATCAGTGTCATTCTTTTGTTCGGCGCAAATGGCTTCTCGAAGCTGGTGCGCGGCGAGAGTATCATTTAGGAGGTGCGATATGGCGAAGACAGCTCAGGAAAAAATCGACGCAAAAGCCGAAAAAAAATATGCGAAGACCCACAAAAGCATTTATCGAACGACCCCGGGCGATATTGTGTTCAATGTGATCAATTACGCCGTTTTCGGAGTGTTTACATTTTTATGTATTTTCCCGTTCTACTACCTGTTTATCAATACGATCAGTGACAATGACCTGGTGTCAAAGGGCCTGATTAACTTTTATCCGAGAGGGATTCAGTTCAGCAACTATATTTCGCTGCTCTCGATCAATGACCTGGGGCAGGCGTTTATGGTGACGATTGCCCGTACAGTTCTGGGCACGGCGCTCATGGTAATGGCGTCCGCGCTGGTGGGCTACCTGGTGACAAAACAGGAGCTCTGGCACAGGCGTTTATGGTATCGGCTGATTGTGGTAACCATGTATTTTAACGCAGGTATTATCCCCACGTTCCTGAATATGCAGATGCTGGGTCTGACGAATACGTTCTGGGTGTATATTATTCCGGGTATTGTCGCCCCGTACAATATTATCCTGGTAAAGACCTATATCGAATCCATTCCGCGGGAGCTGGAGGAGAGCGCGGAGATTGACGGTGCCGGTCCGTTCAAGGTCTTCCGGCAGATCATCTGGCCGCTTTGTACGCCGATTCTGGCGACGATTACAATATTCGGCGCGGTCGGGCACTGGAATTCCTTTATGGATTCCATCCTTTATATGCAGTCTTCTCCGCAGCTGTATACGCTGCAGCACAGGCTGTATGTGTATCTGAACAGCACCTCGAACCTGAGCGCGCTGATGCAGTCCGGCGGCAGCTCCGCAGAGAATGCGCTGCAGTCGCTTCTTTCCGGCAAGGTAGTCAAGTACACCATTTCCATGGTGACGGTGCTGCCGATTCTTCTGGTATATCCGTTCCTGCAGCGGTATTTTGAAGGCGGCATTATGCTGGGAGCAGTAAAGGGCTGAGTATTATTTTTGGCATATGCTGCCGCAGTCAGGCAGTTTGTGTATAAAAAAAGCAGCTGTTTCTAAAGTAAATACGGCTGTGAAACCATTATTTTTTGTAACAGTTCCAAACAGCACCGAAACGAGAAGACAGACTGTGGCCTGCTGTTCGGAATCGCTACCAGTATTCTTTATTCGAAACGGAGGATAGAAAGATGACAAAAACAATATCGAGAAGAGAGTTCCTGAAGGGGTCTGCGGCAGGCGTGGTTGGTGTAGCTCTGTCGAGCTTTATCGGAGGCGGCGTGACAGCGCTTGCATCGGATGATATTCCGGCGGACGTGATTCCGGAATCCACAGTTACCCTGAATGTATATGATCAGCTGGCAAACTACTCTGGAGAGCAGATTGGCTGGTTTGGCCAGATCATGCTGGAGAAATTTAATGTAAAGCTGAATATCATTGATGACCAGGACGGTGTATATGAGAGCCGTATGGAGTCTGGCGACCTTGGCGATATCGTGATCTGGGGTTCTGATGGTGATGAATATCTTGAGGCAGTTAATCAGGGACTTCTCTTTGACTGGGAAGATGAGGATCTTTTAAGTGAGTATGGTCCGTATATCCTGGAGCATATGGAGCCGGCTCTTGAGAAGAACCGCAACCTCTCCGGCGGCACAATCTATGGTTACGGCTTTGACGTAGCGGTAGACGCGGATGATACACAGGATGCGATGTATACCTGGGATCTCCGCTGGGATCTGTATGCACAGTTGGGCTATCCGGAAATCAACAATCTGGATGACCTTCTGGAAGTTCTGATTCAGATGAAAGAGCTTTGCCCGACCGATGACAATGGCAACGCGACCTATGCAATGTCCATCTTCCCGGACTGGGACGGCGACATGGTGATGTATGTGAAGTCTCTGGCGACCGCTTATTATGGATATGATGAGTTCGGTATCGGTCTGTATGACCCGGAGAACGGTGTATACCACAACGCACTGGAAGAGGATGGCCCGTATCTGACCACCCTGCGTTTCTACAATAAGCTGTATCAGAATGGCCTGCTGAACCCGGATTCCATGACACAGACCTATGACAATGCCTGTGAAGATTATCAGAACGGCGGCGCATTCTTCAACATCTTCAATTTCCTTGGCGAGAGCATGTACAACACAGACGCGCATATGGCGGACAAGGAAGATGGTTCTATGGGCGGCGCTCTGTATCCGCGCGTACCGAACGAGGCGAGACCGATCATCTATGGCCAGACCATTTACGGCGGCAATCGTATCTGGTCCATCGGTGAGAACACGGAATATCCAGAGCTTTGCATGGCAATTCTCAACTGGCTGTCCACACCGGAAGGCCGTCTGACCTTCGAATATGGCCCGCAGGATGTATGCTGGTATTATGATGAGGAAGGCTATCTCTATCTCACCGAGCTTGGCGCTTCCTGCAAGGCAGATGTCAATACAGAGATGAGTGATGGCTACTCAGGCACATTTGATGATGGTTCCTTCAAGATGAACAATACAACCTGGGCTCTGGATACCATTAATCTGGATTCTCCGGTAGGCGAAACCTACAACTATCAGAAGTGGGCAAGCCAGCAGACCGAAGCTTCTACTCTGGTAGAGGCAGACTGGAGAGAGTGGAGTGGCTGCACGACGTTCGATGCGTATGTGAAGACGAGCGATTATATGCTTTCCCCAGGTACGGATTATTCCACCAGTGCTAAGTCAGATGAGCTGCAGACAACCTGGAGCCAGGTGACGAACTGCATCAAGAATGGTTCCTGGAATGCAATTTATGCAGATTCCGATGAAGCGTTCGATGAGATCGTAGCGCAGATGACGACGGATGCGTATGACTATGGATTTGACGAGTGCATCGAATTCCAGGAGAACGAAGCGACTCTTCGTCATGAGGCAGAAGAGAGAGCTCTGGCTGGCGAATAAGTTACAATGGCTTTGACATGCAGTGAGATAACGACAGATAGATAGGATATCACAGCGAAGGTGGGGGCTGTCATGAGCAGTCTCCGCCTTTTCATTTCAGAAAGGAAGAATGAAATGAGATTTTTCAGCACAGAAAGCGCACTGTACCGCTTTGTCTGCAAATTTGCCAGTATCATCAAGCTGAATTTCCTTTGGATTCTTTTCAGCTTACCGATCGTGACGATTGGAGCTTCAACTGCTGCGGCTTTTTCTGTTGCGCTGAAGTTGGCTGAGGATGAAGAAGGCTATATATTTAAGGGATTTTTAAAAGGCTTTAAGGAGAACTGGAAACAGGGTACCGTGTTGGCGCTGATCACGCTGGTTTCCGTCTACGCCATTTATATGGATTTTCAGCTCTTTGATGTGCTGGAGGATAATCCGATTGTATTCCTGATCTGCGGAATGCTGCTGGTTGCGGTCGCCTATACGGCAATCATCTATGCCTGGCCGCTGATCGCGCGCTATGAGAATACACTGATGAAATCCATGAAAAATTCTCTCGATATTTTCCGCCAGTATTTCGGAAGGTCAATGCTGATGACGGTGGTTCTTTTATTGGAGATTTTCTTTTTCCTGTTTAACACGACTACGTATTTTTTCGCGATTGTGATTGGCCCGGGGATGATTATTTACACGATCTCTGCATTTTCCAGGCAGGTATTTACCGCGATTGAGAAAAAGAACCAGTCCGGCGGCTGAGATGGAATTCTGTAATCAGAATCAATCAGCAACGGAAAAAAAGTCTTGCCGTAGAGGAGATTCTCTGATAAACTTGATGCAGACACGAGCATTACCGGGAAAAAGTAGGACAAAAGCCGCCGGTGGACTCGATGGAAGTGGGGCAAAAGAGAAACAGAGAATAAAAGAAAATGGGTCGGAGGATAAAGATGAGAATTTTAGTGACAGGCGTTGGCGGGCAGCTGGGACATGATGTGATGAATGAGCTGGCCGCACGCGGACAGGATGGGATTGGCTCGGATGTTGCGCCGGAATACAGCGGGATTGCAGATGGAACAGCCGTGACAAGAATGGCTTACGTACAGATGGATATCACCGATGGAGCGGCGGTGAACCGGATTCTTTCGGAAGTGAAGCCGGACGCGGTGATTCATTGTGCTGCGTGGACAGCCGTGGACCTTGCGGAGGATGATGATAAAGTGGAGAAGGTGCGTGCAGTGAATGCAGGCGGCACACAGAATATCGCAGACGCATGCAAAGCGCTGGACGCAAAGATGCTCTATATCTCCACGGACTACGTGTTTGACGGCATGGGAGAGATACCCTGGGATCCGGACTGCAAGGATTACAAGCCTCTGAATGTATATGGACAGACGAAACTGGAGGGAGAACTGGCGGTTTCCGGCACATTGGAGAAATACTTTATTGTCCGCATCGCGTGGGTATTTGGGGTGAATGGCAAGAACTTTATCCGCACGATGCTGAATATTGGAAAAAATCATGACACTCTTCGTGTTGTGGATGATCAGATTGGCACGCCGACCTATACAGAGGATCTGGCGCGGCTGCTTGCGGATATGATAGAGACGGAAAAGTATGGTTATTATCATGCGACGAACGAAGGCGGCTATATCAGCTGGTACGAATTTGCGGCGGAGATTTTCCGCCAGGCTGCCGCATTGGGAAGAGAGGAGTACGACGCGGCGCATTTACGCGTGCTTCCGGTGACGACGGCGGAGTATGGCGAGTCGAAAGCAAAACGGCCGTTTAATTCCCGCCTGGATAAGAGCAAGCTGCGCGCGAATGGTTTCGAGCCACTGCCGGTATGGCAGGATGCGCTGGCACGGTATCTGAAAGCGATTGAAGCAGATTATTAAGAAAGAACCCGACAGACGTTCATTGATTTGTCTGTCGGGTTCTTTTTTTCATATCCTCACATTGATAGGGGAAATCTCCCTCTTAAATGCATAAAATCATTTGCAACGGTTGTGTTACCTTCCATCGTTGCAATGGAGTCAGCTTAGTAGCAGCGTACCGCGCAAACCGGGGTGGTGTAATATGCACTGTCTGTGCAGATCCCGCGCGTGGAGTTGGCCGCATGCACGATGCAGCCATTGCCAATATAAATCGCGACATGGTCAATGGAGCCGTCTTCGGAGGAACTGTAGAACAGCAGATCACCCGCCTGCAGCTCACTTAAGCTGATTGTAGTGCCATTCGTTGCCTGCGCAGCTGCCGTACGTGACAGATAGATTCCGAAATTCGCGAATACGGATTGTACAAATCCGGAGCAGTCTGCGCCGTCTGTCAGGCTTGTTCCGCCGTATACGTACGGATTACCTACAAACTGGAGCGCATAGTTCGCAATGGATTCTCCCGTGCTGGCAGAAGACGAGCTGCCTGTAGATTCTGCCTCTGTCTGTGCGGTCGTTTCCGTCTGCGGAGCTTCTGTCTGTGCGGTCGTTTCCGTCTGCGGAGC
>JAJPXU010000019.1:59843-61053 GCA_021205305.1 Lachnospiraceae bacterium
CGGTCGTTTCCGTCTGCGGAGCTTCTGTCTGTGCGGTCGTTTCCGTCTGCGGAGCTTCTGTCTGTGCGGTCGTTTCCGTCTGCGGAGCTTCGGTCTGTGCGGTAGTTTCTGTCTGCACCGCAGTTTCTGTCTGCGGAGCTTCAGTTTGTGCCACAGTTTCCGACTGAGAATTTTCAGTCACAGTGGATTCGGCCTCCGTATAGGCCGTCTGCGCCGGAAGGTCGGTCTGCTCTGCCTCTGTTTCAACATAAGTTTCTGCGGAAGTTTCCGCCTGCACAGCTTCTGTCTGTGCTTCCAGGGTCTCTTCCGTGCTTTCTGTTTCTGCCGCATCCGTTTCTTCGGTCTGTGCAGCCTCTTCTTCTGAAAGAAGTCCTTCCGCGATCAGGCGGGCTTTTTCCTCTTCCAGTGTTTCAGCGACCGGATAATATGTAGCGTAATCAACATAGTCTGCCTTGATGTAGCCATAGACATCATTGCCAAGTGCGACTTTCATCCAGTCCTCTCCGTAAAGGACGACTTCAATTTCATCGTTTTCCTTTGCAACATCGATGAGTTCACTGTCCGTGGAAGCCTCTGCGCGGATGTTCAGAAACTCTGCTTTTACAGTAGCTACGTTGTAGGCAACTTCCTCAGCAATGGCCGCTGCTTCTTCACCGGTAGCGAAATACTCCGCTTTTACATAGCCGTGCGCGTTTCCGGAGGTAATCTCATACCATTCTCCCTCCACGGAAAGAACTGTGGCGGAACCATTGTTGTAGATCTTGGCAGTAACCTCTCCGTCTGTGCTGGCTTCGGCGCGGATATTGATGTATTCCTCACACTGAGCAAAGATCAGTTCGCCTACCATAGGGTCTTCCGTTTCTGATTCGGATTCTGTCTCTGTCTCCATCTCCTCGGCCGCATCCGTTTCTGCTTCCGTTTCAATTTCAACTGCGGATTCTGCCTCCGTTTCAGCTTCGGAAAGTTCGGTAAGTTCTTCTTCTGTGGCAGCTTCGGAATCTGTTTCCCCTTCCAGTTCCGAAACCGCTTCTTTTTCTGCCGCGAAAGCGGGGAACCCCTGCGCACCCTGGAAAATTAACCCAGCCATCAGGCACAGAGAAACCGCCAGCGACACCCTTCTTTTCATTTAGAACAAACGCCTCCTTATTAAAGTGTGCCACATAAATTTGTAGTAGCACGCATTTTGAATCTATTACGAACTATTACAAAC
>JAJPXU010000128.1 GCA_021205305.1 Lachnospiraceae bacterium
GAAATTTTCCCATTTAGATTAAATTTAGATATTCGCCTGATAGAATGGTATCAGAAGCAGGGAGTAGGGATGCTGAAAGGAGAAAACGGAGGCTATGACAAATCAAAAACGCTGGAAAGGCTTTCTTTGGATTTTACCGAGCCTTTTCGGAACAATTATTTTTTACTGCGTACCATTGATGGACGTAATCCGCCGTTCGGTGACGGAAAATGCAGGTTCTGCTTTTGTTGGACTGAAGAATTTTCAAACGGTTTTTGAAAATACAGCCTCTCAGCTTGCAGCAAAAAATACGCTGCGATTTATTGCCATATGCATCCCACTTTTGCTGTCTTTGTCATTGCTGCTGGCAGTAGTGATCATGCGATGCCGATGGGGGAATTTTTATAAAAGCGCGATGCTGCTGCCGATGGCTTTACCGGCGGTGTCGGTGGCACTGATCTGGAAGCTTTTATTCCATAACCATGGCGTATTAAACGGGGTGTTGACGCTGATCGGGCTTCAAACAACAGACTGGTTGAATTCGGGGGCGTCCTTCTGGGTTCTGGTGCTCAGTTATCTGTGGAGAAATATCGGATATGACATGGTTCTGTGGATAGCGGGTCTGCAGCAGATCGAAAATGATATTTACGAAGCGGCACGAGTGGATGGAGCCGGGGAAATCAGGATATTTTTCTGGATTATCCTTCCAAATATGAAGCAGGTATTTTACACGGTGGCGGTGCTGTCCCTGCTGAATTCCTTTAAAGTGTTCAGGGAGGCTTATCTGGTGGCGGGCAATTATCCGCATGAAAGTATGTATCTGATGCAGCATCTGTTTAACAACTGGTTTGCAGCGCTGTCCCTGGATAAGATGTCAGCAGCATCTGTGCTTCTGGGAATGGTGATCCTTTTGATGATCATTCTTCTGCACAGGGCGTGGGGAAACGATCTTTGCTGATGCTGTGGAAAGGAGCTGATATAAGGATATGAAGCATTGCGGAAAGGGAATGGAGGCTTTGATGCTGCTGTTCGTTCTGGTTATGATCGTTCCGGTTTGTATATTGGCAGCAGGTTCTTTCATGGGTGAAGATGAACTGACCCTGAAACTGGGCGCGATCCTTGGAACAGGGGACGGTTATGCGGAACTGACGCTGACGCCCATTTATCCGACATTAAAGGCGTATGTAGAAGTTTTGCTGGACACGCCGGAATTTTTTGTAATGTTCTGGAATTCCGTGAAGATTACAGCGGGATCATTGGCAACGCAGCTTATATTTGGCACATTAGCCGCATGGGGATTCGCAAAATGGGAGTTCCCTTTGAAGAAAGCACTGCTGTGGCTGTATATAGTTCTGATGCTTATGCCTTTTCAGGTGTTGATGCTATCGGATTATCTGGTTCTGCAGAGGCTGAATCTGCTGGATAGCCATCTGGGACTGATACTGTTATGCGGATTTTCTACATTCCCGGTTTTTATTATGTATCGGTTTTTCTGTGGGATTCCGGACGAAGTGATGGAGGCGGCCAGGCTGGACGGTGCGGGAGACATCAAATTGTTTTTTTACATTGGGCTTCCGCTTGGAAAATCCGGTATATTTTCTGCAATGATTCTGGGGTTTCTGGAAAACTGGAGTATGATTGAGCAGCCAATGACATTTTTAAAAACGAAGAGCCTGTGGCCATTATCCATCCTGCTGCCAGAAATCGAAGCGGGAAGCATCGGGTTTGCGTTTGGGGTGTCTGTGCTGACCTTCCTTCCTGCCCTGCTGATATTTTTAAATGGGCAGGAGTATCTGGAAAAGGGAATTTCCGCTTCACAGGTGAAGCAGTGAAACAATATAAAACGAAAGTGGGATAAAATCATGAAAAAATGGCTCAGGAATATCAGCATCGGTTTTCTGGCTGTAATGGTCAGCTTTACCTTTCTTTCACAGGCGGCGGCGAGCGTGACAACTGCCGTGGTCCAGACCCAGAAAGCGGTTTCCGGAAGGATCAGCCATTCAGTGAGTGCGTTCGGAAAAATTGAATCAACGCAGGAAATATCCATAACGGTCCCGGCACAGAGAACGGTTGAGACTGTTTATGTGCAGGAAGGTGACTTTGTAGAGGCTGGTGACGCCCTTTTTCTGCTCTCCGAAAATCAGGAGCTGGCAGAGGCACAGGAAGCGTTTTATACATGGGAGACAAGGGAACGGATGAATCTGGAAACTGCGGCGGACACTTACCTTAATGCATATGAGAGCTGGCAGAAATATCTGACAAAAACAGATGGCTGGTATTGGAAATCGGAGGCGGATCATGAAGAAGACGATTTTGAGGAAACCATGCGGGAGACCCAGTATGAGTATTTTGAAAAATATAAGACTTATCTGGAAACCTATGTCAAATGGCAGGAGGATGCGATTGAAAATTCTGACATTGATAATTCTGATGTAGAAAATACCCGTAATGAAGTTTTCAGCGCCAGGGAGGCAGTCATGACTGCAAGGTCAGCTTATTATGAATATCAGCGCAGCAGGGATAAGACCTACCAGTATTCCCGTACAGATGAAGAAAAGGAACTGCGGGAAGCGCTGGAGGATGCGATTGCGGACTATGAGGAGGCACTGGACACATTTGAAAGCGGGCTGGCGGAAAAGGTGAAAGAAATTGCGGACGCGGAAGATGGGCTTTCCGATGACTGTATTGTGTATGCGGAAACGGCGGGAACCGTAAAGGATGTAAATGTCCTGACGGGTGACACGACTACCACGTCAGCGGCTGCGGTGCTGGCGGTGGATTCCGAAAACAAGAAGGTTACAGTCACTGTGTCTGCTGAATATGAAGAATACATTGAGGCGGGAGACAGTGTAACCGTAACAAAATATGGGGAGACGGAATCAATCGCAGGTGCAACCATATCTGATATCCAGTATGACGAGGATGATACGAGCTTATTGAAAGTGACTATTTTACTGGCATCAACGACTGCCTCGGGAAAAGATTCATCCAGTAGTGAAGATGTTTCTGCTGAAGGAACGGAAGTTGTAATCGCAGAAAATACCAGTGAGGGACTATCCCTTGGTGAACAGGTAACGGTGACATTCGATAAACAATCAGAGCAGTACAGTATGCTCGTTCCGGTAAATGCAATTTATACCGACAACGATGAGGCTTATGTACTGATCGTGCAGGAAACAGACGGGATTCTTGGTACGGTGCTGGAAGTACAGAAGGTTACAGTGACGGTACTGGATAAAAACAGCAGTTATGCGGCTATTTCAGCTACGGGAGCAGTTGACCAGGATATTATCACCCAGTCAGACCGCGAGGTAAAAGATGGAAACAGGGTCAGAAAGCAGGTCTCATGAGCATGAGAAAAATAAGAAAACAGGATGCAAAATGTCAGCAAAAAGAATATTTATATCCATGTGAATTGACGGAACCGACAGCTATGGCTGCCCGGATATCTGACTGGGTGAGAATTATCATTTGCATGGCGTTATTGGTAATTTGCGTTGCTATGGGATTCAGGGAACTGCGAGGTTTTCAAAGCCAGGATGGCAGATGGAACTATGTGAGTAATGGCGGTATTTCGCTGCAAACGGCAGAGGAAATACTGGAAGCAGCCGCCTCAGATCAGAATTTGACAGACATGGTATTCTGGATGCAGAAAAGTGACCAGGTAATATCCATTACAGAAACGGTGGAAAGGGAGACAGGAGCAAATGTGATCTTGATTCGCGGTGATCCGCGTCTTCTGGTAGGTAACTATAACGTGCCGCAAAGCGGGGATACAAGCGGATGCCTGATCGACAAATCTATTGCCTTGAAACTCTTCGGCAATACAGATGTAATTGGTCTGTCAGTTTGCTATGATAGCCGGGAATATCAGATACTTGGTTTGCTGGACATCTCTGAACCAGCAATGATTATCCAGATGCCTCCGGGGAGCGGGGAAGTATTTACAAGAGTTACTGCGGGGAAAAATGGAGATACCACAAGCTGGAACCTGAAAAATACCATTCAAAACAAATATCAGGTTTCGTTAAGTGAGATTCGGTGGGGCTTCCTGCGTGGAATTGTAAAAACTCTGTTCTGCTTAAGTATATTGGCGGTTTATATCCGGCTGGCTCATTTCCTGATGCGTATAGCGAAAAAAAGATGGCGTATTGACAGTATTTATCCGCGTTTCGTTGTTGTTATGGGATTCTTCACAGGTGTTTTATTACTGGCATTCTTATTGAAATTAACAGGAATGACCCAGGTTCTAGCCGAATTTATTCCGGCAAAATGGTCTGATTTCAGCTTTTATGGGGAACTCCTTGATACGTGGACAGATGGAATGACCGGTTTTCTGGAACTTCCATTTTATGCACTGGAAATTCATTGGTTTACAAATTGCCTGAGTCTTGGCTTTTGGGTTGCTTTGGGCGGTGCCGCTTCCTGCTATGCAATCCATTATACGAGAAAATTGACCGAGAAAAGGATAAAAGAAAGGGGTACTGTAAAGGTACCGAACAGCTGCGATGAAAAGTGATATATGGAGGTTTGAAATGAAAGAGAATATTAAAAAAATGTGTTTCGTGTTAACTATGGTGCTTGCCCTGACCGGCTGTGGAAGTGCTACGAATACTGGCACTTCATCGGGAACGGATGATGCGGTGCAGATTGAAAGCACCGCAGAAGGAATGGCTGCGGATTCACAGGAGGATTCGATCGCTGATGCAGCCTCGGACTCTCAAAATTCAGAGAATAATGCTGTGACTGATACCGCAGACAGCAGTGAGTCTACGTACAGGGAAGAGGATCTGGAACTGCCGGATTACAGCACGCAGATATTTGCTATGCGGGAAATTGATGGAACCCTCTGGCTGATCACGGAAAATGGCGTATATACATCGACAGACAAGGGAGACAGCTGGGCAAGGCAGGAAGAACAGAGCGGATGGCTGCCGGAAGAAATTTCAGGGGGAGATGGTTATGCGTCAATCAGCGATTCCGGAAAGCTGGCATTTTATACGGAATCAGCAGGGATTCTTGTATATAGTACTGATGGATCGTCAACGGGGCTGAGTATTACATTTGATGATGGCAGACAGTGCTATGGAATCAATTTTGCAGATGATGATACGCTGACGGTGAGAGACACCAGTTCAACTATCTATATCCTTTCGGTTTCGGATGGCAGCATTGTGGATACGATTCCTTACAGTAATGAGATGCACTACTCTTATGCGCCGGTCAATGGGGAAATCCTAACCATTACAAATGACGGCGTGAAGATTTATAACTACAAGGGCGAATTACAGGAGGGAAACGAGATTATAAGCAGCCTTGTATCGGCTGACTATGAAGCATGGTCGACGACATCCAGCGGCGGGGGAATTGTGGACGATACGGAAGGCACCGGGATTTTTTATGCGAGCAAAAGCGGACTCTATCATTATAAATGGGGTGGAGGTGTTGCGGAAAAACTGTTTGAGGGAAGTGCTACAAAGCTGGGTGACTCTGATTATACGGTCTGGTCGGTTGCCGCACTTAGTGACTCCTGCGTTTTGTGTCATTACTTAACAGCGAGTGGCGATTCCCTGCTGGTACGCTATTCTTTTTCAGGGAACAGCCCGACGACACAAAAGCTGACACTCTATACGTTGTATGAAAATGAACTGCTGACCGATGAGGTGAATACGTTCAATCAGAACCATACAGATATTCAGGTGACAATAGAAGTGGGGCTGTCCGGGGATAGTGGACTTACGGTTGACGATGCGATCAAAACACTGAATACGGAAATTTTAGCGGGGAACGGGCCTGATCTTATTCTTCTGGATGGAATGAGTGTAGATTCCTATTCTGAAAGCGGGATGCTGGTGGACCTGTCCGGCGTTTTATCTGAAGTGGCAGAAAGTGAAGGACTTTATGAGAACATCGCATATACTTACCAGATGGAAAGCGGGGCAGTTTATGCGGTGCCGGCGAGATTTCGGATTATGATGATGGTAGGGGCACAGGAAAATCTGGATCAGATTACAGACCTTGATTCTCTGTGCCAGAGTGTACAGGAGTGGAAAGAAGCGAATCCGGAAATGACAAGCATCCTCGGACTTTATGATGAAGAATTGCTGGAAATGATGACTGCCATCTGCTCACCTGCATGGATGACAGAGGACGGTTCTCTGGATGAAACTGCACTTCGGAAATTTCTGGAAGCATTAAAATCCATCAATGATACACAGAAGGAAAATGTGAGTCAGGCAGATATAGATGAATTTGCCGCGTCTGACGATTTTGATGATTGGGGTGAGATAATTACTGTACAGAATATCACAAATTTCCAGTCACAGATCATTGGGTTGTTTGAATCCAGGGCACTCAATACGACAGCAGCCATCGCGAAATATCTGGGCACGGATCTGGTCTATGAAAGTGCAGTGGCACAGAGCAGCAACGTGTTTATTCCGGCACAGATCATAGGCATAAATGCGAAAAGCACCAACCAGGAAGCGGCTCTGGAATTTGTAAAAGAATTCCTGTCGTCGGAATGCCAGAGCGAGCTTAGTGTCTCAGACCGTGGCTATCCGATCAATAAGACTGCTTTCCAGATCATGGAAGAGGATGTTCTGGGTGCGGATGATACCGGAGAAACAAGCTGGGGAGTAAGTGCGGAAGAACTTCGCAACCTATTTGACCAGATAGAAGCTATGATACCAGAGTTATCCAACCGCAGCGTTATAGATGCAGTTATTACAGACAGTGTGAAAGAAGAGGGTCTGAAATATCTCTCAGGCGAGGCTGACTTGGATACTGTAGTGAGCAGTATTATGCAGACGGTGACCCTGCACCTGGCGGAATAAAGGAGGGAGGATTCACTCATGCAATTTCTGGTAAAGGCTCATTTTGAACCTTTACCAAATTCATAGTGTCAATGGTCTGGGTCAATTTGACCCAGACCAAAATTTTCTGTTTGGGGCTTCCCAGCGACACGATTCTATGTTATTATCGAAATAGTGCATATATCATAAAGATATCGGGAGGATTCAGAATGCAAATGAATGAGGACTGCATTGCCATCTATTCCCGCAAATCAAGATTTACGGAAAAAGGCGAGAGCATCGGCAATCAGGTAGAGCTTTGTAAGGAGTATATTCAGATACACTATGGGACAGAAGCACTGGAACACGTAGTGATTTATGAAGATGAAGGATTTTCAGGCGGGAACCTGAATCGCCCGGATTACAAGAAAATGATGGCGGCAGCGAGAAAACGAAAGTTCAAAGCGATCGTTGTCTATCGCCTTGACCGAATCAGCCGTAACATCGGGGACTTTGCCGGTTTGATTGAGGAACTGGCTCGATTGGACATTGCGTTTGTTTCCATCAAAGAGCAGTTTGATACCGGTACACCTATGGGGCGGGCCATGATGTATATTGCTTCTGTTTTTTCGCAGCTGGAACGGGAGACGATTGCAGAACGGATTCGGGATAATATGCACGAGCTTGCGAAGACCGGCCGCTGGCTGGGCGGAACAACGCCAACCGGTTATTCCTCAGAGGCAGTAAAGAGCGTGAATATTGATGGAAAAACCAAAAAAGCCTGCAAGCTGAAGCTGATTCCGGAGGAAGCGGAAGTGATCAGGCTGATTTTTGACAAGTATGTGGAGACGGATTCCCTGACGCTTACGGAGACGGAACTGCTGAATCAGGGATACAAAACCAAAAATAATAAGACCTTTACCCGCTTTTCCATCAAGTCGATTCTACAGAACCCTGTCTATGCAATCGCGGATCAGGAGATGTATGATTACTTTGTGAATGCTAAGTCGGAGCTGTTTTCCGGAAAAGAAGATTTTGATGGCGTTCATGGGATTATGGCTTACAACCGTACCGATCAGGAAAAGGGAAAAACGACGATTCTGCGTCCATTAAATGAGTGGATTGTATCAGTTGGCCTGCATCCCGGCATCATCCCCGGAAAGGTATGGGTACGGGTACAGGAGTCACTGGAGAGGAACAAATCGAAATCCTATCGCAAACCGCGCAGCAATGAGGCTTTGCTGACCGGATTGCTGTACTGCAGCTGCGGCAGCCGTATGTACCCGAAGCTTGACCGGCGCAGAAGTCTGGATGGAAAGCCGGTTTACACCTATATCTGCAAAATGAAAGAGCGAAGCGGCGGCAGCATTTGCAATCAAAAGAATGCGAATGGAAACACACTGGATGCTGCAATCATAGAGCAGATTAAGCTGCTGGAGGACGATCAGGGAACCTTTATGAAACAGCTTGAGCAGAGCCGAAGCTTTTACATGGGTGACCGCACGGATTATGAGGAACGGCTTGCGTCCCTTCAGCAGGACAGGAGCACTGCCCAAAAGAAGATGGAGGCGCTCGTAGATTCGCTGGCAGAAGTAAGCGATGCAACAGCCAGAAGCGCTGTGGTGAAGCGGATTGAGCAGTTGAGCCGTGAATGTAAGGAGCTGGATTCCCGCATGCATGAACTGGAAGATCTGACCGCCGGACACGCGCTCAGTGATATTGAGTTTGATGTATTGCGTCAGCTGTTATCTTCTTTTAAATCAGGCATT
Source organism: Lachnospiraceae bacterium (assembly GCA_021205305.1). Taxonomy (GTDB): domain Bacteria; phylum Bacillota; class Clostridia; order Lachnospirales; family Lachnospiraceae; genus Choladousia. Next base: position 8,543 of record JAJPXU010000128.1, read on the forward strand.
GATGAAATGTCGGTTGAGCAGAAGCGGGCGGCAATTCGTACTCTTGTGCGGCGTGTGGTCTGGGATGGTACAAACGCTCACATGATTTTATTCGGTGCTTCCGAGATGGAAGCGCCCCCTCACTGCCGTTCGGCGGATATCCCGCCCGAAGGGCGAGGATGCCACCCGGCGAGGGCAGAACGCGCCCGCATGGAAAGAAATGCTTCGCATTTGGCGGGCGCTGATGAGATTGAGTATCCGGAAATCACCGGCCTGGATCAGACAACGGATGGCGGCACGGATGCATCAGAAAAACTGGAACGATTTTCTGATGTGGATTATGAGGACGAAACGGACGTTTCAGACAGCTTATCAGGTACTAATTCCGGAGATGAGGGGATAGAGAGCCACGTCATTAATAATCGTGCTTCGCACGAGACGTGGCCTGCGTCCTGCATCGAAAACGATGCAGGACATGAATCAGCCAATCTGTCTCCAAAAACGCGTCGGGGCGACGATAGCAAATGAACTCCTGATGATGCTCCGTTCACGTAAGAAGCTGACTCACGAGGTTTCTATGTACGAAAAGATCGGCACGGATCAGGAAGGACGTGATCTTCGCCTGATGGATGTGCTGGAGAGCGAACCGGTGGATGTGGTGGAAAATCTGGAAGTGCAGAAGGACATACACCGAATGCGGGAATGTATGGTCAAGGTGTTGGATGAGCGGGAGAAGCAGGTGATTGCCGGGCGCTATGGGCTGAATGGGCAGAAGGAACTGACGCAGCGGGAGATTGCGGGTCTGCTCGGAATCAGCCGTTCCTATGTATCCAGACTGGAAAAAAGAGCATTGGAAAAAATGCGGATCGAGATGGAAGTGTAACGAACGGGAAAGAAGATACCGTAAAGAACGCATACCAAATGCAGAACCATAGAGTCCGGTAAAATTTGTGTAAAAAAGGTATAAAAGAATAGACAAAACGGGAAAAATAAGGTATGTTCGATAGAGACAGAGAAAATTTGAGGAGGCTGCAGGATGAAAATACTGTTTTTCGGAACAAAAAGCTATGATAAGACTTATTTGCTCCCCTGTCTGGAAGAGGAGAAGTATTCTGGCATTGAAGTGAAATTTATTGAAGCGGAGCTGACGCCGAATACAGCTGCGCTGGCCAGCGGCTATGATGCGGTCTGTGCGTTTGTGAATATGGATGTTGGCACCCAGACGATTGAAATCTTGCATACCTGTGGAGTAAAGCTGATTCTGATGCGCTGTGCGGGATACAACAATGTAGACCTGGATATGGCGAAAAAATACGGAATCCGCGTCGCGCATGTGCCGGGCTATTCGCCGGAATCTGTCGCGGAGCACGCGATGGCGCTTGCGCTGACGGCGAACCGGCACCTGCACAAGGCGTATATCAAAGTGCGGGAGAACAACTATAGCCTGAATGGGCTTTTGGGCGTATCCTTTTATGGCCGCACGGCGGGTATCATTGGCACTGGCCGGATTGGTGCCGCGATGGCGCGTATTTGCCAGGGCTTTGGAATGAACGTGATTGCGTATGATATGTACCCGAATAAGAACCTGGACTTTGTGGAGTATGTAGAATTAAAGGAGCTCTTTGAGCGATCGGACTTGATTTCCCTGCATTGTCCGCTGACGCCGGAGACGCATCATATGATCAATATCGATACCATAGGACAGATGAAGGACGGGGTGATTCTTGTCAACACCTCCCGCGGCGGCCTGATCAAAACGGATGATCTGGTCCGTGGTATTCGGGAAAACAAGTTTTTCGCGGTTGGTCTGGATGTATATGAAGAGGAAAATGGATCTGTGTATGAAGATCTGTCGGAGGAAATCATGCCGCATTCGACCGTGGCGCGGCTGCTTTCCTTCCCCAATGTGGTCGTGACTTCTCACCAGGGGTTTTTCACAGAGGAAGCCATGCAGGCGATCAGTAAGACAACGATGGAGAATGCATGGTACTTCGCAAAAGGCGAAAAAGGACCGAATGAGCTGTTCTGAAAAAACGCAGGTCTGCTTGGATTTGGCGCAGACCTGCGTTTTTTGCGCAGGGCCGGAAAGGTATTTTGCGGCTTAAGCCGCACCCGGCCCGCGCGACGAGTAGGAGCCGACCGGTCGCCTCCTACTCGATTATAGTTTCTTATTTTTGCATCGTTTCTTAATCTTCGTTTAATACTTTTTAATCTTCCAAATCTGGGCAAAGGAATCACTCTCTGAATTCAAACAGTTTTGCAATGGGGATTTCAAGAACGTCAGAGATGTCGAACAGAAGCTCGAGAGAAACTGAGGTCGGCATATTTGGAGCCTCAATATTGCTCAGATGGGTGCGGCTCACATTAATCGCTTCTGCAAGCTGCATCTGCGTCATTCCGTTCATCTTTCGATAGTATGCAATGGTCAGGCCAAGCTGACGATACTGTTTTTTTCTTTTTTCTGACACTGCTGCCATAGTAGTATTTCCTCCTTTGTTGAATTGCCTATAGTTTAAGTCTGAATCAGAGAAACATAAACAATTTTATACAATGCAATTGCGTGAATTTATAACACTTCGAAGCTGATTTGATTTATTGCAATAAAACGCGGCTGTGATTTTGCGCTTAATTTTTTTGCATGCGAAATACAGGCAGGAAAAAGCAGATGACATTTTCCGGTGGAAAGAGTATAATCATGCCGTGTATAAGAGGGACGAAAACCGTATTTTAATTCAAGAGGTGGAAAGATGAAAATTGCATTGTTAGAACCGATCGGTGTGCCGACGGCTGTGATTGAGGCTCATTCGAAAAAGCTGGCGGACCTGGGACATGAATTTGTCTATTATGATACAAAGACAACCGACTCGAATGAATTGGCCGCGCGCAGCGCTGGCTGTGAGATTGTCATGATAGCAAATAACCCATACCCGGCCAAGGTGGTGGAGAGCGCAGATTCCCTGAAAATGCTTTCTGTCGCGTTTACCGGGATTGACCATGTGGCAGTGGACATATGCCGGGAGCGCGGCGTAATGATCTGCAACGCGGCGGGCTATTCCAATCAGACGGTTGCGGAGCTGATTATTGGCATGGCTGTCGACGCGCTGCGGAATGTGGTAAAGGCGGATACGGTTGTGCGAGAGGGCGGGACAAGCGCCGGGATCGGCGGCCGCGAGATCTGCGGCAGGACGGTCGGCATCATTGGTCTTGGCAAGATTGGCCTGAGAACTGCCAAACTGTTCCTGGCTTTTGGTGCAAAAGTGATTGCCTATAACCGCAGTGAGAACGAGGAGGCAAAGGCGCTCGGTATCGAGTATAAATCACTGGAGGAAGTGCTTTCTTCGAGTGATATTGTGTCGCTGAATCTGCCGTTGAATGCGCAGACCAGAGGTTTTCTTTCAAAAGAGCGTATTGCGCTGATGCGCCCGGACACCATTTTCATCAACTGTGCCCGCGGCCCGATTGTGGACAATGCCGCCCTGGCGGAAGCATTGAACGAAGGACGTCTGGGATTCGCCTGTGTGGATGTATTTGATATGGAACCGCCTCTTCCGGCAGACTATCCGCTTCTTCACGCGAAAAATACGCTTTTGACTCCGCATCAGGCGTTTATTTCAGAAGAAGCCATGCTGCGCAGAGCGGAGATTGTGTTTGAAAATGTGTATGCGTATCTGGCCGGAGAACCGGTGAATGTGTGCAGGTGAGAGAACCACACCTGTCTGACCGATGTATGAATGAAAACAGGCCTCCGCGTGATACGGAGACCTGTTCTTTTGTATGCGCAGGGCTGCGAATGGTATTCTCCGGCTGTCGCCGGACGCAGCCCGCGCGGCGAGTAGGATTCGGCAAGCCGTCTCCTGCTCGATTGTAGATTTGTAAATCAGCCCTGCGGCTGCTGTTTTTTCCCGGCTGCGTAGGAATCAGAGCTTGCGGTGCGCAGAACGATACTGATTCTTTTGTAGAGCAGCATGGTCGGCACAGAGATGCAGATTCCTTTGATCAGATTCAGCGGTCCGACGCAGAAGATGACAAAGGTGGTGACATTCGTCACGGCGCCGTTCACTGCGGTACCCATCGAAATGATGCTGTCCAGCGGCATTCCGTAGAGAGAGGCGAATGCCGGAAGCAGGTAAACCGCGTTGAACATTGTGCCAAATACGACGAGGATTATGGTGCCGGCTGCGAGCCCGATGATGGCCATCGTGCGTGTCTTTTTCAGGTGATAGATGACTGCCGCCGGAACGACGAAGGAACAGCCGACGACAAAGTTCGCCAGATCGCCTACGAATGCGGTGGAGGTGCCTTTGATGATCAATTTCAGTAAGATTTTTACCAGTTCGATCACAACACCGCCGACCGGCCCCAGACAGAATGCTCCGATCATCACCGGAATCTCACTGAAGTCCAGCTTGTAGAAGCTCGGCGCGATAGCGACCAGCGGAAAATCCAGAATGTGCAGTATCATGGCGATCGCGCCCAACATACCACAGATAGTGATGTAGCGGGTCTTGCCTACCTGCGCGATATTCTTCTTCAGCACAGTGGCCTCCAGCCCATACGATGCGCCGATGATTGCCGCGATCACGACGGCGCACACTGCGACAAATTGCAGGTTGTCTGAAATTGTCTGTAATAATCCTGTTCCCATGTTTTGTTCTCCTTTTCTTAAATAGAAATATTCATTTAAGAAAAAGCTCTTCCTGGTGCAGATGGTTTTGTTTTTCCTTGTGCTGCCGTGCGCATAAAAAAGGAGATATCCAATAAGGAAATCTCCGTGGCAGAACCACACGATTACGAAACCGTGCTGCATTCTTCTCTCATCCAGACTATACTGTCGGTTCCGGAATTCGTTATAACAACGTCACCGGATCAGCCGCTTTCGCGGGTCGCGGACTATACCGCCGGTGGGGAATTCATGTTTGGCATGTCACCCCGCCCCGAAGAACCAATCTTAAACTGGGATCTATGATAGCGCATGATCAGACAAATATCAAGTACTTTTTCGGTTGATTTATCTGTTTTCTGTGGTATGATAAGTACGCTGAAAGAAGGAAAGGCAGGTGTGTGGAGAAAATGGGGAAAATAAAGAAGATTCAAAGAACGACAGGCAACCCGTATGTCAATCTTTATGAGCTGGATGTGGAAAACAGCAAAGGGCATGCCGGGAAGTATTATTTATCTTCCCGGGCAAAGCGAGCAGAGGATCTGGAACTTTCTACGAAAAAGCAGTCGCCGGATGGCGTGATCATATACAGCCTGTATGGAGAGAAACGGGACCGAGTGGTTTTGATCCGCCAGTATCGCTATACCATTGACAATTATATTTATGAATTCCCGGCCGGCCTGATTGAAGCGGGAGAGGACTATCACACCGCCGCGGTGCGTGAGATGCGGGAAGAGACCGGACTGACACTGCAGCCGATTCCGGTTGACATGATTTATGAAAAGCCGTATTATACAACAATCGGCATGACGGATGAGTGCTGCGCGACTGTTTACGGGTATGCGGACGGAGAGATCTGTGCAGATATGCAGGAAGTTTCCGAGGAGATTGAAGTGGTTCTTGCGGATCGGGAAGAAGTGCGGCGGATTCTGCGGGAAGAGCGAGTGGCGATTATGTCTGCCTATATGCTGCTGCATTTTCTGGCGGATGAGGAGCCATTTGCGTTTCTACAGTAAAACGGTTGCCTATAGCCTGGCTATTGGACCTTTCCATATAGAGGCGCGGTCAAAATTGCTGCATGGCGGTTTTGGCTTGCCAAGATTAGGGGTGGTTGGATGACAATAGAGACAAATTCAGAGCAGGAGACATTTTTTGTTGGCCAACGTCTTGGCGAGGAAGCCCGTCCCGGTCAGATTATTGCTTTAGACGGTGATCTGGGCGTGGGGAAGACGATTCTGACAAAGGGACTGGCCGCCGGACTTGGAATTACGGAGCCGGTCAGCAGTCCGACGTTTACCATTGTACAGATTTACGAGGAAGGACGCCTGCCCCTGTACCATTTCGATGTGTACCGGATTGGTGATATAGAAGAAATGGAAGAGATCGGGTATGAAGATTATTTTTATGGCAACGGCATCTGCCTGATTGAATGGGCAAATCTGATCGAGGAACTTTTGCCGCCGCAGACGGTTTATATATCCATTGAAAAGGACCTGGAGCGGGGGTTCGATTACCGAAAAATTACGATTCAAAATTAGACAACAGAAGGAAAGAGATTTATATGAAAATTTTGGCTCTGGAGTGCTCCGGGCTGGTGGCTTCTGTGGCTGTGGCCGAGGATGACACCTTGCTGGCGGAGTATACCGTTAATTATAAGAAGACACATTCGCAGACGCTTCTTCCGATGCTGGATGAGGTGGCGAAGATGATTGAACTGGATCTGCAGTCAATTGATGCGATTGCCGTGGCAGGAGGGCCAGGCTCGTTTACCGGTCTGCGCATCGGTTCTGCGACGGCGAAAGGACTGGGGCTGGCGTTGGATAAACCATTGATTTCGGTGCCGACGGTGGATGCCCTGGCGTGGAATTTATATGGATGTGAAAAGAACATCTGTCCGATGATGGACGCTCGCAGAAGCCAGGTTTATACGGGAATTTATACCTTTGAGGGTGAGACTTTTGTTACCAGGCGGGCACAGGAACCGATGGCGGTTACGGAGATTGTGGACGAGCTGAATCAGTCCGGCAGGGAAGTGATTTTCCTCGGGGATGGCGTGCCGGTATACCGGGAGCAGATTCGGGAACGGATCAAAGTTCCATATCAGTTTGCACCTGCACATCTGAACCGACAGAGGGCGTCTTCTGTAGCGGTGCTTGCCATGCATTATTATATAGAAGGAAAAATGCAGACAGCGGCAGAGCATACGCCGGAATATCTGCGGCCTTCGCAGGCAGAGCGAGAGAGAGAGGAGCGTCTTCAGAAGGAACGATGAGAGAAGTACAGGTCAGTGGAATGCGGTTCGAAGACATTTCAGAGGTGACGGCTATCGAACGCCAGTGTTTTTCTGAGCCGTGGAGTGAAAGTGGCTTTCGCTCTGCACTGGAACAGGGCTGTTCGGTGTATTTTGTCGCGCGGACGAGGGATTCGAATCAGATCGCGGGATACTGTGGTCTCTTGCGAAGCTTTGAGGAAGCGGAGATTCTAAATGTCGCTGTGCGCGGTGAACTGCGGGGGCAGGGGATTGGAACCACCATGCTTTCGCAGTTGATGGAATATGGAAAGAAGCGCGGTATCCGGCGGTTTACACTTGAGGTTCGCAAGGGCAATACCGCGGCGATTCATCTTTATGAAAAGCTGGGCTTTGTTTCTGTGGGTATCCGTAAACATTTTTATCGAATGCCGGAAGAAGACGCTGTGATCATGTGGACGCCGGAGCCGGATGAAACGCTGACTCGGTAATCACAGGCTTTTGTTTTGTTCCCATGAGCGCCAAATTCAACCATATTTTTCAAAAATTTCCGGTAGTCGGCGGATGTAAGATTCGTTATACTGTCTTTGCTGACGAATGGATGGCAGAAGGAGGATACCGGATGAGTGAACAGAAAAAATTGCGCTGTAACGGCTGTGGGAAAACCATTGAAATGGAGAATGGAATATACCGGGAAGGCTTTTTTGAAGGACGGCAGGAATGGGGCTACTTTTCCGGGAAAGATGGAGAACGCCATGTTTTTTGTCTGTGCGAAAAATGCTATGACAAGATGACACGAAATTTTGTCCTGCCAGTGGAAGTCGAGGAGTATCTGTAAGGAAACGAAGAGGTACGACAGGAGGGTAAGGATGCTGGATGTATGTCTGTTGGGAAGCGGTGGAATGATGCCTCTTCCCTATCGGTGGCTGACGTCTCTGATGACGCGCTATAATGGGAGTAATCTTCTGATTGACTGTGGTGAAGGAACGCAGATTGCGGTTCGGGAAAAAGGCTGGAGCTTTAAACCGATTGATACGATCTGCTTTACGCATTATCACGGCGATCACATCAGTGGATTGCCGGGACTATTGCTGACGATGGGGAATGCGGAGAGAACGGAACCGCTGACGATGATTGGACCGAAGGGGCTGGAGCGCGTTGTGAATGCGCTGCGCGTGGTTGCGCCGGAGCTGCCCTTTCCTATTATATATAAGGAAATACAGGGACCGGAGCAGGTGTTTGAGGAAAAAGGGTATCGAATCACAGCTTTCCGTGTGAATCACAATGTCCTTTGTTATGGCTATTGTCTGGAAATTCCACGTGCCGGACGTTTTGATGTAGAGCGGGCGAAAACGGGCGGGATTCCGATGAAATATTGGAGCCGCCTGCAAAAAGGGGAAGTAATCGAAGCGGATGGGTGTGTTTTTCGGCCGACGGATGTGCTGGGACCGACGCGGCGGGGAATTAAGGTGACGTATTCAACAGATACACGTCCGACCGATTCCATTGCACAGCATGCAGCCGGATCGGATTTATTTATCTGCGAGGGAATGTACGGGGAGGCGGAGAAGGACGCGAAGGCGGTCGAGCATAAGCACATGACGTTTACCGAAGCCGCGCGTCTGGCGCATCGTGCACAGCCAAAGGAACTGTGGCTGACACATTACAGCCCGTCTCTCGTGCGGCCGGAGGACTACATGGAGCAGGTTCGCAAAATCTTTCCGAATGCGTATCCGGGGAAAGATGGCAAGAGCGTGGAACTGGATTTTGCGGATGAATGAGCAATCGTAAATGGTAAGAGAACATTTCCGGCCGGTGGAGTCAGAAAGGCAAAAATTCGGTTATGACATTTCCGAGCCGGTATTGGATGCGTTTGGAGATTATAAGAATGAATACAAAGTTTGACAGTGCGGAAAAGAAAGAGATAACAATTCTGGCGATTGAGAGTTCCTGTGATGAGACTGCCGCTTCCGTAGTAAGAAACGGGCGGGAGGTGCTTTCGAACATTATTTCATCGCAGATTGACCTGCATAAGCTTTATGGGGGCGTGGTGCCGGAGATTGCTTCGCGCAAACATATCGAAAAGATCAATCAGGTGATTGAAGAAGCTTTGGCTGAGGCAAAGATGACACTGGATGATATGGATGCGGTCGCGGTGACTTATGGCCCCGGTCTTGTTGGCGCGCTCCTGGTCGGGGTGGCTGAAGCGAAAGCGATCAGCTACGCGAAGCACCTTCCGCTGGTTGGCGTCCATCACATAGAAGGCCATATTTCGGCGAACTATATTGAAAACAAAGATCTGGAACCGCCATTTATCTGTCTGGTAGTTTCGGGAGGACATACCCATCTGGTTCGTGTAAAGGATTATGGGGAGTATGAGATTCTTGGCCGCACACGGGACGATGCGGCGGGAGAGGCGTTTGATAAGGTGGCGCGCGCGATTGGACTGGGATATCCCGGCGGTCCGAAGATCGACCGGCTCGCGAAGGAAGGAAACCCTGACGCAATTGCTTTTCCCAAGGCGAAAATCGCAGATGCTCCTTATGATTTTAGCTTTAGCGGTTTGAAATCCGCCGTGCTGAACTATCTAAATGGATGCAAAATGAAAGGGGAGCCGATTGTGGAAGCAGATGTCGCGGCCTCTTTTCAGAAAGCAGTGGTTGACGTGCTGATGGAACACGCCATGCTCGCGGTGCGGGAATCCGGCCTGGATCGATTTGCTCTGGCCGGAGGTGTGGCTTCCAATACCGCCCTGCGCACCGCAGCGGAAGAGGCATGTAAGGAAAGGGGCATTCGTTTCTACCGTCCGTCGCCGATTTTTTGTACGGATAATGCGGCAATGATTGGAGCGGCGGCCTATTATGAATATAGGAAGGGTGTGCGGCATGAGCTGGATTTGAACGCGGTGCCGAATCTGAAGCTGGGGGAGCGTTATCCGGCATAGCGCAGGAGAAATGTGAGAAAAACGGAGGGTGAGTTGTGTGGAAGCTTTAAAAAAGAATAAGACGCATCAACAGACGATGGATATGACGCAGGGTCCCCTGGCGGGGAAACTGCTGATTTTTACGTTTCCGGTTATGCTGGCCGGTATTTTGCAGCTGCTTTTTAATGCAGCAGATATTATTGTGGTTGGCCGATTTGCGGGCAGCAATTCCCTGGCGGCCGTCGGCTCAAACGGCGCGCTGATTAACCTGATTGTGAACCTGCTGGTAGGATTGTCCGTGGGCTCCGGCGTGGCAGCGGCTTTCTTTTTTGGCGCAGGAGAGAAAGATCAGGTCAAAGAGACGATACATACCTCGATCGCCATCAGTCTGGCGGGCGGTGTTGTAACAGGCGTTGTGGGAATTGTACTAAGCCCGATTTTGCTGAGAATGATGGCGACACCAGAGGGGATTATTGATCTGTCGCAGCTGTATCTGCAGATTTATTTTATTGGAGTACCGTCGATGGCCGTGTATAATTTTGGGAGCGCAATTCTTCGTTCTCTCGGAGATACCAAGCGCCCGCTTTTGTATTTGACGGTGGCCGGTCTGGTCAATATTGTTCTGAATGTGATTCTGGTTGCCGTGTTTCACCTGGATGTAGCAGGAGTTGCGATTGCAACTGTGATTTCACAGACGATTTCTGCCCTACTGGTTATCCGGAGCCTGATGCGCCTGGAACCGGAAATGAATCTGGAACTGAACAAAATACGCGTGTCGAAGACAAAATTGCTGCGCATCCTCCGGGTAGGATTGCCGGCGGGGCTACAGTCGACGGTATTTTCTCTTTCCAATGTTCTGATCCAATCGTCTGTAAATGGCTTTGGCGAGATCGCGGTAGCCGGAAATTCTGCGGCCGGAAATATAGAAGGCTTCATATATATGGCAATGAACTCGTTTTATCAGGCTGCGCAGACTTTCACAAGTCAGAACGTCGGGGCGCGCAAATTTGATCGGATCGGCAAGGTGTTTTTGAATTGCTTCCTCATGGTAACCGTTACCGGACTGGTATTCGGACAGATTGCCTACCGGATGGGAGATCTTCTGCTGAGTATTTATCTTCCAGGCAATCAAGAGGCAGTGCAATACGGCCTGACGCGTCTATCCGTCATTGCGGTCACCTATTGTCTCTGTGGAATTATGGAAGTGATTTCAGGGGAACTCAGAGGAATGGGAGAGTCGGTGCTGCCGATGGTTGTCTCCCTGGTTGGTTCCTGCCTGCTGCGTGTGGTATGGATTTATACTATTTTTGCGGCAAACCATACCCTCTTTGTATTGTATCTGTCTTATCCGGTATCCTGGCTGGTTACAGAAGCGGTGCACCTGATTTGCTATTTTTATGTAAAACGAAGATTGGTGAGACGGTATCAGCATGCCTGATCTGGAGGATAAGCGAAGAAAATGAAAAATGTAGCGATCGTTCTTGCCGGAGGCAGCGGCAGCCGGATGAAAAGTAAGAAAAAGAAACAATATTTGCTGCTGGGAGACCGGCCGGTGCTGTGGTATTCTCTTTTTGCGTTCCAGAATTGTCCGTACGTCGATGAGATTGTTTTGGTCTGTGGGGAAGGAGAAGAAGCGCAGTGCCGCGAAACATTTGCGGAAGGATATGGCTTCTCGAAGATACGTAAGATCATCCACGGAGGCAAAGAACGGTATCATTCGGTGTATGAAGGCTTGAAGGCGGCCGAAAGCTGTGACTATATTCTGATTCACGATGGGGCACGCCCATTTATTGATGCAGCGATGCTCGAACGCATTTTTGACAGTCTCAGGGACTGTCCGGCCTGTGTAGTCGGAATGCCGGTAAAGGATACGATAAAGATGAGAAACGCGGAAGGATATGTAGAGAAAACGCTTCCGCGGGAAAAGCTGTGGACGATTCAGACTCCACAGTCATTTTCGTATCCTTTGATTCGACAGGCATATGACAAATTGATGCTCCAGGAACAAAATGCGCTGGGACAGGAATCGCGTTCCATCAGAATTACCGATGACGCGATGGTGGCGGAAACGTTTCTTCATGTACCGGTAAAGCTGATTGAAGGATCCTATGAGAATCTGAAGATCACTACACCGGAAGATCTGATACTTGCTGAGAAGCTGGCAAAACATTATGTCTCAGACAGAAAAGAAAACAATCTGCTAACGTGAAACAGGAATGATACAGGAACCGTTTGCCCATCAATCAGAAGTGCTAAAATATGCTTTGCACAATAAAATTAAAAAAAAGCTGAAGTGAAAAAGTAAATTCCACTCCGAAAACCCCAAAAAATCGCAT
>JAJPXU010000018.1 GCA_021205305.1 Lachnospiraceae bacterium
TAGTAGTACGGGTTGCACTGGATACTGACGAAAAAGGGCTAAAAAATTCAATAATGACTTTCTACAGAATTCGCAATAAAAATATGAAAAAACTGATTGAAAAACATGAAATACTTTACAAAAGAGAATAATTGATGTATGATTTACATATAGATAGGCTTGATCCAAAGAATTATAGAAGTAGAGATTGTGCTGCTACGCACCCTACGGGTCAAAAGAAATGTGGGAAGGGGCACACCCACCTATAGTTCTTTGGTTTAGCATAAACAGTATTTTGGATAGAGGTAGAATATACCTCTTTTTTTGTGCAAAAACACGTTGACAAATACCTTCTAGGGGTATATCATACAGATTGCATAAATACCCGTTAGGGGTATTTGAAAGGTTCTGTGAATAAGGAGGCTTTTTTTGTGGAAGATAATAAAGATATGCCAGAAGATACTTCTGATGTCTGTTGCTGCTGTAAGAAGACCGAGCGTTCTGAGGAAGAGCGCCGGAAGCTGATTAACCGTTTGAACCGCATTGAGGGTCAGATTCGCGGGATCAGGGGAATGCTGGAGCGGGATGCTTACTGCAATGATATTCTGATCCAGTCGGCGGCCGTCAACGCGGCGGTGAATTCATTTAATAAGGAGCTGTTATCCAGTCACATTCATACCTGTGTTGTGCGGGATATCCGGGAAGGCAAGGATGAAGTGGTGGACGAACTGGTGGCGACGATTCAGAAGCTGATGAAGTAGTAATGATGAGGAGGGATTTTAAGTTATGGATCAATATACCGTGACAGGGATGAGCTGCGCGGCCTGCCAGGCGAGGGTGGAAAAGGCAGTTTCAAAGGTCGCCGGTGTGACGTCTTGTTCGGTCAGCCTGCTGACGAATTCAATGGGGGTGGAAGGGACGGCCTCCCCGGAGGAGATTATCCGCGCGGTGCAGGATGCGGGATATGGCGCTTCGCAAAAGGGCGTCTCCGCGGGAAATGCACACGTCTCTCAATCCATCGCGGAGCAGGAGGCGGCTCTGGAAGACCACGAGACGCCGGTGCTGAAAAGGCGGCTGATCGCTTCGGTTGGTTTTCTGCTGGTGCTGATGTATTTTTCCATGGGGCATATGATGTGGGGGTGGCCGCTGCCGACCTGGTTTGACGACAACCATGTGGCTATGGGGCTGGTGCAGATGCTTCTGGCGATCGTTATTATGGTGATCAATCAGAAATTTTTTATCAGCGGTTTTAAAAGCCTGTGGCATGGCTCGCCGAATATGGATACCCTCGTGGCGCTCGGCTCGTCCGCGTCCTTTCTCTGGAGTGTGTACGCGCTGTTTATGATGACGCGGGCGCAGGTGGACGGCGATATGGAAGCGGTCATGACCTACATGATGGAGTTCTATTTTGAGTCGGCGGCGATGATCCTGACGCTGATTACAGTCGGCAAGATGCTAGAGGCGCGCTCAAAGGGTCGGACGACGGACGCGCTCAAAAGCCTGATGAAGCTTGCGCCGAAGACGGCGGTTGTAGAAAAAAACGGCGCAGAAAAGACCGTGCCGATTGACCAGGTGCAAAAAGGCGATGTGTTTGTCGTGCGTCCCGGAGAAAATATTCCGGTGGACGGCGTGATTCTCGATGGCAGCAGCGCGGTCAACGAGGCGGCGCTGACGGGAGAGAGCATTCCAGTCGATAAGTCGGTCGGCGACCTGGTGTCAGCTGCGACGGTCAACCAGTCGGGATTTATCCGCTGTGAGGCGACCCGTGTCGGAGAGGATACGACCCTTTCCCAGATTATCAAAATGGTCAGCGACGCGGCGGCGACCAAGGCGCCGATTGCGAAGATCGCAGATAAGGTTTCCGGTGTGTTCGTTCCGATCGTGATTACGATCGCGGTGATTACGACGATCGTCTGGCTGCTGGCGGGAAAGACAGTCGCTTTTGCCTTGGCGCGGGGGATTTCCGTGCTGGTGATCAGCTGCCCATGCGCGCTTGGCCTGGCGACGCCGGTGGCAATCATGGTAGGCAATGGAATAGGCGCGAAAAACGGCATACTGTTTAAAACCGCGGTTTCTCTGGAGGAGACGGGCAGGGTGCAGGTCGTGGTGCTCGATAAGACCGGCACAATCACAAGCGGAGAGCCGAAGGTGACCGACCTTTTCCCAGCGGACGGCGTGACGGAGCAGGAGCTTTTGACCTGCGCTTATGCATTGGAACAAAAGAGTGAGCACCCGCTGGCGAAAGCGATTCTGAGCTATGGAAAGGAACGTCAGCTGGCTCCGGCGGAAGTCCATGACTTTCAGGCGTTGCCGGGCAATGGGCTCTTCGCGGTGTTAGATGGCGAGCCTATTCTTGGCGGCAGCCTGACGTTCATCCAGAGCCAGGCGGCTGTACCTGCCCGGCTGGAGGAGAAGGCGTTCTCCTTTGCCGAGAGCGGAAAGACACCGCTTCTGTTTACGAAAAACGGCAGCCTGCTTGGGATTATTGCTGTGGCAGATGTGATCAAGGAAGACAGCCCGCAGGCAGTCAAAGAGCTTCAGAATATGGGCATCCGCGTGGTCATGCTGACCGGCGATAATGAGCGCACAGCGAAGGCCATCGGCGCGCAGGCAGGCGTAGACGAGGTCATCGCGGGTGTGCTGCCGGACGGCAAAGAGCGTGTAATCCGGCAGCTCAAAGAGATGGAAGCTCCGGATACCGCAAAGAGAAGTGTTTGGCGTCTGCTAAGTGACAGTATATTCCGGCGCGGAAAAGAAGAAAAGCAGCAGATCCGGGTTGCGATGGTGGGAGACGGCATCAACGATGCCCCGGCGCTTACGCGGGCGGACATCGGCATTGCGATCGGTGCGGGCGCGGATGTCGCGATAGACGCAGCCGACGTGGTGCTGATGAAAAGCCGTCTGAGCGATGTCCCGGCAGCCATTCGCTTAAGCCGCGCGACGCTTCGCAATATTCACGAGAACCTGTTCTGGGCCTTTTTCTACAATGTGATTGGCATTCCGCTTGCGGCCGGTGTGTGGATTCCGATTTTCGGCTGGACTCTGAACCCGATGTTCGGAGCGGCGGCAATGAGCCTGTCAAGCTTCTGTGTCGTGTCCAACGCGCTGCGGCTGAATCTGTTCCGGATTCGTGATACCGGGCGGGACAGGAAAATAAGACCTGTCGACATAAAAATCGCGGGAATCAATGGGAATGCCTCAGAGACAGCGCAGGATAAAACAGAACAAAAGCGGTCATCTGACATGCATACAAGTGTGTCTGATCATATAAATCAAAACGAAAGCGAAATGGAGGAAATGGAAATGGTAAAGACAACAGTAAAGGTAGACGGAATGATGTGCGGAATGTGTGAGAATCACGTAAACGAAGCAGTCCGCAAGGCGTTTGAGGTGAAGAAGGTCACATCAAACCACAGCAAGGGCATCACGGAGATTCTTTCCGAAGCTGCATTGGATGAGGCGAAGCTTCGCACGGCGATTGAGGAGGGCGGCTACAAGGTCGGGGAGATCACGACCGGCGACCAGGAGAAGAAAGGATTTTCACTGTTCCACTAATATTACGTAACAGTTCAGAACAGCATCGAAATGAAAAGACAGGTGCTGAGCGCCAGTG
>JAJPXU010000072.1 GCA_021205305.1 Lachnospiraceae bacterium
CGAAAAAAGTTTTTGAAAAAAATAAAAAATAGTGCTTGACAATTTTGGCATGCTGTAGTATTATATTCTTCGTCAGTCAGATGACTGGTTGAACGCGGAGGTGGCGGAATTGGCAGACGCGCAGGCTTCAGGTGCCTGTGGTAGCAATATCGTGTGGGTTCAAGTCCCATCCTCCGCATGCGGATGAAAGCTTCCTGGGAGAGTCAGGAAGCTTTTTTTATGCACACAGGCGGATGTGGAAATTTGCGGCTTGCGGCCGCACCCGCCTGGCGCAGCGGATAGGGGTGCTATCACCCCTATCCGATTGCGTACGGTCGCGCAGAAAATATTTCTCGCTAACGCTCGCCGCGTGGCATCCTCGTCCTTCGGACGGGATATGCGCCAGATGCGGCGGCGCGGGCGAGCAGGAGCCGACGAGCTGCCCCTACTCGATCACTCCATGATCTATGCAGTGTTAAAAAATGTTCAGAATAGTCCATTTTGAACCGTTTCCAAAATTAAGGAAAATATTGTTTGACTTTTTACCCTGTTACAGCCATAATGGAATATGGCAGTGAAGCAGAATTGAGAATTGCCAGATCAATGAGCGGGAGAAAACAGGATGAATTTAAAAAAAGCTTTTTTAATCAGTTTTTGCATCGTAATCGGCGTTGTGCTGATCAGCGGCGGTCTTATCTATAAGCTGGGGCATGACTTGTACAGCAGTGTGAATTATGTATCGGATGATTCGGTTGCTGTGGAGGAGACGCTTCCGGAGGAGGCCGAGGAGGAGACCGACGAGGGCGTCGGTGAGGTTGTGAGTGATGAAGAGCTGGCTGCGATCCAGGACGCTATGGACACGTCTAAGGATGTGGTGTCAGACGAGGATATTTATAATGTACTGCTGATTGGCGTAGATCGCCAGGATCAAACCTGGAATGGCAATTCAGACTGTATGATTCTTGTTTCTATTAATAAAGCGGATAATCGTGTTACGATGGTTTCCCTGATGCGTGATACGTATGTGAATATTCCGGATGTCGGCTATAAGAAATTGAATGCAGCCTACGCGTACGGCGGCGGACCGCTTCTTTGCGAGACGATCACCGAGACTTTTAAGGTTGAGGTGGAAAAGTACGTGGCGGTTGATTTCTGGGATCTGGTGGATATCATTGACATTATTGGCGGGGTGGATCTGGAGGTCACAGCAGATGAGGCTGAGGTGGCAAACGGCTATATCTGGGATATGTGTACGAGACTGATGGATATAGACCCGACGGAGCATTATTTCCCGACGTCGGGAGGCACCGTCCATGCGGACGGCGTGCAGGCGGTTGCTTACGCGCGGAACCGTTATGTGGGAAATTCGGATTTTGAGAGGACGGAGCGTCAGCGCTATGTCCTGACGCAGCTGATGGAGGAAGTGAAAGATATGTCACTGGCTCAGATGACATCGGCGATGCAGTCGATTCTGGAATATGTCATGACGAATATTTCAGAGACAGAGATCTGGAGTATGGTGACAGAACTACCGGATATGCTGGACTATGATTTCGAAATGAGCCGTGTTCCATATGATGGTATGTACAGCACGATTTATGTAAATGGACAGGATATGCTTGTGCCGGATTGGGAGGAGACACTGGAGATCCTGCATGAATTTATTTACGGCACCAGTGAAGATGACTCATGAGTAAGAAAATATTTTTTACAGACTTGGACGGGACTCTGTTAAACGATGGGAAAGAGATTACGCCAGGGAATCAGAAAGCAATTGATCTTGCGCTGCGGGAAGGTCACAGAATTGTCATCGCTACAGGCCGTCCGCTTTCGAGCGCACGGATTCAGGCGGAACGGCTGGGGCTGATGGGGAAGGGCTGTTATATCATCGCTTTTAATGGCGGTGAGATCTATGATAGCAGCCTTGGAAAATCGATTTATAGAAAAGGTGTGCCGTTGGAGTTTGTTGCCCCGATTTTTAGGGAAGCGCATCGGCTGGGGATTCATATTCAGACATTTTCGGCTTCTGAGGTATTTACAGAAGAGGATCGGCCGGAGGTTTATGATTATGTAAAGCGGACCCTTCAGACTTTCCGGATTGTACCGTCAGCGGAGGAAGCGCTGACTGAGGCTCCGTGCAAGCTGCTTGCCATAGAGTACGAGAGGCGCGATGTGATAGAACGGTTTCAGCGATGGCTTCTGGAAACGTATAACGGTATTCTGGACTGTTATTTTTCCAATGAAGCTTATCTTGAGATTGTTCCCTGCGGCGTGACAAAGGGAAAAGCAGTTCAGTGGCTGTGCGGGTACCTTGCTGTTCCTTTGGAGAATTCGGTTGCTGCGGGAGATGCGCCGAATGACATTGATATGATTGAGACGGCTCATGTGGGGGTTGCTATGCGAAATTCTTATCCGGGTGTCATAGAACACAGTGATTATGTGACGATGGCGGATAACAACCATGACGGCGCGGCAGAGATTTTATATCGTTTTATTTTGGGTAACAGTTCAGAACAGCATCGAAATGAAAAGACAGACTGAGCAGGTTTACCTGCTAAAGGCTGTATTTTCATTTCGGGATGGGCGGGCGCTGAACGTCCAGTGGACGTTCGCTTAGCGCCGACCGAAGTGGAACGGAGACGCCCATCAAGCCTCAGACATATGACGCGAAAGCGGCATATAGCCTGCGGAGCAGGCGGTCTGTGGCCTGCTGTTCTGAATAGTTACTATTTTGGAAAATGGCGGAGAATTTTGACCTGTGTATGAACACGCTGTCGGGACTCCTTGTATGTTTTTGCAATCTATGAAAATATGAAAAGAGGCAGCAGACAATGCCGCTGCCTTTTCTCTACCGGAAAATACCTTAGTATCTGCTGTCGCAGTCCTTCTCACTGGAGCAGTTATCGCAGTTGCGGCTCTCGGAAGTCTCGTTTGAACTGGAGTTCTTTGAGGAGTTTTTAGAACTGTTCTGCTGCTGATTTCTCTGCTGGTTCTGAGAAGATGCATTTTTTGCGCTGTTCTGCTGTCTCTCTGTGTTAGAAGTTGTGTTTTCTGTTGTGTTCTTAGCCATTTGTTTGTTCCTCCTGGTCTGATTTTGTGTTACGATGGTAGTATGCTGAAGTGAAAAGTTTATTTCCACACCAAAATTTGTGATTTTCCGGTGGATTTCACTCTTTCAGGGATTAAAAGCACAGTCAAGGAGTAAAACTTCATTCCATTTACGCCATCATTTACCCAGTAGAATTGGGTAGGCCATATGGTGTAAGACTGATTTCCACTAGGTTTTTGCTGCGAACGCCGGAAATACAAGTGGAATTTTGAGTAAGACTGAATTCCACTTGTACCCCCGAGTTGTGGAATTTAAATTTTCATTTCACTACGATGGTAGTATTTCTAGAAATTTTAAAATTATGTATTGCTTTTTTTTGGAAACTATATTATAATCCATTCTGTAAAAAGAATTTACCCTTCAAACAATTTTTTTTACAAACCCCTTATTAATTATTTATACTCCCCTCGAGAACCTCGGTAGCTCCCCTACCGGGGTTTTCACTTTTCTTGCACCCAGGCGCATACAATAGAGTGAAGGCGATGCAGGAGGTGCAGCAGAATGGATACAATTCCGGCGAAGGAGCTTGACTGGTATGTGGGGAGACCGGGTTACCTGATTGTGGATCTGCGCTCAAGCACGGAGTTTTTCAGGGGGCATATACGCGGCGCAATCAGTGTGCCGGAGGAATCGATGGATTGTCTGCGGGAAGAGCTAAAAAAAGAAGAACTGATTCTTTATTGCGACCGCGGTTCACGCAGCATGTCTGTGGCGCGCGATCTGGAAAAGAAAGGCTGGCGCACGAAGACGGTGGTTGGCGGGATCAAAGCCTATCGGGGTGAAAATATGGTGGGGGAATAGGAGTGCAAATTGTTTCGTGTAGCCGGGAAGGTGTCCTTGGTAAAGGTAAAATAGTTGACAGAGGGCGTTACGGGCTATATTATATGTTACAAAGAACAAAAGGTCAGGAATAGAATATGAAAGAACAGATGGAACTGATGGCTCCGTGCCATTTTGGACTGGAGGCTGTGCTGAAAAGAGAGATTCAGGATCTCGGATATGAGATCTGCTGTGTAGAAGATGGGCGTGTGACTTTTTACGGCGACGCGGAAGCGATTGCACTGGCAAATGTGTTTTTGCGTTCCGCGGAGCGCATCCTTTTGAAAGTCGGCAGTGTGCATGCCGAGACGTATGATGAGCTCTTTGAGGGCGTGCGGGCGATGCCGTGGGAACAGTATTTGCCGGTGAACGCGAAATTCTGGGTCACAAAAGCGACTACGGTGAAAAGCAAGCTGTTCAGCCCGTCGGATATCCAGTCGATTGTGAAGAAAGCTGTGGTGGAGCGCCTGAAAGGAGTGTACCGGGTCAACTGGTTCGCAGAAGATGGGGCAGCGTACCCGATCCGCGTGTTTTTTATGAAAGATGAGGCGGTGCTGACCCTGGACACGACTGGAGAATCCCTGCATAAGAGAGGCTATCGGAAACTCACCGCGAAGGCACCGATTTCAGAGACGCTGGCATCGGCTCTGATTATGCTGACGCCGTGGAAAGCGGATCGGATTCTGGTAGATCCGTTTTGCGGCAGCGGGACATTTCCGATTGAAGCCGCGATGATGGCTGCGAATATGGCACCGGGGATGGAACGCTCCTTTCTGGCGGAGAACTGGGAGAACCTCGTTGCCCGCAAAAAGTGGTATGACGCGGTGGAAGAAGCGCAGGATCTGGTTGACACTTCGGTACAGACGGATATTCAGGGATATGATATTGATGGCGAGGTTGTCCGCGCCGCGCGTGAGAATGCGAAGCGTGCCGGTGTAGATCATCTGATTCATTTTCAGCAGCGGCCTGTGAGCGAGCTGCGCCATCCGAAAAAATATGGATTTATCATTACCAATCCTCCTTACGGGGAACGTCTTGAGGAAAAAGCGGCGCTGCCCGGGCTGTACCGCGAAATCGGCGAGGCTTTTGCCAGACTGGATTCCTGGTCGGAGTATGTGATTACTTCTTATGAGGATGCGGAAAAACAGATTGGCAAGCAGGCGGCGAAGAATCGCAAAATTTACAATGGTATGATTAAGACGTATTATTATCAGTTTCCGGGTCCGCGTCCGCCGAAAAGAACGCCGGCAGGGGAATAGACATGCGGGAAGTAAAAGATATGGGGAAGCAAAGGATACGGTGAAAAACGTGAAGAAACGTTTCAGGGGAGCGATGCTGGCGGCAGTCTGCCTGCTGTTTACGGCAGGACTTATAAGTGTAAAGAGTGGTGTGATCGAACTGTATGCGTCGGAGCTTACCACAGAGAGTTCAGAAGGAAAGTCCCCGGAAGGTGCAGAGAGTTCAGAATCAGAAAGAGAAGCCACGGAGAAAGCAGAGAGTTCAAAAGGCGATGCATCGGAGACTGCAGCGACGGAATTGTCAGGAATTTCTACCGAGAAAACGGCAGATTCCCAATCAGAAATGGGTACGCTTCCGTCCAGGTGGTATGCGGGCGATGTCGGCAGGAAGCCTACTGTTAAAACCCAGGGTTCCTATGGTACATGCTGGGCGCTCACAGCGACTTCGGCTCTGGAAACTGCGCTTCTTCCTGAACAGAGGATTGTTTTTTCCGCCGATCATCTGACCCACCGGAATTCGTTTACGGCGAGTGTGAATGATGGCGGCGATTATCTGATGCTGATGGCTTATCTCTGTAGCTGGCAGGGACCGGTGACAGAGGAAGAGGATCCATATGGGGATGAATATTCGCCGGATGGCCTGGAGGCGGCGGTGCATGTGCAGGAAGTGCGTGTTTTCCTGGATTCCACTATTGAAAAAATCAAAGAAACTGTGTATACTTATGGTTCTGTACAGACATCTCTGTATATGGATCGGACGACTGCCGCGGATGATTCGGGATATTACAATGAATCTACATTTTCCTATTACTATACAGACGAGATGACGCAGAATCATGATGTGTTGATTCTCGGATGGGACGATTCCTGGTCGGCCGCGCAGTTTGAGACGACGCCGGATCAGGACGGAGCTTTTATTTGCCTGAACACCTGGGGCAGTGATTTTGGAGACGATGGGATTTTTTATGTATCCTATTCGGATCCGAATATCGCGCAGATCGCGGTGGCTTACACGCGGATCGATGCTGCGGATAATTATGACAATCTTTACCAGTATGATGAATGCGGCTGGCAGGGACAGCAGGGATATGACAGCGAAGCGTGCTGGTTCGCAAATGTTTATACCGCGGAAGGAGAAGAAACGCTGGCTGCTGTCGGTTTTTACGCGACTGGCGAGAACACTTCCTATGATATTTATCTGGTACATGATTTTGCCGATACAGACTCCTTTGATGCAATGGAATATTTGCAGAGCGGCAGTTTTTCGGACATGGGCTATTACACAGTGGATCTGGAAGAAACACAGAAGCTTACCGAGGGAGAACGGTTCGCGATTGTGATTAAAATCAGCACGCCGGATGTCTCAAATCCGGTTGCGGTAGAATATCGCGCGGATGAATACACGCAGAATGTGACCTGCGAAGGCAAAGAAAGTTATTTGAGCCAGTATGGTTCCCTCTGGGAGAATACACAGGAAAAGTTTGAGGCAAACGTATGTCTGAAGGTTTACACCTGGAACCAATGATCGGTATATTTCTGCGGTGATACCGGACGAAAAAAGCAGAAAATGTTGAGAAAAGACATACAGGAGGAAGAGAAGAAAGGCGCGGACGATGAAGAAAAAAATGATATTTGCAACCGGCAATTCGGATAAATTGAGAGAAATCCGCATGATTCTTGCACACAGCGATCTGGAGATTATCTCCATGAAGGAAGCGGGAGTGACCGATGATATCGTGGAGGATGGTGAGACGTTTGAGAAAAATGCGATAATCAAAGCAAAAACAATCATGGAGCGAACCGGAGAGATTGTTCTGGCGGATGATTCCGGCCTGGAAATTGATTTCCTGAATAAGGCGCCGGGGGTATATTCTGCCCGCTTTATGGGGAAAGATACCTCGTATGAGGTCAAAAATGCCGCCCTTGTGGAAAAACTTTCAGGAGTACCGGACGAAGAACGCACGGCGCGTTTTGTCTGTGTGATTGCCTGTGCCATCCCGGATGGGCGTATCCTGACCAGCCGTGGAGTGATGGAAGGAAGAATTGGATACGAGAGCCGGGGAGAGAATGGGTTTGGGTACGACCCGATTTTTTATCTGCCGGAATGCGGCTGCTATTCTGCGGAGCTTGCTCCGGAGAAGAAAAATGAATTGAGCCATCGCGGCAAGGCGCTTCGGGGAATGCGGGATATTCTGGCCGAGCAGGGAATCCTGTAAACAAAATTGGAAGAAGGCTGACTGAGACAAGGAGATTGGTGAAATCCATCGAAAGGGAATACGTTTGGGAAGAGGAGAAAGGGTATGAATATACTGATCGTGAGTGATACACATGGCTATGATTCGAATCTGAAACAGGTGCTTGGCGAAATCGACCGCCCGGACTGTGTGATCCATTTGGGCGATTCGGAAAGTACGGTGGAGTATATACACAGTGTAGTAAACTGCCCTGTATATATGGTAGCAGGGAATTGTGATTATTTTACCAGGCTGCCGCTGGCCAG
Source organism: Lachnospiraceae bacterium (assembly GCA_021205305.1). GTDB lineage: Bacteria > Bacillota > Clostridia > Lachnospirales > Lachnospiraceae > Choladousia. The sequence continues at coordinate 7,646 of JAJPXU010000072.1, forward strand.
GATTGAGGAACTGGACGGCTGCCGGATTTTCATGACTCATGGGCATTATTATTATGTATCGGTTGGCATTCGCGACCTGGCCGAGGAAGCCAGAACAAACGGGTGCAGTGTAGCGATGTTTGGGCATACGCACCGACCGTTCCTGGACGAAAGCGATCCGGAACTGACGATACTCAATCCCGGAAGCCTTTCTTTTCCGCGCCAGGAGGGACGCGCCCCCAGCTATATTCTGATGAAAACGGAAAATGGGAAAAAACCTTCGTTTCAGATTCGTTATCTGAAAGAAAACAAAAGATGAAAATAATTACCGGATTCAAAGAAAAGTCTTGACTTCTGCCTGGGTGTTGTGCTACACTGAACGGGCGTATGGAAGAAGGCTTTTTTTTTATGCCTGAAAAAGTATTGCTGACCCACACGGCTGTACAGGATTTGAGTGCTGTGCGGCTGGAGTGAATCTTTAGGGAAGAGAGGTGGAAGTTGTGCGTGTACGTATCACATTGGCATGTACGGAATGCAAACAGCGTAACTACAACATGACAAAGGATAAGAAGACTCATCCGGATCGTATGGAAACGAAGAAATACTGCCGTTTCTGTCGGTCGCACACGCTGCATAAAGAGACAAAATAATCGATAGAATTGCGCAAAGGAAGTGAAGGTTATGGCAAAAGCAGAGAAGACGGAGAAAAACTCTAAAATTAAGGACTGGTTCCGGGGAATCAAGGCTGAGTTTAAAAAGATCATCTGGCCGGACCGGAACACGCTGGCGAAGCAGACCGGCGCCGTTATTGCCGTTTCTATCGTACTGGGAATGATTATTGCGATGCTGGATTTTGTATTCCAGTATGGGGTAGATTTTCTGGTGAACATTAGTTTCTGAGTGAAGTAAGGGCGAAGGGTGATTGTATGGCAGAGGCGAACTGGTATGTAGTTCATACTTATTCCGGGTATGAAAATAAGGTAAAAGCCAACATTGAGAAGACGATTGAGAACCGCCATCTGGAGGAGCAGATCCTGGAGGTACGAGTTCCGCTTCAGGATGTTGTGGAGATGAAAAACGGTGCTCAGAGAACCGTGCAGAAAAAGATGTTTCCGGGCTATGTACTTCTCAATATGGTGATGAATGATGATACCTGGTATGTTGTGAGAAATACAAGAGGCGTGACGGGTTTTGTAGGCCCAGGATCCAAGCCGGTTCCTCTGACGGACGCAGAGATGTATAATCTCGGTATTCAGTCGACTTCTCTTTCGGTTGATTTCGAAGAGGGCGATACAGTAACCGTGATTGGCGGTGTCTGGAAAGATACGGTTGGAGTGATCCAGTCGATGAACCAGGCGAAGCAGAGCGTTACAATCAATGTCGAGTTATTTGGCCGTGAGACACCGGTCGAAATCAGTTTTGCAGAGATTCAAAAAATGTAAGAGAAAAAGATTGCCGCGGCGGCCAGCCGAGGCAGTGGGAGGGATGACTTCCCGACAATACCACATAGGAGGTTTCTGACATGGCAAAAAAAGTTACAGGTTATATTAAATTACAGATTCCTGCCGGCAAAGCGACACCGGCTCCTCCTGTTGGTCCTGCATTGGGTCAGCATGGTGTGAATATCGTTCAGTTTACCAAGGAGTTCAATGCGCGTACCGCAGACAAGGGTGACCTTATCATCCCGGTAGTTATTACGGTTTACGCGGACAGAAGCTTCAGCTTCGTTACCAAGACTCCGCCGGCTGCCGTTCTTTTGAAGAAGGCTTGCAACCTTAAGTCTGGTTCCGGTACGCCGAATAAGACGAAGGTTGCTTCGATCTCAAAAGATAAGATCCGTGAGATCGCAGAGATGAAGATGCCGGATCTGAACGCAGGCAGCATTGAGGCAGCTATGAGCATGATCGCGGGTACCGCTCGCAGCATGGGCATCACGGTAGAAGAATAGGCCAGGAGGTAGTTTAATATGAAAAGAGGAAAAAAATACGCAGAGGCCGCTAAAGCCGTAGATCGTTCCATGCTCTATGATGTAAACGAGGCGATGGCTTTAGTCAAGAAGACATCTGTTGCAAAATTTGATGAGACAATTGAGGTTCACATCCGCACAGGATGTGATGGCCGCCATGCAGATCAGCAGATTCGTGGCGCGGTGGTACTTCCGCACGGTACCGGCAAAAAGGTTCGTGTGCTTGTATTCGCAAAGAACGCGAAAGCAGACGAAGCGCTTGCTGCTGGTGCAGAGTTTGTAGGCGGTGAGGAACTGGTTCCGAAGATTCAGAAGGAAGGCTGGCTTGATTTTGACGTAGTAGTAGCTACCCCGGATATGATGGGTGTGGTTGGACGTCTCGGCCGTATCCTTGGACCGAAGGGCCTGATGCCGAACCCGAAGGCTGGTACAGTCACCATGGATGTGACGAAGGCGGTCAATGATATCAAAGCTGGTAAGATTGAATACAGACTCGACAAGACCAATATTATCCATGTGCCAATTGGAAAAGCTTCTTTTACAGAGGAGCAGTTAGCGGACAACTTCCAGACGCTTATAGAAGCAATTAACAAGGCAAGACCTTCAGCATTGAAAGGACAGCTCATGAAGAGCGTCACCGTCACCTCGACGATGGGTCCTGGCATTAAGCTGAATACGGCAAAGCTTTCGTAAAAGCTTTCGAAATGTAGCTCCCGGGGATGAAAATCTTCGGGAGTTTTTCATATTGATGCTGTTCTGAACAGCAGGCCACAGTCTATCTTTTCATTTCGATGCTGTTCTGAACTTTTACAAAAAAGTAGTTGACAAAAAAGTTAGGGTGTGGTAAGTTATCGAAGATAACTGCCAGAGACAGCAGGTGCCGTAAGGCATAATTGTTTTTGAAGAACAGCCTGCCGAGGAGTATGATTCTATGGAAGAATTTTGATGCTCTTTTGTCTGATGGTGACAGAAGGGCTTTTTCTATATTCATTTTTCCTTTTTATACGGCGGTTTGGAGAGGACATTACCTGTCTTCTCGAAAATCTATAAGGAGGTATGGATTATGGCAAAGGTAGAACTGAAGAAACCGATTGTAGAAGAGATTTCCGCTAATATCAAAGATGCGGAATCCATCATTCTTGTACATTACAGCGGGATCACAGTGGAAGCAGATACCCAGCTTCGTAAGGAATTGCGTGAAGCAGGCATCATTTATAAGGTTTACAAGAATACAATGATGAATTTCGCGTTCAAGGATACGCCGTGTGAGGCTCTTTCCCAGCATCTGGAAGGACCGAACGCACTTGCGATTTCCAAGACAGACGCGACAGCTGCGGCAAGAATCATTTCCGGATACGCGAAGAAGGCTCCTACCGTGAAGATGCTCGCCGGTGTTGTGGAAGGCACCTATTATGATGAGAATGGCGTAGCTGCACTGGCAAGCATTCCGTCGAGAGATGAATTGCTTGGCAAGCTGCTTGGCAGCATCCAGTCGCCTGTCGCAAATCTGGCTCGTGTACTGAATCAGATCGCAGAAGCAAAAGCGGCAGAGTAAATCAAATCTTTATAAGCAAAAAACAGAGCTGTGAGAGTACAGCAATTGAAAAGAATTTTATCAGGAGGAAAAGAAAATGGCTAAGTTAACAACTGCTGAATTTATCGAAGCAATCAAAGAGTTATCTGTGCTTGAGCTGAACGAGCTCGTAAAGGCATGTGAGGAAGAGTTTGGCGTATCTGCAGCGGCAGGCGTTGTGGTAGCTGCAGCAGGCGGCCCGGCTGAGGAAGTAGAAGAGAAGACCGAGTTCGATGTTGAGCTGACTGAGGTTGGCCCGTCCAAAGTTAAGGTAATCAAGGTTGTTCGTGAGGCAACTGGCCTGGGTCTGAAGGAAGCAAAGGATGTTGTAGACTCCGCTCCGAAGGTGATCAAAGAGGGCGTTTCTAAGGCAGAAGCGGATGAACTCAAGACAAAGCTTGAGGCTGAAGGCGCAAAGGTTACAGTTAAGTAATCAATTTCTGTTTGAGAATCAATATAGGACACGAGTTTCGGCTTTATGCTGTATTTCGAAATCCGGAGGGACTCCAAAACGGAGTCCCTTTTTCATCTGATAGGAAAGTTTACGGGGTTCTATTTTATGAATTTAACAAAATTTTCCTTGACATGATTTTTTCTTTGCGATACACTATAGATTGCACTATTATGTGGGATTATGTCCTGCGGTATATTTATGCCCAAAAAGCGATTCAGACTGCAGAAAGAACAGAGGTGGAACATCAATGGAGAAAAACAGAATACGTCCTATTACGAGTGGTAAAGGAATCCGTATGAGTTATCAGCGGCAGAAGGAAGTTCTCGAGATGCCGAACCTGATTGAGGTTCAGAAAAATTCCTACCAGTGGTTTCTGGATGAGGGACTTAAGGAAGTCTTTGATGATATCTCACCGATTGAAGACTACGGCGGGAAGCTGAGTCTTGAGTTTGTGGATTTCAAGCTGTGCGAGGATGATGTGAAATACTCGATTGAGGAGTGTGTGGAGCGTGATGCCACGTATGCTGCGCCTCTGAAAGTACGGGTACGTCTCCATAATAAGGAAAATGACGAGATCAGTGAGCATGATATTTTTATGGGCGATCTGCCTTTGATGACGGCTACCGGTACGTTTGTGATTAACGGTGCGGAGCGTGTTATCGTCAGCCAGCTGGTTCGTTCTCCCGGTATTTATTATGATATTACGCATGATAAGTTTGGTAAAAAGCTGTACTCCTGTACCGTGATTCCGAACCGAGGTGCTTGGCTCGAGTATGAGACGGACTCCAATGATGTGTTTTATGTGCGTGTTGACCGGACAAGGAAGGTTCCGGTTACCGTTCTGGCGCGTGCGCTCGGCTTAAGCTCGAATGCGGAGATCCTGGATTTCTTTGGCGAAGAGCCGAAGATTGTGGCGACACTGGCGAAGGATACCGCTACGAACTATCAGGAAGGTCTTCTTGAATTGTACAAGAAAATCCGTCCGGGTGAGCCGCTTGCAGTTGAGAGTGCGGAAAGCCTGATTATGAGTATGTTCTTCGACCCGCGCCGATATGATCTGGCGAAGGTTGGCCGCTATAAGTTCAATAAAAAGCTTCTGCTGCGCAACCGGATTGCCGGGCACATTCTCGCAGAAGACGTGTTTGATACGACTACCGGCGAAATTCTCGCAGAGGCCGGTACCGAACTGACGCGTGAGCAGGCGGATGCCATTCAGAACGCAGCGGTTCCGTATGTGCTGATCCGTACGGAAGAACGCGATGTGAAGGTTATTTCCAGCATGATGGTAGACCTTTGCACCTATGTCGACTGTAATCCGCGTGATCTGGGGATTACAGAACTCGTATATTATCCAGCACTGAAAAAGATTCTGGAGGAGTATGACGATCCGGAAGATCAGAAGGATGCGATTCGGCGTTCCGTACATGAACTGATTCCGAAGCACATTACAAAAGAAGACATTCTTGCTTCTATTAATTATAACATCCATCTGGAGTATGGCATCGGTACGGACGATGATATCGACCACCTGGGGAACCGCCGTATTCGTGCGGTGGGAGAATTGCTGCAGAACCAGTACCGTATTGGTCTGGCCAGACTGGAGAGAGTTGTCCGTGAGCGCATGACGACACAGGAGATTGAGGGGATTTCCCCGCAGTCCCTGATTAATATCAAGCCGGTGACGGCGGCAGTGAAAGAGTTCTTCGGTTCTTCCCAGCTGTCTCAGTTTATGGATCAGAATAACCCGCTTTCCGAGCTGACGCATAAGCGGCGTCTGTCCGCCCTTGGTCCCGGCGGTCTTTCCAGAGAGAGAGCCGGGTTTGAGGTTCGAGATGTACATTATTCTCATTACGGAAGAATGTGCCCGATTGAGACGCCTGAAGGCCCGAATATCGGTCTGATTAACTCACTGGCCTGCTATGCTCGCATCAATGAGTACGGTTTCGTTGAAGCACCTTACCGAAAGATTGATCATACGGATCCGAAAAATCCGCGTGTTACAGATGAAGTAATCTATATGACGGCGGATGAAGAGGATAATTACCATGTAGCACAGGCGAATGAGGCGCTGGATGAGGAAGGGCATTTTGTCCGTAAAAATGTTTCCGGCCGTTACCGTGAGGAGACGCAGGAATATGAGCGTACAATGTTCGACTACATGGATGTATCGCCGAAGATGGTGTTTTCTGTAGCGACTGCCCTGATTCCGTTTTTGCAGAATGACGACGCAAACCGCGCTCTGATGGGTTCGAACATGCAGCGTCAGGCGGTGCCGCTTTTGACAACAGAAGCACCTGTGGTAGGCACTGGTCTGGAGACAAAGACAGCCGTCGACTCTGGTGTGTGCGTAGTTGCAAATCACGCGGGTGTGGTTGAACGCGCAGAGTCGAACTGCATTGTGATACGTACAAATGACGGACAGCGGGATGAATATCATCTGAGAAAGTTTGTCCGCAGCAACCAGAGCAACTGTTACAATCAGCGTCCGATTGTGAATAAAGGTGAGCGAGTGGAGGCCGGTGATGTGATCGCGGATGGTGCGTCAACTTCAAATGGTGAGATTGCGCTTGGCAAGAATCCGCTGATTGGCTTTATGACCTGGGAAGGCTATAATTACGAGGATGCGGTTCTGATCAGCGAAAAGCTGGTGATGGACGATGTATATACCTCCGTGCATATTGAGGAGTACGAGGCAGAGGCGCGCGATACGAAGCTCGGACCGGAAGAGATTACCCGCGATGTGCCGGGCGTCGGCGACGAAGCTCTGAAGGATCTGGATGAGCGTGGAATCATTCGTATCGGTGCGGAAGTGCGCGCTGGTGATATTCTGGTTGGCAAGGTGACCCCGAAAGGTGAGACAGAACTGACAGCGGAGGAACGCCTGCTGCGCGCGATCTTTGGTGAGAAAGCCCGTGAGGTGCGTGATACTTCCCTGAAAGTGCCGCACGGCGAGTATGGTATCGTGGTAGATGCGAAAGTGTTTACGCGTGAAAATGGAGATGAGCTTTCTCCGGGTGTAAACCAGGCGGTACGCATTTATATCGCACAGAAGAGAAAAATTTCCGTTGGCGATAAGATGGCCGGTCGTCATGGAAACAAGGGTGTTGTTTCCCGTGTGCTTCCGGTGGAGGATATGCCATTCCTTCCAAACGGCCGTCCGCTTGATATCGTTTTGAATCCGCTGGGTGTGCCGTCTCGTATGAACATCGGACAGGTATTGGAGATTCATCTGAGTCTTGCTGCGAAAGCGCTTGGATTTAATGTATCGACGCCGGTATTTGACGGTGCGAACGAGAATGACATTATGGACACTCTGGAGCTTGCGAATGATTATGTGAACCTGGAGTGGGATGAGTTTAAAGAGAAGCACGGGGATGAACTGCTTCCGGAAGTGCTGGATTACCTGTGGGAGAATCGGGATCATAGGGCACTTTGGAAAGGCGTGCCGATCTCAAGAGACGGGAAAGTTCAGCTTCGTGACGGTCGTACGGGAGAATATTTTGACGGCCCGACAACGATCGGACATATGAATTACCTAAAGCTGCACCATCTGGTAGATGATAAGATTCATGCCCGTTCTACCGGCCCATATTCTTTGGTAACCCAGCAGCCTCTGGGTGGTAAAGCACAGTTTGGCGGACAGCGTTTCGGAGAGATGGAGGTTTGGGCGCTGGAAGCATATGGTGCTTCTTACACGCTGCAGGAGATCCTGACAGTGAAATCGGATGATGTTGTTGGCCGTGTGAAGACCTATGAAGCGATCATCAAGGGAGAAAACATTCCAGAGCCTGGTATTCCGGAGTCCTTCAAGGTATTGCTGAAGGAACTGCAGTCTCTTGGTCTGGATGTCAGAGTGCTGAGAGATGACAACACAGAGGTAGAGATTATGGAAGCTTCTGATTATGGAGATACCGATTTCCGCTCTGTGATGGGAGATGACCGCAGATACAATGACAAGGAAGACAAATCGCTGGGGCATTATGGCTTCAGCCGCCAGGAGTTTAACGGGGATGAGCTTGTTTCTGTCTCGGAAGAGAGCAGTGATGAGGATGGGGATGTTGGTTTAGACCTGTATGACCTGGAAATGGAAGAAACGTTTGACGAAGAGTAGCGTGTGAAAGGAGTACCATCAATGCCAGAGACAAATAGCAATGAAGTGTATCAGCCGATGACGTTTGATGCCATCAAGATCGGTCTGGCTTCTCCTGAAAAAATCCGGGAGTGGTCTCATGGAGAGGTCAAAAAGCCGGAGACGATCAATTACAGGACGTTAAAGCCGGAAAAAGACGGCTTGTTCTGTGAACGCATTTTCGGACCGAGCAAGGACTGGGAATGCCATTGCGGAAAGTATAAGAAAATTCGTTACAAAGGCGTTATATGTGATCGCTGCGGTGTAGAGGTGACAAAATCTTCTGTTCGTCGTGAGCGGATGGGGCATATTGAGCTGGCGGCTCCGGTATCCCATATCTGGTACTTCAAGGGGATTCCTTCCAGAATGGGTCTTATACTGGATATTTCCCCGCGTGTACTTGAGAAGATTCTCTATTTCGCGAACTATATCGTTTTGGATCCGGGTGAATCAGACCTGCATTATAAACAGGTACTGACAGAAAGAGAATATCAGGAAGCGAAGGAAAAGTGGGGCAAAAAATTCCGTGCAGGCATGGGTGCAGAATCGGTAAAAGAGCTCCTGGAAGCGATTGACGTAGAAAAGGAATCGCTAGAGCTGAAAACTGCGCTTAAGGATTCGACCGGTCAGAAGCGTGCAAGAATTATCAAACGTCTGGAAGTCGTTGAGGCGTTCCGTGAGTCCGGCAACCGTCCAGAATGGATGATAATGACAGTAGTTCCGGTGATTCCTCCGGATCTGCGTCCGATGGTGCAGCTCGATGGCGGACGATTTGCCACATCGGATCTGAATGATCTCTATCGCCGCATTATTAACCGTAACAACCGTCTGAAGAGACTGCTGGAACTTGGCGCACCGGATATCATCGTGCGCAATGAGAAACGTATGCTCCAGGAAGCGGTGGATGCGCTGATTGACAATGGGCGTCGCGGCCGTCCGGTTACCGGACCGGGGAACCGGGCACTGAAATCTCTTTCTGATATGCTAAAGGGTAAATCCGGCCGTTTCCGTCAGAATCTTCTGGGTAAGCGTGTTGATTATTCCGGCCGTTCGGTTATTGTTGTTGGACCGGAGCTGAAAATCTATCAGTGCGGTCTGCCCAAAGAGATGGCGATTGAGCTGTTTAAACCATTCGTTATGAAAGAATTGGTGGAAAACGGCACCTCACATAATATTAAAAATGCGAAGAAGATGGTAGAACGTCTGCAGCCGGAAGTATGGGATGTTTTGGAAAATGTGATCAAAGAGCATCCGGTTATGCTAAACCGTGCTCCTACACTCCATCGTCTGGGTATCCAGGCATTCGAGCCGATTCTGGTCGAAGGTAAAGCAATTAAGCTGCATCCGCTTGTGTGTACCGCGTTTAACGCAGATTTTGATGGTGACCAGATGGCTGTTCACCTTCCTCTGTCCGTAGAGGCACAGGCAGAATGCCGTTTCCTGATGCTGTCTCCGAACAATCTTCTGAAGCCTTCAGATGGCGGCCCGGTGGCGGTTCCTTCTCAGGATATGGTGCTTGGTATCTATTACCTGACGCAGATGCGGCCTGGTGTCCTCGGTGAAGGCAAATTCTTCAAGAGTGTAGCGGAAGCGATTCTTGCTTATGAGAATAAGGTTATTACTTTGCAGACACTGATTAAAGTCCGTATGACAAAGAAGATGCCGGATGGCAGTGTTCTGACGGATGATGTGGAATCTACGCTCGGACGATTCCTGTTTAATGAGATTTTACCGCAGGATCTAGGCTTTGTAGATCGTTCTATTCCAGGCAATGAACTGAAGCTGGAAGTGGATTTCCTTGTTAAGAAGAAGGAACTTAAGAGCATCCTGGAGCGTGTGATCAACACACATGGATCGACAAAGACAGCCGAGGTGCTTGATGACATCAAGGCGATGGGCTATAAATATTCCACTAAAGCGGCGATGACGGTATCTATTTCAGATATGACGGTGCCGCCGCAGAAGCCGGAGCTGATTAAGCAGGCGCAGGATACAGTGGATAAGATTACGAGAAACTATAAGCGTGGTCTGATTACGGATGAAGAGCGTTATAAAGAGGTTGTGGAGACCTGGAAAGATACGGATGATGTTCTGACCAAGGCTCTGCTTGACGGTCTGGATGAGTATAACAATATCTTTATGATGGCGGATTCCGGTGCGCGTGGATCGAATAAGCAGATCAAACAGCTGGCTGGCATGCGTGGCCTGATGGCGGATACGACCGGTCATACGATTGAGCTGCCGATTAAGTCGAATTTCCGTGAGGGTCTGGACGTATTGGAATATTTCATGTCTGCGCATGGCGCCCGGAAAGGGCTTTCGGATACTGCACTTCGTACGGCAGACTCCGGATATCTGACCAGACGTCTGGTTGATGTTTCACAGGATTTGATCGTCCGTGAGACAGACTGCTGCGAGGGCAGCGATGAAATTCCGGGTATGTATGTGCATACGTTCTCGGATGGAAAAGAGGAGATCGAGAACATCCAGGAGCGTATCACAGGACGTTTCTCCTGTGAGGATATCTGCGATAAGAACGGCGAGATTATTGTAAAGGCAAATCACATGATCACGCCGAAGCGCGCCGCGCGGATTATGAAAGAAGGCGTGGACGCGGAAGGAAAGCCGTTTGAGAAGATAAAGATCCGCTCGATTCTGACCTGCCGCTCTCACATCGGGATCTGCTCGAAGTGCTATGGTGCGAATATGGCAACCGGAGAACCGGTACAGGTAGGCGAGTCTGTCGGTATCATCGCGGCACAGTCGATCGGTGAACCTGGTACGCAGCTGACGATGCGTACGTTCCATACCGGTGGCGTGGCCGGCGGCGATATCACACAGGGTCTTCCGCGTGTCGAGGAGCTTTTTGAGGCAAGAAAGCCGAAAGGACTTGCAATTATTACGGAAATTGCCGGCATGGCCTCTCTGCGGGATACCAAGAAAAAGCGTGAGATCGTTGTGACGAACGAGGAGACAGGAGAATCAAAGACCTATCTGATTCCGTATGGCTCCCGAATGAAACCGGTAGACGGCACGTATCTTGAGGCCGGTGATGAACTGACCGAAGGTAGTGTGAATCCGCATGATATCCTGAAGATCAAAGGTATTGAGGCTGTGCAGGACTATATGCTTCGCGAAGTGCAGCGTGTATATCGTCTGCAGGGCGTAGAAATCAATGACAAGCACATTGAGGTCATTGTACGCCAGATGCTGAAAAAGATCCGCATTGAGACGAATGGGGATACGGATTTCCTGCCGGGCAGTCTTGTTGATATTCTGGAATACGAAGACAAGAATGCGCAGATGATTGCGGAAGGAAAAGAGCCTGCGGAGGGCAAGCGTATCATGCTTGGTATCACCAAGGCTTCGCTGGCGACCAACTCGTTCCTGTCGGCTGCTTCATTCCAGGAGACGACAAAAGTCCTGACAGAGGCTGCAATCAAGGGTAAGGTAGATCCTCTGGTAGGTTTGAAGGAAAACGTGATCATTGGTAAGCTGATCCCGGCTGGTACCGGTATGAAGCGCTATCGTAACGTCGTGATTGATACGTCGGGGACCGATGACTACGAGTATGAGCAGATGCTGCTTGATGAATATGACGAAGAGAATGGCGATCTGACACCAGTTGACGGCGCACAGGAAATGACGCTTGGTGAGCTGGGGGAAGAGAGTGCAGCAGCGGATAACACAGATGATGCGTCAGCCATAGATGAAACGGGATCGGAAACGCTTGAAACAGAAGAGAGCGTTGATTCGGAAATGGATAAGGCAGAGGAACTTCTTGTGGCGGAAGAACGCCAGGAGGGTGAATTATCAGAGCCTGCAGAAGATTGACTTTGCTGAAAATAATGTACTGTGATAGAAAGCCCCGGCTATTGAACCGGGGCTTTCGAATATCTTTTATTCCGTTTTATCTTTTTTGGTAAGATCGCGAACCAGTTTTTTGAGTGACATATCTTCAGAGAGATTTTCTGCATTGTTCTGTCTCTTTTTTTTGGGACCGCAAGTGTCTTGTGAGGTCTGGCTGTAAGAGGAAGGACCGGGATAAGGATGAGCGTTTTGATATCCCCATGGATTTTGTCCAGGCATCGGGTTTTGGGTGGAGCGCATCTGGTTATTCTGATAGGTTGGACGTTTTTGCACAGGCGGAGGGTAAACGGAGGATGCATTATAATAAGAAGCCTCTTCTGAAGCGGCGGCCTCGTCGACTCCTTTGGTTTTTTTCTTTTTGCCAAAGGAACGAAAGATCGTTTTTCGTCCGGTCCATCCAATGATACGCACGAGAATGATGCCCCAGAAAACTCCAAATGAATCAATCAAAACATCCCGGACACCAGGCCCGCGTCCGTCAACAAAGGATTGATGAAACTCATCGCTGGCTGCAAAGGCCACACAGAATAATCCTGCGACTAACATGAGGGGAATCCCGCGAAGCCCATAGACATACAGAGGAAATGAAACTGCAATTGCGAGTGCAAAGTATTCCGTCATATGTGCAAGTTTTCGGACTACGCCGTTGAAGCGAGTAGCCAAACTGGCGATTTCAGATGGCTGCAGATCCGCGTCGAGAACGATATTCCCGGCCTCAACGATCGTATAGCTGACCTCATAGCTGAGGTTTGCCGAGGTATCGCCATCTTGCGAAGAAAAAGAGAAGATAACATACATAAGAAATAGAGCCGGTATGAAAGATAATGGTTTTAGAAATTTAATAAGCATTTATTTCGCTTCCTTCCTGCAACTATTTAATAAGGAAAGATATTTAAACTGTCCTGTCTAAACTGTATTTACAGTGACTCATATTTTACCATTCTCTTTTGTCAGTGTCCAGTTTTTTCACAAAGAAATAAGATTTGTATCGGGATATGTGTCTGTAAAGTTTGTAAAGGGCAGGAAAGGCGGACGAAAAATATTTGAAAAAAAAGAAAAAC
>JAJPXU010000090.1 GCA_021205305.1 Lachnospiraceae bacterium
GTATTATACCACAGGAAGCAAATAAAGTCGAGTTAATTTAAAAATACTGTACTAGTACAAACTGTCAGGCATTTTGGCGTAAATGATCGAATCAGCGTAAATCGTTTTACTTTGCACTGCCGCATACCAGCTGCACGCGATTAGCAACTGTGCATCCTTTACAGGGAATGACGAACGAAAGAACTTTATCATTACAATATGAGGTACATACCATGCAGACACAATATTTTAAGGAATATAGTCCCGCCCTCGGACGGCAGATGGAATGCAAGGTCTACGGCCACGGCGGCCGCCCGGTCATCTTTATTCCCTGTCAGGACGGACGTTTTTACGACTTTGAAAATTTTCACATGACCGATGTGTGGGCACCATGGATTGAAAACGGGGAAGTCCTCATCTGCGCGATCGACACCGTCGATCCGGAAACCTGGTCAACCCCGCTGGGCGACGCGCGCTGGCGGATCGAGCGCTACGAGCAGTGGATTACCTACATCACCGATGAGCTGGTGCCGTCCCTGCGCAGTCTCGTCAACGGCTACAACGGCTGGAGCGGGTACCCAGGGGTAATGCTGTTCGGATGCAGCCTCGGCGCGACCCACGCGGCAAACCTGTATTTCCGCCGTCCGGATCTGTTCGACGGGCTGCTGGCGCTCTCCGGTCTTTACTCGACCGAATATGGCTTCGGCGGCTACATGGACGACCTCGTCTACCAGAATTCCCCCATCCATTACCTCGGAGGGATGCCCAAGGATCACCCATACATACCGCTCTATAACCTGAAGCGCGCCGTCATTTGCTGCGGCCAGGGCGCCTGGGAAATGCCGGAATCCACGCGCAACCTGCAGCGTATTCTTGAGGACAAAGGAATCCACGCCTGGGTCGATCTGTGGGGAACGGACTGCTGCCACGACTGGAACTGGTGGTATAAGCAGGTGGAATACTTTGTGCCGTACCTGCTGGGATATGAGTGAATTTAGAGAGCGCTGCGTACCGCAAATTTTTACCGAAAATACAATTCTTCCCGAAAGAGAAAATGAAGGAGTAACCCATGAAAAATTTTATTTTTATTTCACCAAACTTTCCAACCAACTACTGGATGTTCTGCCGGGAGCTGAAGGAAAACGGACTCAACGTACTCGGCATCGGCGACGCTCCTTATGACGAGCTGACCGCCGATTTAAAAGACAGCCTGAATGAATATTATAAGGTAAGCAGCCTCGAAAATGACGACGAAGTCTACCGCGCGGTCGCTTTTCTGATCTATAAGCACGGGAGAATCGACTGGCTGGAGTCCAACAATGAATACTGGCTGGAGCGCGACGCGAAGCTGCGCACAGATTTCAATATCAGCACCGGTTTTCATGTGGAAGATATCCCCAATGTGAAATTCAAATCCCGCATGAAGGACTTTTACCGCAAGGCCGGTATCCCCGTCGCGCGCTACCATATGGTCGACACACTGGAAAACTGCCTGGCGTTCGCCAAAGAAGTCGGCTATCCGGTCGTGGCCAAGCCGGACAACGGCGTAGGCGCTTCTCACACCTTCAAGCTGGAAAACGATGCGCAGATGGAACAGTTCTTTGATCTGAAATGGCCAAATACATCCTATATTATGGAAGAGTTTGTCCAGGGCGAGGTGAATTCCTACGACGCGATCATCGACTCCAAAGGCGAGCCGATGTTTGAGACCGGCAATGTCACACCGGAATCCATCATGGACATCGTAAACAAATCCGACAATGCCCTCTTCTATATTCTTAAGAACCTGCCTGACGATACCCGTGCCGCAGGCCGCGCGACGGTGAAAAGTTTCGGCGTCAAGAGCCGTTTCGTTCATTTTGAGTTTTTCCGTCTCCTGCAGGATCAGGAAGGACTTGGCAAGAAAGGCGATCTCGTCGCACTTGAAGTCAATATGCGCCCGAGCGGCGGCGTGACGCCGGATATGATCGACTTCGCGCACAGCACCGACGTCTACAAGATCTGGGCCGACATGATCGCCTTCGACCGCTCCACCATGCCGGTCGGCGACCACGCCTACTGCGCATTTGCCGGCCGCCGTGACGGAAAGGACTTCATCCTGTCCAAAGACGATATCCTGCAAAAATACAGCTCCCATGTAAAAATGGCCGAGCGCATCCCCGACGCCCTCTCTGATGCAATGGGGAACCAGATGTTTGTCGCGGTCTTTGACTCACAGAAAGAAATGCGGGCTTTTTACGATGACATATTAAAGTGCAAAGAGACAGAGCTGAAATAGTCCCGTAGGAATTGTATATTACAAAAAGGGAGCGGTATTTTTCTATAAATACCGCTCCCGTGCCTTCCGCAGCAGGTAAAATCCCGCCGTACCACAGAGGATCCCCACCCCAGCCATCAGCAGAATCTCTGATACAGAGTACGATTCTTTTACCAGAAACGGCACCCACTTTTCCGCCTGCGCCGGGTATGCGGATACCACGGCAGACACGGCATTATTCATGAAATGCAGCGCCATGGACAGATAAATACTGCCTCCTGCATCAATCACATAAGCAAACGCTACACCGAGCATAAAAGTCGCCGGCAACTTAACAAGACTCATATGAAAGGCCGCAAAAATCAGGGCGGAGACCGCCACAGCCGGCCAGGTCACTGTCATATGCGGTCTCTCTTTCCGGATTTCCAAAGTATCTTGTGTTCCAGCTGTGAACTGCTGCAAATCTGAGCCAGATAAACATTCCCTATTCTCACTTTCCCGGCTGCTTTTCCTCGCCCGATCTCCAAGCCACTCCCGCACTGTTCCAAAAATCAGGCCGCGGAACAACAGTTCCTCCCCAATCGCGGGCATCAAGGCCATGATAATCATCAGAATCCATAACGGCTGCGCAAAAAGCTCCGTATAGGCCGTTTTCAGGTTCTGCGCACTTCCGGGAAACAAAGCATACAGAATCAGGGATAACGCAATTCCGGTCAGGTACGCGCCCACATAGAGCAGAATCGCGCCCGGAACCACGGAAAACCGGGGCTTATTCAGCAGGAAAAGTATTTTTCGGTCCGATTTCATATACCAGGTCAGAAACAGCGGTACCGCGAGAATCAGAAGCTGTGTGACTGCCATACCCGCTGCGATGGAGCGCACCGTCACAGCACTGCCGACATACAGGGTCAGCAAAAGCAGTACAAGAAAAGCAATGACAACATCGCCGGGGGCGGGCATAGTGCCGGGTTTGATGTCGCTGCGCTTCTGGAAAATCCGGAAGCTGGTAAACCCGTCAGAAAACAGAACCGCCTCGCTGTCATACATTCTTGAAAGTACCCACACGATCAGCACACTGTAACCAAAGTTCACCACAATCGTCAGAGCCGCAAGTGTCCAGTCAAACTGCCCGGAGATCAAATCTTTTATCATCAGAGAAACATTCGCGATCGGAATCAGCGCCGTGTGGGCGTCAAGCGTCACTTCATCCTGCGTCTAAAGTCGAGCTATTTGGAAGACAATGTACTA
>JAJPXU010000105.1 GCA_021205305.1 Lachnospiraceae bacterium
GGAAATTCAGGCAAGTATAAAGTCGAGATAATTTGGAGACGAGGTACTAGCATAAGATTGACGCCAGGCCGCCTGTCTGAAGAAGGATGCTTTGGGTAGAACTGGAACTAAGGATGAAAAATGGATGAAAGAGAACAGATTAGAAAATATATTAAACAATCAAATAAATGATCAGACGTGCGCTTATATTGATATGCACTGTGATACACTGCTGCGCACAGTAAGATACGAGAATGAGACCTTATATGACGGGAAGGGAATGCAGAGTCTGCGGCAAATGCAGGAGGCAGGGCAGAAGTGTCAGTTCTTCGCAGTCTTCTTCCCACCGCGGGAAGAGTTGACAAGGGAACCTTTCTGGGAGAGACCTGATGTGAAAGCGGTCATTGCGGAAGCGTTTCCTCGCGAGAGGTCTTCGTCTTCAGCGCTTCGGCCGGAGCAAAACGTTTGTCACTGGCAGATGGCAACAGCAGCAGATTATGCCGGTTTCTCAGAAAGTGTTTCCTATGGCGCAGATGTTGAGGAAAAGCTGTGGAAAATTCTTACACAGAATCTGCGCCGGGAAGTGTCAGAGCATTCGGATATCATCGCGATGGCCCGAACTGCCAGCGAGATTGAGGAAAATTTCCGTGCCGGAAAGATGTCCGCCGTCCTCACCATCGAGGACGGCCGGATGGTCAATGGCAATATGGAACGTTTGATTGCCCTGAGAGAAGAGGGCGTCTGCGCGATTGCTCTGACATGGAATTTTGCCAACTGCTTCGGCTCTCCGAATTCCAAAGATCCGGCGGTGATGAATACCGGACTGACTTCCTTTGGAAAAGAAGCGGTGGAGGTCATGAACGACATCGGCATTCTGATTGATGTTTCCCATCTCTCCGACGGTGGTTTCTGGGACGTGGTAAAGCTTTCAAAGAAGCCGTTTGTTGCGACGCATTCTAATTGCCGTGCCATCTCGCCGCATCAGAGGAACCTGACAGATGAGATGATCCGCGTGCTCGCCCAAAGAGGCGGGGTCAGCGGTCTGAATTTCAGTCCGGATTTTCTGAGCCCGGATCTGACCAACCAGGTGACACGCGTAGAACTTCTTGCCGATCATGTAATGCATTTCATAAAGATCGGCGGTGAGGACTGTGTCGGTCTGGGTACGGACTTCGATGGCATTGAAGGAAGCTTTGAAATCGGATATCCTGCACAGATGTATCTTTTGTTTGAAGAACTTTCCAGACGGGGATTGAGCCAGAGGCAGCTGGACAAGATAAAAAGCGGGAACGTGCTGCGGGTGATGCGGGAGGGCATCGGGTGAAAGAAACGCGGAAGAAAGGTTTCTCTGATTTATTATTTTGCAACTCATTTCAGTAACAATTGTCACATTTACAAAAAATGAACTTGAAAGCCCTGCCGTTCTGTGGTACGATTTGCAAAAGGACACTATGAACAGAAGGAGGACGATCGATATGATATGGACAAAGAAAAGAAATTTGCCTGCAATTTTGCTGAGCATGCTTTTACTGAGTTGTGCCTTATGTACGATGTTTTCTGACAGCAGAAGCTTTGCGGCTGATGAGGCAGACAGCGCGGTTTATGAAGCGGCGGGCTGGCAGATAAGCCTGGAAGATTCTGTACGCACATCATCTTTGAATACGGTGAGCGTTTCGCTGGGATATTCCAGCGTGGAGACGACGGATCTGGAGCAGATCGCCGCGGAGGGATATGAGTATTGTCTGCTGAAGCTTTCCTTTGTCAAGGTAGATAGCACGGAGGTCATTGCCTGGGATAATGTCGTCCTGACAGACGGGGATGGAAATCATTACTCGCGTATAGATGACAGCTTTATTTCCGATTATGATATGTCGCGCCTGCCGGGGACAGATCTGAATTTTGGCAGCTATGAGGGATGGATTTGTTTTGAAATTCCGGAGACGGCGGAGAATCTCACACTGATCTGCTCCTTTGAGGAGGAAGAGCTGGCTATCCAGGTGACAGATGTGGACTCTACGGAAAACAAAACAGAGAGCGGCAGCGAAGAGACCACGGAGGGCAGCAGCGAAGCGACTTCTGAGTCTGATACAGGCGATGACGGAGAAATGTCGACCGAGCCGACGTCAGAGATGGAATCCGAAATGGCTTCGGAGGCTGAGACTGAGGCAGGGACGGAAACTGACACGGAAACTGAGACGGAAACGGATTCTGCGGCCGGGATTTCCTGGACGGAAATCGATTATGAGGATTACCTCGAGGAGCAGGCGGCGATTGACGATGCCCTGTACGCGGAGGCGCAGAGCGGATATTCGTTTGAAGCTCCATTTGTGGTAGTGAATCCGTATAAGAATTCTCCGCTGACCGCGATGGTGATTTTTACTACTTCGGAGGAGACCGGGGTGGAAGTCGTGGTCTGCGGAAAAGATGGGAAAAATAATATCACGACCACTTTTGAAGCGGAGACGACGCATATCCTGCCGATCTACGGGCTTTATGCGGGGGATACGACGGAGGTGGTGCTGACGCTGGACGATGGGACGAGTTCGACTCTGGAAATCACGACGGAAGCGCTGGACTCCTCCCTCACGGAAGCGGAGGTGACGGTCTGTGAGGAAGCCGCGCTGGATATCCTGGCAGAGGATGAGCTGACGTTTGCTTTTATCCAGAGTGCTTCGGAGGGAGCGAGCGGCGTGGTGGCCTATGATAACGCGGGCGATATCCGCTGGTATATGGACGAGGAGTATGTGTCCGCCTTTTCAATGAAACGTCTTTCAAACGGGAGGATGATGGCTTCCACAGCGGAGGTGATCAGCGGGTATTATTATTCGACCGGGCTGGTGGAGTTTGACCTCTGCGGAAAGTTTTATGCGATTTACCTGATTCCGGGCGGCGAGCACCATGATTTTGTGGAACTCTCAAACGGCAATCTTTTGGTGTGTTCCTGCACCGAAGACTTTTCGTCGGTAGAAGACCGGATTGTGGAGATCGACCGGGAGACCGGGGAAGTGGTCTATGAGCTGAATATTGCGGATTTGATCGAGTCGGGGGACGGTGGCTCTGTCAACGCTACCGAGGATGACTGGTGCCATAACAATTCGATTGATTACGATGAGGAGACAGATACGATTCTGCTTTCCTGCCGTCATCTGGATGCGGTGCTGGCAGTCAATAAGACTGAAAAGGAACTGGTGTGGATTCTGGGAGATCCGAGCGGATTTACCAGTGTTTCCGAGGATCTGTTTTTCACGCCGGTCGATGAGGACGGGGATTTTGAGTGGCAGTATGCCCAGCACAATGCGACCTTCCTGCCGAATGGCGACATCCTGCTTTTTGATAATGGCACGCATCGGACAAAGGCTGGAGCAGAGGACGAGGGAACCACGGGAGACGATGTTTACTCGCGGGCAGTCCGTTATCACATTGATACAGAAAACATGACGATTGAGCAGGTGTGGAGTTATGGGGAAGACCGGGGAGAAGCGTGGTATTCTTCCTATATTTCCGGCGCGGATTACCTGGATGAGGATACTTATTGGGTTACCTCTGGCAGCAACAGCTACAGCACGGAGCTGGAGACCTATGATCTCACCGTAGCACAGTCCACGCAGGGTGTGCTGTGTACCTACATCGATCTGGTTGTGGGGGATGAGCTGCTCTATGAAATGACGATCCCGGCTTCGACCTACCGAAGCATGCGCGCGACTCTTTACACGGAGGAAAACACGTACAGCGTCACAGAAGAAGCCGTCTGGTACGGCAGCCTTGGCAGCGTCGCGCAGGCAGACGCCGAGGAACTGGCGGTGACGGCAGATGGAGAGACGGCTGCGCTGGCGGATTTCATTGCAGTCTGGGAAAACGGTGAAGAAGATTCGGTAAATGATGCAGAATCAGACGCTGCTTCTGACGAAGAAGGGGCAGTATATTCTGAAACAGCGGAAAGCGGCGAGAAAAATATAACAGAATATCTGACAGCAGTATCTGAGACGACGGGATTTACACTTTCAGAACTCGTTGAGACGCCGGATCGCGTCAGCATTTCCGGCTCCTGGCAGGAAACAGGAGAGGATGCTTCTCTGGTGCTGATCAATGAATCCGGCGACATTTGCCGGTTTACAATCGAAGCATCGTCTGCACAGACATCGGAAAGCGAGGAATCGTTCAGCCTGTGGATCACCGCTGATTCAGTGACAGCGGGACACCGTTATTACATTTACCTTTACAATCAGGGCGTATTATACGCGACCGGTACCTACTGGAATGTCTATGTAGATACCAGAGAGTCTCTGGAAGATGAGGGCGCGCAGGAAGCCCTTTATGATGTGGACGGGCGCGTTTATACAGTGGTATCGGCTGGGATGACGGAGACAGAAGATGTTCCCGCAGAGTCTGAAAACGTGGAGATAGAAGCTGCGGATTCTGACCAGGTGGAAACAGCTACAGAAATGGAGAGCATTACGGATGGAACAGCGACGGATCTGGAGGCATCTGCGGATGGGGAAGAAACTATGGTCATAACGACAACGGACATGGAGACGGAGCTGACCATGCCGGAGCAGACGCAGGCCATTTCGGATGCGATTGTCGAGGAGGTAGAGACAAACGGCTATACCTTCGACGATCCTCTGGTGATTCTGAATCCCTATCAGAATACGCCTCTGACCGCGGTGGTGGCGTTTGAAACAGATGAAGCCTGCGAAGTGCGTGTGACTGTAAAGGGGAAAACAGAAGAGCAGGACATTACGGATACGATTGATGCCGCTGCGCTGCACATTATCCCGGTGCTGGGGCTGTACGCTGCGTATGACAACGAAGTTGTGCTGGAATTGCTGGACGCGGACGGGAATGTCACGGAGACAACGACTGTGACCATTACCACGGAGGCGCTGCCTTCCTCCCTGCAGGGTGAAGTGGAAGTCGACACGTATACGACCGAATCCTCCATGGGTCTGATGCTGGTTTCCGGTCTTTCCGCGCCGTATGCCTACGCCTTTGACGAGACCGGCGAGATTCGCTGGTACTGCACGGTTGAGTGGGAATACTATGGGCTGTTTTTGCTGGAAAACGGACATTTCCTGATCGAGGCGGAGAATGTCCTTTACCCAAATGCCAGCATGCCGAACTCCTGTGAGTTCTGGGAGATGGACTACCTCGGACGCGTTTACAACGTGTATTATTTCCCGGAGGGCGTCCACCACGACATCCAGGAGATGACGCCGGACGGCAATTTCCTGATCCTGACGAATTCCAACGACGGTTATGAGCAGAACATGATTCAGGAGATTGACCGCGAGACCGGCGAGGTCGTTAAATCACTCAATCTGAACGAGCTTTTTGCGGGACTCGATTATATTGACCGCGACGACTGGTGCCATACCAACACAGTATCCTACGATGAGGAAACCGATACGATTCTGATTAGCTGCCGGAACCTGCATTCGGTTATCCGGATCGACTGGTCGACCGATGAAATTCTCTGGATTCTGGCTGACCCGACGGTCTGGGAGGGAACCGGCTATGAGGATAAGGTACTGACTGCCACAGAGGATTTCCAGTGGCAATACCAGCAGCACGCGGCCTATGCCCTGGAGGAAGATCTCGACGGCAATCCGGACACGGTGGAAATCATGCTGTTTGACAATCATTATTCCGCGTACAGGAAAGTATCTACCTACGATTATACACAGGCTTCCTATGTGAAGATTTACTCCGTAAATGCGGAAGAGATGACGGTTACGCTGCTGAAAAATTATGAGACCGCCTATTCCGTCATTACCTCCAACGCATTTTACGACAGCGACGCAAACCGGGTATTTTCCGTAAATGCGTATTTGTCCACTTACCTGAATACGACAAACCGCGGGGAAATCTATGAGATTGATTACGAGAGCGGGGAAATTCTGAATTCGTGGAAGATTACCCACCGGTTCTACCGGGGTTATTCGGTGTCCTTCTCCTTGAACGACTGTGCCGGAGCCTTCGAACTGTCGGATAACTACATCCGCGGAACGCTGCGGACGCCAGTAGAGGTGGATGCGGAAGATGCCGTGAGGATCACGGATAACGAAACGCTCTCAACCGATACGGTCAGCTTTACCCTGCGCGGCGATGTCCTCTATATGGAAGGCAGCGACCATATGTATACGCAGATCATTTTCAACGGGACAGAGCACACCTATGTCTATGATATCACGGATATCAAATCCCAGTCGAGCGATGTAGACAGCTATCGCTATGAGATTCCGATTCCGCTTGGCGAGCTGGAAGCGGATACCTACACGATACAGGTGATGTATGACGACGAGCTGTATAATATTGAAGGAAGCTTTACGATTTCGTAGGTAAGAACCAGATTAGAAAACAAGAAGCAGAGGGGGAGCGAAAGCTTCCCCTCAGTGTCTGTACGCAGGGCTGCGAGAGATAATTTCCTGCTGACGAAGGACGCAGTCTACGCTTGCGAATGGCTTCGCAGGAAATCGTTCTGGTGCTCAGAAACGGCGCAGATGGGCAGGATATGGCAGGCTGCACCTGCCCGACGGAATCCGGGATGGTGTCCTGATCATGCCATACAAAATTTCCTATGGAAAAAATGTAAATAACGACAAAAAAACGTTGTAATTTTTGCTGCAAAAGCATATACTGACAGGGAAAACAGAAAACTTATCATTAGACGAGGCGGTGATGAGATGTATCGTTTTGCAATAGAAAAATTAAGAGAATGGAAAAAGAGTAAATATCGCAAGCCACTCATCATAGAAGGTGCCAGACAGGTCGGAAAGACCTGGCTTATGAAAGAATTTGGACGGCAGGAGTATGAAGATGTGGCCTACATTAATTTTGACCACAACAGCAAAATGGAGGAGCTGTTTTCCGCGGATCTGAATATTGAGCGATTGATCATGGGGATGGAAATCTATATTGGGAAGAAGATTGACTCGCAGAAAACTCTGCTGATTTTTGATGAAGTGCAGGAAGTTCCAAAGGCACTCACCAGCCTGAAATATTTTTATGAAAACGCGCCGGAATATCAGATTGTATGTGCCGGCTCGCTTCTTGGGATTGCGCTGCACGAGGGGACGTCCTTTCCGGTAGGTAAGGTAGATTTCCTCCGCCTTTGGCCGTTGTCTTTTCAGGAATTTCTGATGGCAGTCGGGAAAGAGCAGTATGCAGAACTTCTGGAAAAACGGGATTATTGTCTAATTACGACGTTTCGAACTGTGTATACGGATATTCTGAAACAGTATTATTATGTCGGGGGAATGCCGGAGGTGGTTGCGAGATTTGCCGAAAATCGGGATTTCAATGAGGTTCGGAAGATACAGCAGCAGATACTTTCGGATTATGAGCAGGATTTTTCCAAACACGCGCCAAACGAGATTGTTCCGCGCATCCGGCTGGTCTGGAACAGCATTCCTTCACAGCTTGCGAAGGAGAATCGAAAGTTTATCTATGGACTTCTGCGTGAAGGTGCGAGAGCGAAGGACTATGAGACCGCGATTATGTGGCTGTCAGACTGCGGACTTGTACACAAAGTGAGTCGGGTAAATGCACCCGGATTGCCGCTCAAAGCCTATGAAGACCTGAAAGCATTCAAGCTATTTCTGGTGGATGTGGGCTTGCTTTCCTGCATGGTTGGACTCAGACTAACGACACTGCTGGATGGAAACGATTTGTTCGTGGAATTTAAGGGAGCCCTGACGGAGCAGTTTGTATTACAGCAGCTGAAAACAATTGAGGATCTGAATCTCTATTATTATACTAATGACCGCGGTACCTGTGAGATCGACTTCATAGCGGATACGGGGGAGGCAATCATTCCGATTGAAGTAAAGGCGGAAGAGAACTTACGGGCGAAAAGCCTGCGGGCTTACTATGAAAAATATCAGCCCAAGCTGGCTGTGCGGACGTCGATGTCCGACTACCGGCGGCAGGACTGGCTGCTAAACCTGCCCTTGTACGCAATTGAGACATTCCCGGGATAAATTAAGAGAAAAATAAAAATATATAAGGCGAGTAGGAGACAGAAGGCCGCCTCCTACTCGATTGCATGCGCAATCGCATACCGCATGGAATCGTTCAGATGCTCTTTCATCCGGTCGCCCGCCAGCGCAAAATCACCACTTCGGTAAGCTTCAAAAATCTGCATATGCTGTTCTGCAATATGAGACTGTGCCTCCGGCTCGGTCTCATAAATATTGGAAAAAATCGTCAGCTGACTGCGCAGCTTCTCCGCAGCCATTTTCAGGCGGCTGTTCCCGCAGTAATCATAGAAAATCAGATGAAAACGATCCGAATAATAAATCCAGTTCTGCGTATTTGCTTCCATAGCAGAATCTAATTCAGAAGTATAGGTAACTGCTTCTTCCAGCTCCTGGCAGATGGCTGCCTGATCCGGGTGAGCAGCGCTGTAAAGAATCGCGAGGCGATCCAGGTCGCCCATGAACTGATAAAGCTCTTTCAGATCTTCCCGGGACAGTTCAATCACGTTTACACCGATATTCGAATAATAGCGAACCAGCCCGTCATCCGTCAAGCGTGTCAGTGCTTCGCGAATCGGCGTGGAGCTAACTTCAAACTGTTCCTTGAGGTTTTTCAGGGTCAGTTTGGCTCCGGGGGCAATTTTCCGGGAAAGAATGTCGGCACGGAGAATCTCGTATATCTGGTCGGAAAGTGTGGCTTTATTTAATGGCATGGATGAAAATCCCTTCTGTAATATATTTTTGTGTTGTTCTAAGCCGTTGAGTGCAGTGAAAAACAGATCGAAACGATGACATTTCGCTTGCGATGAAATGCATTCTTATAATAAGATGGATTTCCGGTAACGTCAAGTGAACATTTTGGCGGGATGAGATTGCACATCCCGCCAGAAACATGGCAAATGGATTATCACTACTGACTTACGCGTTCAATGCTGCAAACCGATACATCGGCTCGCCCTTATCGTTGGTAGTCACGCCAGTGATAGATGGGTCAATGAGGCAGATATATACCTGTGTAACGACCGGGATGACATAGAAATTGTCGCTTACCAGGATGTTCTGCGCGTCATGCAGATACTGATTCCTCTCTTCTACGTCAGTGGTCAGATCCGAATTCGAGATTGCTGTGTCAAAATCTTCGTCTGCTACCCCATTATAGTTGGAAGTAGAATCACTGGTGTAAAGATTCAGGAAATTAATCGGGTCGTTGTAGTCTGCGGTCCAACTGTGGCGAATCAGTTCATAGCTGCCGTCTTTTTTCTCCTGCGCGTACACCTCGTCTTCCTCTCCGACCAGCTCGATATCAATGTTCAGTACGCTCTTGAGCTGTGCCTGAATCGCCTGTGCCATCAGAGAATCCTTTTCACTGTTCGGATATTTGTAGGTCAGCGTCGGGAAGCCTTCACCATCCGGATAACCAGCTTCGGAGAGAAGCTCTTTTGCGCGTTCCTCATCCTCGGTAAACAGAGGATCCTGCTCATCTTTGAAATATTCATCGCTGATAGTGGAGAGCATATATTCAGCCACATAATTGACAGAAGCAATATAGTCGGAACCGATGACACTACAGATTTCCTCACGGTTCAATGCGAGTGCGATTGCCTCGCGGACTCTTTCATCGTCCAGTGGAGCAACACTCAGGTTTGGCAGAATGAATTTGGAGGTAAGCATAGTCCAGATAAACAGGCCGGTCTCTTCTGTATACTGATCCTGCACATAGTCCGGAAGTCCCGTGACAACATTTACTTCACCAGTCTGGTAAGCGGACAGAAGAGCAGTCTGGTCGCTGATAAACTGTACCGTGATTCGGTCAAGGCCAACCTTATCTGCCTGATAGTAGTATTCATTTTTTACTACAGAATACCCGACGCCTTCTGTGTAGGACTCGAGACAGAAGGCACCATTGCCGAGAGAAGTGGAAGGATCTTTATACCAGCTTTCATTGTCATTGGTGGCTAGTCCGGCCTTGGAAGGATAGAAAACGGGCATAGACATCATTTTCAGAAAGTAGGAGCAAGGCTGATCCAGAGTAAACTGGAGCGTATAATCATCGACCGCCACAGCCATTACGTCGTCCAGGCTGCCGTCTCCGGTATTATATTCCTCAGCCCCTACAATATTATAGAGCATATTGGCGTAGATTGCGTTTCCATTGTTGGGGTCAAGCGCACGCTGGATGGTGTTCACAAAGTCTGCCGCAGTGACCGCAGAGCCATCGCTCCACTTTGCATCTTCACGAAGATGGAAGGTCCAGACGAGATTATCGTCGCTGATTTCATAGCTTTCTGCAGATTCATAGATAATAGACCCGTCCGAATCATAGCTGACCAGACCGTCTGTACAAAGTTTCGCGTATTCTGTCCACATATCCAGAGCAAACCCTGCCGGATCTAATCCTCCTGTAGAAGAAACAGTAGCGATGGTGATTTCACCTCCGGCAGATTCCGCGTTGACGCCGAGCGGGGTGACAAGGGCTATAACGGATGATGCCGCTGCACCGCGTAAAAATTCTCTTCTTGATATTTTTTTCATGGTATTCTCCTTTTCTGATGTGCCTTTATGGCAAATAGTGGTTACAGGTCACAATCGGCGAAAATTGCGTTTCTTCAGTTGCTTTAGATGTGACCAGTAATGTATTGATGCTTATTCATACAGTGTGCATGCTACTTTTCGGTCGTCCACCTCCTTTAGAACCGGCATTTTCTCCCGGCATTGCTCTGTGCAGTATTTGCATCTTGTGGAAAAGGGACAGCCAGATGGTACATGGATCGGGCTTGGCACTTCTCCTTCAAGAATGACGCGGTTCATCATCCCTGCGGTGTCAGGATCTGCCACTGGGATCGAGGAGATCAACGCTTTGGTATAAGGATGCAGAGGCTCCCTGTATATCTTTTCAGCGGGGCCAATCTCGACCAGATGGCCGAGATACATGACGCCGATCGCATGACTGATATGGCGCACAGCGTTCAGATCGTGGGCAACGACAATATAGGTAAGCTGTCTTTCGTCCTGAATTTTTTCCAGTAAATTGATAATCTGCGCCTGTATCGAAACATCCAGAGCGGAAAAGGGCTCATCGCATACAATAAATTCCGGGTCCAGGGCAAGTGTACGGGCAATCCCGATGCGTTGGCGTTGTCCGCCGGAAAATTCATATGGATAGCGGCGGATGTGGTCTGGCTTCAGGCCGACCAGTGCAAGCAGTTGCTGGACACGTTCGGCACGCTCTTTTTTATCATACATCTGATAGATTTTCATTGGCTCTTCTATCATTTCGCCTACCGTGAAACGAGGATTGAGGCTTGCATAAGGATCCTGGAAAATCATCTGCATTTTCTTGCGCCAGGGATGCATCTGTGCTTGGTTCAGAGCAGTAATATCCGTTCCCTCGAAAAAAATTTTTCCGGAATCCGGTTCGTATATTTTCAGAATGGTACGTCCAAGGGTGCTTTTTCCGCAGCCAGACTCGCCGACAATACCGAGCGTCTGGCCTTTTTGTATAGAAAAGCTGACATCATTTACCGCCTGTACGTATTGCTTCGGCCCAAAGAGCTTTCCTTTTACAGGGAAAAATTTTTTTAAATGCTCCACACGTATTGTGGCTTCGCTCATATCTGGCAGCCTCCCTTCGCGTCCTGGGTAGCGACGATATCCGCGGCTTTTTCTTTGCAGTATAGCCAGCATTTGCAGCTGTGCCCGTCAGAAAATTCCGTAGAGCAGGGCTTGTATTCCTTACAGATTTTCATCGCATTTTCACATCGGCTGCAGAAGGTGCAGCCAGAATTCAGATGAAGCAGATTAGGCGGTGTACCCGGAATATAGCGCAATGGCGTTCGCTCTGCTTCTACTTTACCAATGCTGTTCAGAAGCCCTTTTGTGTACGGATGCCTGGTATTGTTGAAAATTTCCCTGACCGTTCCCTGTTCGACGATTTCACCGCCGTACATGATTACAATTCGATCACAGAGTTCGGCGACGACACCCAGGTCATGCGTAATGACAATAGCACTGGCACCCATTTCTTTTACAGATGATTCGATCAGTTTTAAGATTTGAGCCTGTACAGTTACATCCAGGGCAGTAGTTGGCTCATCCGCAATTAACAGCTTTGGCTCACACGCGAGTGCGGTTGCAATGATGATTCTCTGGCGCATTCCGCCGGAGAACTCATAGGGATACTGCTTCAGACGCTTTTCCGGGTTGGAAATTCCGACTTGTTTCAGAAGCTTTACCGCGCGGTTCCTGGCTTCTTCTTTTGAACAGTGCAGATGCTTGCGGATGCCCTCGGTCATCTGTGTCTCGATTTTCAACACCGGATTCAGGTAAGTCATCGGATCCTGAAAAACCATTCCGATTTCTTTGCCGCGGATGTCCATCATCATCTTCTCATGAGCTTTTTTCTCTGCTTTCGTCTGCAGCTTCGCGGGAGAAAGCTCCCGGCCTTCAAAACGGATACTCCCTGAGATAATTCGCCCATTCTCCGCCAAAAGGTTCATCAAAGAGAGCATACTGACAGATTTGCCGGAACCGGATTCACCGACAATTCCCAGAATTTCACGGGTAGTCAGGTTAATATTGACGTCCCTGACCGCATGTACAGTCCCCTGTCCGGTCTCAAAATCAACCTTCAGATTTTCTATGGTAAGAAGTTCTTTGTGCAGCGCGTCCATTACTTCCTTCCTTTCGGGTTCAGTGCATCTTCCAGGCCTTCGCCGATGAAATTAAGTGAGAAAATCACCAGACAGATGACAGCCACCGGATAGACCATTTGCATCGGATACATGGCAAGACGCATTTTGGCGTCTTGCGCGAGCGTACCCAGGCTCGCTTGTGGGGCAGAGATGCCTATGCCGATAAAGCTTAAGAATGCCTCATTGAAAATCGCCTGCGGTACCATCAGCGTTGCTGTGACAATGACTGGTCCCAGTGTATTGACCAGCAAGTGCTTAAACAAAATTCTTTTTCTGGAAGCGCCAAGCACATAGGCCGCGATAGCAAATTCCCGCTCTTTTAGAGAAATGATCTGACCGCGAACCAGGCGGGCCATATTAACCCAGCCATTCACACAGATGCCAATCATAACGCTATAGACATTCGATCCCAGAATCAGCATAATCAGGATAATGTAGATCATGGCCGGGATGGAATAAATAACATCCATAATCCGCATCAGAATCATATCCACTTTTCCGCCGACATATCCTGCTACCCCGCCATAGATTACACCGATGAGAACATTTACAAAGGTCGCTACAAAGCCAATCATCAGGCTGATCCGTGTGCCATAGAGTACTCGCGTAAACTCGTCACGTCCCATCTGATCTGTCCCGAACCAGTGAGACAGGGATGGACCATTGTTTGCGATGGAAGTATTCATTCCATCATATGGATAAGGAGAAATGAATGGTCCGATCACAGCAAACAGAACGATGATTGTGAGTAAAATCAATCCGACCATGGCTCTCTTACTGTGACGAAAACGTTCCCATACATCTTTGGCAAAGGATTTGCTTTCCATTGGGATGTATTCATCATTTTTTTCTGAATCGTTGAGCGGTTCAAAGTATTCTTCCGGTTTCAGCATAAAATGACCTCACCTTTCCAGTTTTATTCTCGGGTCAACAATTGCGCAGATTATATCCGAAACCAGGTTGCAGAGTACGAGGATGATACCCAGAAAAACCGTCAGCCCCATGATGACCGTGTAGTCCCGGTTGCTGACTGAATTGACAAACTCCCGTCCGATACCTGGAATAGTAAAAATATTTTCTACAACAAAGCTGCCTGTGAGCAGAAACGCGATCATAGGACCGGAGATGGTGATCACCGGGATCATTGCATTTTTCAGGACATGGACAAACCCGATCCGCGCTGGCCCTAATCCCTTAGCCTTCGCCATAATGACATAGTCTTCTGACATCGCCTCTGTATAGCTGCTCTTTACCAGCTTGGAAATCTGGGCGATGGGATACACGGATAGAGTGATTACTGGTAATACATAATGCTTCCAGCTGGTCAATCCTACCACTGGGAACATCTGGAGCATAACGCCGAAGATTAGCATTAGCATCAGTGCCAGCACATAGTTCGGAATGCTGATACCCAGAACTGTGAGTACCATCAGTCCTCCGCGTACAGCTTCTTTTTTGGTGACAGCCATTGCGATACCGATAATTGTGCCGAGTACGAGGGCAATTGCGTAGGCAATGGCTCCGAGACGTATGGTATAAGGCGCCTCCATAGCAATCAGCTCATTCACAGTCGTACCGACTTTTTTATAAGAAATCCCCAGGTTTCCATGTAGGAGATTATTCAGATATAGAAGAAATTGCTCCCATATCGGCCGGTCTAAGCCATAATAGCTCATAAGCCGATCCTGTATTTCTTGGGAGACATTGTTGATATCAAACGGGTTCCCGGGCATCAGCCTGGTAAGAAAAAAAGTCACCATAGTGAGGGCAAGCAGGCTGAGGGCGCCCATCAAAATACGTTTTGCTATATATTTTGCCATTTTCGCTCCTTTCCGGAGTCATCGACCGATACAGGGTTTCTGTCGACGGAGTGCCGTACCGGAACAAATTTCGCCTGATTCATCAGTGGATGCCGCAGACGGATTGCGCCATCTTTGGGACAGACCATGACACAACAACCACAATAGTAACATTCTCCCGGGTAGATGACGACCGGAGGTTTTCCTTTTTCCGGGTTTGGGAGAAGAATATCTACCTGGCAGATGTTGACGCAGCGGTTGCAGCCAATACATTTTGCCTCGTCAAAGACCAATGGTCTGGCGCTGCAAGGGATAGTGGAAGCATAGAGTTCTTTTTCCATTATTTCTCACCTCTGATATAATCCTGGTTTCTTTTCTCGTATTCCGTTTCCAGATCGCCAAAATATCCTTTTGGGACAGTGCCTTTTACCACCTTTCCGTTTTCATCCAGACGAATCGTGATAAAAAGGTCGTTTTCCGGCGGATCCATCTGCGGAAAGTCACTTCGTTCAAAGAAGAGAGGAGCTGAACTGGATTCCCGCAGCAGGCAGGATTCCAAAATCAGCCTGGAGACGGTCAGAATATCAAATACCTCGTGTGCACGCATCAGTTCGTGCGGGTTCGAAGCAGTGATTTGTGGTACTACATCTGTTTCATATTGCTTCAAAAGATCCAGGCCTTCCATCAGCAGATCTTTGCATTTGACACCGCCGCAGTAATTTTGCATCGCCTTGGAAATTGCCATATTCAGTTCCCGCCAGTCCATACCATTTTCCACGTTCAGCGGATGATAGAGCCGCTCCTTTTCCGCTTCACAGAAGGAACGGTCGATCAGTCCAAAATCCGTCCCTTCCGAGGCTCGTACGGCCTTACGGCCGGCATAATATCCAGTCGCGCAGGCATAACCACAACAGTCAGAAGCAAAAAGCTGGTCGCCCGCCGCATAAATGCCTTCAATATTAGTCTTCAGATCCCAATCTGTAATGATGCCGCCGGGAGCGCCGAATAACTGCCTCTCCTGTGCGAGAAATTCCGCGGACTGCCAGCCATTTCCATAGCTCTGGAGCATATGCTTTTCAGGGTCAAAGCCTCGCTCAGTGTAGTTCTGATAAATTGGGATTTTGGTCTTGCCTTCCTCACCGACCATCATGCCCCAGATGACCTTGCGTTCCATTTCAGGCATTCGGCTCAGATCCGCATAAAACGGAAGCTGGTAGCCGCGCCGCATTAACTCGTCAAATGGTAGCGTTTCCGGTCCCCGGTATTCATACTTCGGATTGTCAATCACGCCGCCTTTCAGGAAAAACTTCTGTCCCGGAGCAGGGTAGTAGCGTTCAGACACGCTTTTAAGCTCCACACCATCCCTGTTTACATAGGGAATTTCCACGCCTCTGGCATCCACCATCGTTGCCGCGTACCATGTATTGTGATTATTGCCAGTTCCGTATGGCGGAAAGCTTCTGCCAGAAGAAGAGAATTCGGCTTTGACGGATTTCTCCATCATTGTAAATTCGATTCCAGCGCGATATCCCATCGCGTGTCCACTGCCGATACTCTGTGTTGGACGAAATTCACAAAGTCCGACCAGATCCGGGTTGAACAGCCAGATGCGTGCGGGTCTTGACATAGTCAGAATTGTTTCCTTCGCACGGAAGATCAGAAACTTCCCTGTACGTACATTCATACCGAGAGCGCCGATTCCGCGTTTTTTCCCGTTTTTCACCTCCGTCATCAGAGCGGTTGCTTCCGTGCGGTCATAAATTTTCACTCCGAGGCGGAGCAACTCTTTATATAAAGAAGGCTTAAAGGTCGAACCCCATACGCGAAGCGTAAAACGGTTGGCATAATCATAGGCAAACATCAGCTTTGTCTCATCATCCCGAAATTCCGCTCCTTTGAATTCATCTTCTGTATCTCGGATCTTTCCACCGAACTGTTCCATATCCAGAAGCCGGTCATAGCCTTCCCGACATTCGATATAATGGGCGATTCCATTGCTGTAGCCGTCCTGTTCACGGACATAAGCCTCTGCGATTTCCTTTGGTGTTACTTTGGAGCAGGGATTCGTGCAGGCACTTTCCCAGTGGTCAAAGCCGCTGCCGGCGCTTCCGCTGCGTTCCGTCGCGCCTTTTTCTACCAGAACAACGGATTTCCCGCGCCGGGCAGCTGCAATTGCGGCGTAGCATCCGGCAAGACCACCTCCAAGGACCAGAATCTCGCTGGTAACTGTTTCTTCCTGCCCGATTTCATTCTTATATGGCCATTTGTATGAATTCATTTTTTTGCGATCCTCACTAATGCGTATATTTGAAAATTCATTTATAATTCCGATGCTTTAAAGTGTAGCACTTTAAAGCGATGAATGCAATATATATTTTGCAAAATGTTTATCCGATAATTGTGAACGGAGAGATTTCCTTCTGCGACAGTGTGCATAAAAAATGGAGGAACAAGAGTTCCTCCGTATACTCATACATATAATCAAATGTTGAATTCTTCTTTTAATTTCAGACAATAAGTCTTATCCTCTGTTGCTTTTTTTAAATCGTCTATTCTATTGCTGTCAAGCAGCTTTCGGATCAAAGAACACATATCTTCATTTTCCTGTGCTTTGCCTTTTTCAATGCCTTTTTCAATACCATCATCCACCAACATTTGCCCAAGGCGTGTCATATAGATCATCTCCTTTGCAGCTGCCTCCGCAGCATTCCTTCAATGACCTCCTGCGTATACTTTCCGAGCGCCTTCTGATTTTCTCTGGAGAGCTGTGCAGGGTAGATCGGCGCACCGTATTCAATCGTCACGTCCCTGCGGCGCACGTATGGCTTATGGTCTTCAAAGATCGCAGAGGACCCGCTGATTGCGATCGGGATGATCGGGCAGCCGGATTTGGTCGCGACTTTAAAGGAACCTTCATGGAAGGGCAGCATCTCCAGTTCACTGCTGCCTTTGCCGCACGTTCCTTCCGGAAAGATGGTGATGGAGACGCCATTTTTTATGAGATCCACACAGGAGAGAATCATCTTCAGCCCCGCGCGCAGATCGCTGCGGTCAAGAAACTGACAGTGCAGAAACTTCATCCAGCGGGAGAGCAGCGGGATCTTCAGCATTTCCTTTTTCGCGACATAGCCGGTCGGGCGCGGGCAGCGCGCGTAGGTGAGGATAATATCGAAATAACTGCGGTGGTTACTGATGTACAGGACAGGCGTGTCTTTTGGCACATGCGCCTCCCCGATCACAGTAAGCCGGGTCCCGGCCAGCCACGCAATCACCTTCAGCGCCCACTGGACAATCCGCAGGGAGCTGATGTCCCGCGCGTCGGGCCAGCGCTTTCCGATCAGCCATTCCGCCAGAAAAATCGGAATGGACGCAATCAGAAAGCAGGTTACGAAAGCTATGATCAAAATAAAACGAATCATGAAAAAGTCGCCTCTTTTGTTTTAGCCTGGTGTGCGTGGGACGCCCGTGCATATCGGTAAAATGTTTTGTACCCACGCGCATGATATATCATGTAATTCAATTGTAATTGTTCAGGACAGTACTTCACACTTGCTGTGAAGGTACTGAACAGTTACATTTAATTCTGGTATCTTCCGTACAACTTCGTTACTTCCAACAGCCACTTCGCGAGCCCATCATGCAAGTCGCTCTTTTTGAAGCGGAATGCCCAGTTTGCCATCGCAACGCCAGGGGTATTCATGCGCGCCTCACTGCCGAGCTGCAGCACATCCTGGAACGGGAAAATCGCATATTTCGCGATGCTGCCCATGGCAAAGCAGATGAAATCATGGCCGACATTGTTGCCGTCCGCATTCGCCAGACGGCGGATTCGGTCCTGGATGATGTCTGGCTGTGACCGGTACCAGCCGACAGTTGTGTCATTGTCATGGGTGCCGGTGTAGCAGATGCAGTTCGGCGTCGTATAATAAAACGGGATGTAGGTTGTGTCATTCATGTCGCCAAAACCAAACTGCAGCACCTTCATGCCCGGGAAACCGAGCGAATCGCGCAGATGCTCGACTTCCGGCGTGATGACGCCAAGATCCTCCGCCCAGATCGGGAGATCCTCGCCAAGCTCTTTTTCAATTGCACGGAACAGTTTTTCACACGGCCCTTTCACCCACTGGCCATTGACGGCGGTCTCTTCGCCTGCCGGAACGGCCCAGTACGCCTCGAAACCGCGGAAATGGTCAATGCGCAGGTAATCGGTCAGCGACAGCTGGCGGCGCACGCGGTTAATCCACCATTTATAGCCGGTCTCCTCGTGGTAATCCCAGTCATAGAGCGGATTGCCCCAGAGCTGGCCGGTCGCGCTGAAATAATCAGGCGGAACGCCCGCCACCTTACTCGGGTAGCCCTTCTCATCCAGCTGGAACAGCTTTTTATTGCTCCACACATCGGCGCTGTCCGGCGAGACAAAAATCGGAATATCGCCTATGATTTGAATCCCTTTTTCATTCGCGTAGGTGCGCAGTGCGTCCCACTGCTCCTGGAACAGGAACTGCAGAAAAGCATAGTAGCGAATCTGCTCGGCAAACTCGGCGCGCAGCGCCTTTTTCTGCTTCTCTGAGGGATCCCGGTATTCCGGTTCCCACTCCAGCCAGGAGATGCCCTTCTGCGCGTCCTTGCAGGCCATAAAAAGAGTATAATCATCCAGCCAGCTTTTCTGTTCCTCACAGAAGGCCTCAAAATCTTCAATCATTGTTTTGTCCGGCGTATGTAAAAAAGAAGTCCAGGCTTTTTTCAAAAGCATATTTTTGAATGTAATCGCGGGACCGTAATCAATTTTATTCTCATCCCATTCGGGCATATCCGCTACGTCTTCTTTTGTCAGCAGGTTCTTTTTTATCAGCAGATCCGGGCTGATCAGGAGCGGCTGTCCGGCAAATGCGGACGGACCCTGATAAGGCGAATCTCCAAAACCGGTCGGGCCAAGCGGCAGTACCTGCCACAGATGCTGGCCGGATTTTTCCAGAAAATCTACAAAATCATAAGCGCCCGGACCGAGATCCCCGATCCCGTACGGAGACGGAAAAGACGTCGGGTGAGCCAAAATGCCGCTTAAGCGTACGTGCTTTGGCTTTTCAATCGGTTCCACCGAAAATGGAGCAGTATAAGCAGTCATAAAGTAATCTCCTCGTAAGTGATATAGTATTGTTGCTTTGGTTGTCCAGAGTATTTATCTTTTCATTTTGATGCTGCTCTGGACTGGTTATTTCAAATTATACTCAAAAAGTTCTTCTATGGCAATGGAAAATTGTCGTTCGTTTACAGACAATAGAATAAATTTGTCTGGTAAGGCATAAGAATAATAGAAAGCCTAAGCCC
The DNA here is from genome assembly GCA_021205305.1 of Lachnospiraceae bacterium. Lineage (GTDB taxonomy): Bacteria > Bacillota > Clostridia > Lachnospirales > Lachnospiraceae > Choladousia. Next base: position 19,774 of record JAJPXU010000105.1, read on the forward strand.
CGGAGACGAAATGAAAAAACCATATGCGTACAGGAAAAACAACCCTCGAAAGAGCGATTTTCAAAAGAACAGTTTTCAAAGGAGCATTTTCCCCCAAAGACCCCGGACAGCGGTGTATCTTGGACGTCTGCTGCTGCTTTGCTGTCTGGCCGCGGTTCTCCTGGCGGGGTGCCGAAAAACGGAGAACGGGGAGCGGACGGAAGTGGATTTTTCTGTAATGACCGGCAAAGAACTGCCACAGGAACTTCTGGCCATCATCGAGGAAAACAAAGAAAGTGAGATGCGTCTGACCTGGACGGACGGGGAGGAAATGTATCTGATCCGGGGGTATGGGAAGCAGTCCACCGGAGGCTACAGCGTCGCGGTGGCAGAGTGCGCAGAGGATGAGGAAACGCTATGGTTTGACACCAGACTGATCGGACCACAGGATACGGAAAGTCTTTCCAAAGAAGCTTCTTATCCGTATCTCGTCGTGAAGATTGTTTCGACGGAAAAAGAAGTAGTGATTGACTGAGAAAAGGAAGAGTTTCCACCAGGAATTGCCAAGTAAAATGTCTCATACATAGTTATGGAAGGGAGTCGGAAATCATGGAATTATTAATGAAAAACATCCATATGTGCAGCCAGTCAAAGCATGCGGGTACGCAGCTTACTCTGGATGAGGATTTCAACGTGCCGGATGTATGCCCGGATGTAGAAATGATCATTCAGAGCCGGGAACGGGTGACGCTGGAACACACAAGGGCAGAAAAAGGGAAACTTTGTCTGGACGGCTTTATGGAGGTAAGCATTTTATACATGGATGACACAAAAGAACGGCGGATACATCGTCTGGATACAAAACTGCCGATTGACGAAAATTTTGCCATTGAAGGTCTTGAACCGGGAGAGGCTGTGCGGGTCCGTCATGAGACGGAGGACCTGAACGTGTCGCTGATTAATTCGAGGAAGCTGGCCGTCCGTGCGCTGGTGAGCTTCGACGCGTCCGTAGATGAAATATATGACTTGTCAGCTGCGGCAGAAACGCGCCAGGAACAGAGCGAAAACACTCCTTTGCCGCTGTGTGAAAAAAAGCAGCATCTGGAATACTTGCAGCTGGAGGTACAGAACAAAGACATCCTGCGTCTGAAAGAGGATGTACAGCTCCCGTCAAACAAGCCGGATATGCGGGAAATTCTTTGGGAAGACGTGCAGTTTCGCGGCTGCCGGACGCACCTGGATACCGATAAACTCACTGTGCAGGGAAGTCTGTTCTTGTTTGTCCTTTATCGGGCAGAGGATGAGAAGGAGAGCCTGCAGTGGATCGAGCAGACGATACCGGTCGAAGGAGAGCTTGCCTGTGCCGGAGCTGCTTCAGGGCTTGTACCGGACATCGAGGTAACTCTTGCCGGAGCGGACCTGACCGCCAAAGAGGACATCGATGGAGAACTTCGAACCTTGCATCTGGAAGGAATGCTGGAGCTTAACATTCGCCTGTACGGGACAGACACAGCAGAGCTTCTCGCCGACATCTATTCCCCAGAGAAGAATCTGGAACTTACGACAGAAGAGGAGACTTATGAAATGCTGGTCATGCGAAACGAATCGAAATGCAAAGCGCAGGGCAAAATCCGCATTCAAAGCGCAAAGCCTCGTATCCTGCAAATCTGCCACTGCGGCGGAACTGCCCGGATTGACCTGACAAAGATCATGAAAACGCCTGCCCGCCCATTGAAAGATGCTTCGCATGGGGCGGGCACCGAGGGCGGAATCAAAATCGAGGGCGCACTTTCCGTCTCTATTCTTTATATTTCTGCGGACGACACCATGCCGTTTGCCGTGCTGGAAGGGACCATTCCTTTCACATACATCGCCGAGGCACAGGGAATTGATGAAAATTGCCGCTACACATTAACGGCAAATCTGGATCAGCTCTCTGCCACTATGTCAGACAGTGAAGAGATTGATGTCCGTGCTGCGATCGGATTAAATTTGTTTGCCGTGCGCTCCGGAACGGTGCGCTGTATCCACGAGATTCAGGAGAAAGACTATACGCCCAAGCAGCTGGAAGCTGTGCCGGGCCTGACCGGCTACATTGTCCAGGAGGGCGAAACACTCTGGGATATTGGAAAAGCGTATTTCCAGACGCCGCAGCAGATTGCTCAGATGAATGGACTTTCTTCTGAACAGGTCAAAAAAGGAGACTGTTTGATTTTGATGAAAAATGTGAATCCGGCACGGACCATGATATAAAAAGATGGTAAGCTGTTTTCGGGAACCATTTTGCAGGATATGCGCCCGGCGCGAAAATGCGTCAGGGCGCATTTGTGGTGTTGATTTAAACGCGAATTTGTGTATAATATAGTGAACGACAAAATTCTTTTGCCATTCACTATATAGGATGCACACGGACGCATGAGGAATGGTTGCTTCGCAGCCTTGCGTCCGGCGCAAAGTAAAACGACTTACGTCGTTTACTATAGATAGCGTTCTTAATGAAAGAAGAGACTTTATCGCCGTGAAGCAACGAACAAACGACTTGGGACGGCTGAACAGTTAAGCGAAGATTACGAAAGAATAGAAAGGGTTGCAGGAGGTAAGTGATAGAATGAAATTAGGAATTGTAGGATTGCCCAATGTGGGGAAAAGCACACTGTTTAATTCTCTTACGAAGGCGGGAGCAGAGTCTGCCAATTATCCGTTTTGCACGATTGACCCGAATGTGGGTGTGGTAGCGGTTCCGGATGAGAGGCTGAAACTGTTGTCGGATATGTATCATTCGGCAAAGGTAACTCCGGCAGTGATTGAATTTGTGGATATCGCGGGTCTGGTGAAAGGTGCGTCGAAGGGCGAGGGACTTGGAAATCAGTTTTTGGCGAACATTCGTGAGGTGGATGCGATTGTTCATGTGGTACGCTGCTTTGACGATACAAATGTCATTCATGTGGACGGCTCTGTGGATCCGGTGCGGGATATTGAGACGATCAATCTGGAACTGATCTTTTCCGATCTGGAGATTCTGGAGCGCCGTATGGCGAAGACAGGACGTGCGGCTAATAATGACAAGGCCGCGGCGAAAGAACTTGCCCTGATGAAAGCGCTGAAGGCACATCTGGAGGACGGACAGCTGGCGATCACGTATCAGACGGATGATGAGGACGAGCTGAAATGGCTTTCCGAATATAATCTGCTCACGGCGAAGCCGGTGATTTTTGCGGCGAATGTCGCGGAGGATGATCTGGCTGACGATGGACAATCAAACGATTACGTTGGCAAGGTGCGCGCTTATGCCGCCAAGACCGGCAGTGAGGTATTTGTGATCTGTGCGAAGATTGAGGAAGAGATTTCCGAACTGGAAGACGACGAGAAGCAGATGTTTCTGGAAGATCTGGGATTACAGGAGTCTGGTTTGGAGAAACTGATAAAGGCAAGCTATAGCCTGCTTGGCCTTTTGAGTTTCCTGACGGCGGGTGAGAAAGAGACGCGTGCCTGGACGATTAAAAAAGGAATGAAAGCACCGCAGGCGGCAGGGAAGATTCACTCAGACTTTGAACGTGGGTTTATCCGGGCAGAAGTGGTGAATTACCGGGATTTGCTGGACTGTGGTTCTCTGGCCGCAGCGCGGGAGAAAGGTCTCGTCGGACTGGAAGGAAAGGATTATGTCGTGCAGGACGGCGACGTGATTCTATTTCGGTTTAATGTGTGAACGAAGTGAGCCAAGGCAAGCGGATTCACGCTTGCGTGAAGACGCGTAGATTTGGCGAACGAGCATCATGAGCGTAGGACGAAGTCCGTAGCGAATGATGCGGAACCGCGAAGCGGTTCGTTCACACGATGAGTCATGGAACCGGGTAAGCCACGCCATGCAGAATTGTCTTTCAGACGATGGCGTGGCCTGCGTTGTGCATCTACAGAGTAGCTGCGCAACCAATAGTGAGCCAAGGCAAGCGGATTCATGCTTGTGCAGAGAGGAGGCAGCATCTTTTCAATGGAAGGTTCCATCCGTTTTCCGCATTTAGGCATTACTCTGACAGATGTGGTGAAGAGTTTTCAGATTGGGGGACTGACGATTGCCTGCTACGGAGTCGTTCTGGCGGTGGCGATGATGACAGGGCTTCTTCTGGTCATGAAGGTGGCGAAAGCGACCGGACAGAAGGAGGACGATTATTTTGACCTGGGCATTCTCGCGATTGCCATAGCAGTGGTCTGTGCGCGGATTTACTATGTTGTGTTTTCCTGGAATTATTACAGCAGTCATCTGGCCGAGATTTTTAATCTGCGAAAGGGTGGTCTGGCGATCTATGGCGGCGTGATTGGCGGTGTGGCAACAGTACTTGTATTTTGCCATATACGGAAACTCAATGCCGGCCGGACACTGGATACCATGTCTGTGGGTCTGGTGTGGGGACAGGCACTGGGCAGATGGGGAAATTTTTTTAACCGGGAGGCGTTTGGAGAATATACGGATAACCTGCTTGCGATGCAGCTTCCGGTCAGCGATGTGAGGGCTTCGGAAATTACGGAGACGATGCGTGCACATATTCTGACAATTGATGGGATAGAGTATATTCAGGTACATCCTACGTTCCTCTACGAATCACTCTGGAATCTGGGTGTGCTGGCGGTGCTGCTGTTTGTCACATGGCGGCTGCATCGCAGAGAAAAGCCGGAGGATGGCGTTGTGTTTCTGCTCTACCTGCTCTTATATGGAGCGGGAAGATTCTGGATTGAAGGACTGCGTACGGATCAGCTGATTTTGTTCGGAACCGGTATTCCGGTATCGCAGGCACTGTCGGCGATTTTGGTGGTTTTTTCGCTGGTAATGCTCATTTGCCTGTGGGTGCGGAAGATGACAGGGGGAAGATGGAGAAGTACGATAGAGAATGGAAAAAGAAAAGATACGTTGTCCGATGGAAATGTCGGAGACGAAGAATAAGGAAATAGCAGATGAGGAAGGAACCTGGAACAAATCCAGGCTGCAAAGAAGGATTGAGGAAGAGAGAGAAAAGCTGAATCTTCTCGTGGAGAAGCGGGGGATGACAGAGGAAGCATATTTGCAAAGCCAGGTGTTAGATGAACTGATTGTGCGATATATGGAAGAGGATGTGGGAATTGTCCCCACCGTGGAACCGCAGCCGGATGTGGGAATTGCCTCCACCGTGGAATCGAAGCCGGATGTGGGAATTGCCCCCACCGTGGAATCGTAGTTGGATATGGGAATCGTCCCCACTGTGGAATTACAATTGCATGATATAGAAAAGAAAGGCTGCCGCTGTTTTTAGCGGCGGTTTTTTTATGCGCAGGGCCGGGCAAGGTGTTTTGCGGCTTTTTCGCCCCTGCTCGATTGCACTTAACCTGCTGTTCGGAACTGTTATTACAAGATATTGTATCTGAATTTGAAAGACACACAAGTTTCAAAAAAACAGTGAATTAAGGCTTGTTTTTTGTAGGAAATTAATGTATAGTAAGTTGCAAGTGGTAGAAAGTGGTGCTTCGTGGTGACTTATTGGGGAATTGTGGGGAGACGATTTCCGATGAGTGCCGCAGACAGAAATACCGGCGGCAGGTTTCTTTGACCGTCTGTTTTTCCGAAGAAGGTGTGTCATGATGTTTATGGGAGAATACAATCATACGATTGATTCCAAAGGCAGACTGATCATCCCGGCGAAATTCAGAGAACTATTGGACGATGAATTTATTGTGACGAAGGGATTGGATGGATGCCTGTTTGCTTTTCCTAAAAATGAATGGCAGATCTTTGAGGAGAAGCTGCGAAAATTACCACTTACACAGAAGAACGCCAGAAAATTCACACGTTTCTTCATGGGCGGCGCGACCACATGCGAACTGGACAAGCAGGGGAGAATTCTTTTACCGCAGAATTTAAGAGAATTTGCGAAGCTGGATAAGGATGTGGTACTGTCGGGGAACCTGAATCGTATTGAAATCTGGAACAAAGCAGACTGGACGGAAAACAATGCTTATGACGATATGGATGAGATCGCGGAGCAGATGTCAGATCTGGGCTTAGATATATAAGACCATTGATCTGCGGTGTAAACTTATTGTACGGGTCATGCCGCGGCGTGAAGGGCCGTCTGGGATGGCATGACTGATCTGTAAATTTATGGTTTACCCGCAAGGGGAGGATTATATGGAATTTCACCACAGATCGGTACTTCTTTCCGAGAGCATTGAGGAACTGCGGATAAAACCAGACGGAATTTATGTAGATGGTACACTCGGCGGGGGTGGGCATTCCCTGGAAATATGTAAACGGCTGACCGGCGGCGGACGTCTGATTGGGATTGATCAGGACGAGGACGCGATAGAGGCAGCTACATGGCGATTAGACGAGTTTAAGGACCGCGTGACGATTATACGCAGCAATTACTGCTATATGAAGGACGAGCTCCGTAAGCTTGGTGTGTTATCTGTAGATGGAGTCATTTTGGATCTGGGGGTCTCCTCTTACCAGCTCGATACGGCAGAGAGAGGTTTTACCTACAGAGAGGACGCTCCGCTGGACATGAGGATGGATCAGCGGCAGACCTTTACGGCGATGGATGTTGTGAACGAATATAGCGAGATGGAGCTGTACCGCGTCATCCGCGATTATGGGGAGGAAAAGTTCGCAAAGAATATTGCCAAACATATCGTGAACGCCCGCGAACAAAAAAAACTGGAAACAACTGGGGAGTTAATTCATGTTATAAAAGCGGCGATCCCGATGAAAGTGCGGGCAGTAGGAGGACACCCGGCCAAAAAGACATTTCAGGCCATACGGATTGAGGTAAACCGGGAACTGGAGGTTCTCGAGGAGTCTCTGGAAAGTATGGTGGATTTATTGAATGAGGAGGGACGCATCTGCGTGATTACATTCCATTCGCTGGAAGACCGGATTGTGAAGAACAAGTTCCGGGATATGGAGAATCCCTGTACATGTCCGAAAGAATTTCCGGTATGTGTGTGCGGGAAAAAGCCGAAGGGAAAGGTGATCACTCGTAAGCCGATCGTTCCGTCAGAGGAAGAATTAGAGATGAACAGCAGAGCGAAGAGCGCGAAACTTCGCGTTTTTGAATCATTCGGGAAATCTGCTGAACGTAGAAGATAAACGAAGACAACGAAAATTTAGCAAGTAAGAGCGGGAGAGAATCATGGCAGAAAAGAGATACAGCAGGGGGACTTCTCGAAACAACAGCAGAAGGAAGAACACGAAAAGTGCTATGGCTGGAGAGGGGGATTCCTATACCTATGTGGATGGAAATACGGTGCGGCAGCTCCGTGTGGCTGCCCGTCCGGAACCGGAAGAGCCGATTTCTGTCAGCCAGACGACCCGGAAGAATCGGGAGCGGTCGCTCCAGATGAATTTGGGGTATGTGCTTTTCCTTACAGCTGCGGCGGTGGTCACGGTATTTGTATGTGTGAATTTTCTGCAGCTGCGCGCGGCGAACACGCTTCTTCAGGAGAAGGTGGCGTCTCTTACCGCTGAGCTGGATTCCGCGGTGTTGGAAAACGACTCGGAATACAATCGCGTGATGAATAGTGTAGATCTGACGCATATAAAAGAAGTGACGACGGAGGAGCTGGGCATGCAGCTGGCCACGTCGGATCAGGTGGTGACTTATGAGGCACAGACCAGTGATTACGTCAGACAATATTCCGAGATACCGGAAGAGTAGGTGAAGCAATTTGGCAAATCGGGTAAAAAAAGAGCGTAGATTTTCAAAACGAATGCAGGTAAAGCTTTTGGCTTTATTTGGATTCGTTTTGTTGGGATTGGTGGTTTTACTGATCCAGATTGCGTATATTAATGTGACAAAAGGGAATACCTATGCAAAACAGGTGCTTTCCCAGAATAATTATGACAGTCAGACCCTGGTCGCCCGCAGAGGGGAGATCCAGGATACCAATGGGCGGGTGCTTGCCTACAGTGAGAAAGTCTACAACCTGGTTCTGGACTGCAAAGCGATCAACGAGGACGCAGATACGTACCTGGAGCCGACGGTGTCGGTGCTGAGCGAATACTTTGGCCTGGATGAACTGGCGCTGCGGAAACTGATCACAGATGAGAGCACGGCCAGCAGCCAGTATCAGGTGCTGTCCGTGAAAGCGGATGACGAGGAACAGTATCTGACTGCGGATGAAAAAGAAGCATACGAGGATTATATTGATGAGTACGCGGATGTCTCCTCGGATGACCTGAGTGAGGCGGAAAAAGTGGAAAAAAAGAACCGTTCTCTGGTGACCGGAGTTTCTTTTGAGGAGAAATACGTCCGTCATTATCCGCTTGGTTCGCTTGCGAGTAATACGATTGGGTTTGCGAACAGTTTAGGGGACGGGATTGTCGGCCTGGAGGCATATTATGATGAGCAGCTGCAGGGGACGAACGGCCGGATTTTCGGTTATCTGAATGAAGATAGTGAATACCAGACCAAAACAATCGCCCCGGAGAACGGCTACACGCTGGTGACAACGCTGGATGTGAATATCCAGGAGATTGTGGAGAATGTGATCGCAGAGTTTGATGAGACCTACGGCGATGATACGGATGACGGCACTTCCAAGCACGGGGCGGCGAATGTCGGCGTGGTAGTGATGGATCCGGATACGGGTGCCGTTCTCGCGATGGCGACAAATCAGAGTTTTGATCTCGAAGATCCGGACAGCGTGATTTATGACTGGTATACGGAAGAAGAAGTCGAGGAGATGCAGGATACGATCATCACAGACGAATCCGGGAATGAAATCACACAATATGTCTCGACCCTCTATGATCTGTGGGGCAATTTCTGTGTTTCTGACAGCTTTGAGCCTGGTTCTACTTATAAACCGATTACCATTGCGGCGGCACTGGAGATCGGCGCGATCTCCACGGATGACACCTACTACTGTGACGGTGGGGAATACGTCACAGATACGGAGATTCACTGCGACGTGTATCCGGGTGCACACGGGCTGGAGACACTGGAGGATGCATTGGTAAATTCCTGCAATGATGCCCTGATGCAGATTGCGGCGAAAATGCATGTTTCGAATTTCCTGAAATATCAGTCGCTGTTTGGTTTTGGACAGAAAACCGGCATCGATCTGCCGAATGAATCTTCCGGCGTGATTTACACACAGGAAAAGATGAATGAGGTAGAGCTGGCGACCTGTTCGTTCGGTCAGGGCTTTACCTGTACGATGATCCAGGAGATCGCGGCTTTCTGTGCGGTCGTAAACGGGGGCTATTATTATCAGCCGCATGTGGTGGACAAGATCCTCGATGAGGATGGGGCGATTGTCAAAGATAATTCCAGTCTGCTTCTGAAGCAGGTGATTTCCACTTCGACCTCAGATACGCTCAAAGAGTACCTGGAGAGTGTCGTAGAGGACGGTACCGGAAAGACAGCCCGTGTGCCGGGCTATCGGGTCGGCGGCAAGACCGGTACGGCGGAAAAGATTGATTCGGAGACCGGGGAACGCGCGGATGGGCTGTATCTGGTTTCCTTTATCGGTGCAGCGCCGATCAATGACCCGGAAGTGGTCATCTACGTAGTGGTCGATGAGCCGAATGTGGAAAACCAGGCAAGCAGCAGCTATGCACAGAAGATTTTCCAGGCCATTGCGCTGGAGGTTTATCCATATCTGGGATTAACGGCGACCGAAGAGATTACGGACAGCCTGCTGGCTGAGCTGGGACTGACGGAGGAGGACGTCGAGCAAGTGGATACTTCAGCGAGCGTAACTACGTTCCAGGCATTTGACTCTTATGGGAATCTCTACAGCAATGCGCGTGTCGTGGACGGCGAAGTTGTGGATGAGTATGGCAATGTGATCGCAGGCGCCTATATAGATGAGGACGGCACGGTCTATGACGGATATATGAACGCCGTCTCTACAGTGGAGACAGATGACGGCAGCAGCGAGGATGATGACACGGAGGAGTCAATCGCGACGAATCCGGATATGGCGGTGCCGCTGGATGAAAATTCTGCGGACGATTCGGACACCACCCTGGTAGATCCGACGGATATTGCCGAAGAAGAAGAATAGAGTACGGGAAACGGTGAATGTATGGCCAGAGATCGGAATAAACTATAAAAACAAGATGTCTCTGGAGTATTTATGCAGAAAACAAGACCTTTCCACCGCAGAAAGATTCTGCTGATTTTCGCGATATGTATGCTGGCGCTGGTCTTTCTGATCGGGAGACTGGCGTATCTGATGATTGGAAAATCAGAGTATTACGCGACTCTGGCGGAAGATTTGCATGAGCGGGAGCGGTCGATCAAGGCAGCCCGCGGCCGGATACTGGACCGCAATGGGACGGTGCTTGCAGATAACCGGACGGTCTGTACGGTATCGGTCATACATAGCCAGATCACAGATGCGGAAGCGGTTATCGAGATGCTGAGCGAGGCGCTTGGCATGGAAGAGGAAACCGTCCGGACGCGGGTAGAGAAGGTCAGCTCAATGGAGCGGATCAAAAGCAACGTTGACAAGGAGACCGGCGATCTTATCCGCAGCTACGGGCTGGATGGCGTGAAGGTCGATGAAGACTATAAGCGTTATTATCCGTTTGGCAGCATGGCATCGAAGGTGCTGGGCTTTACGGGCGCGGACAATCAGGGAATCCTTGGCCTGGAAGTGCGCTACGAAGAGGTTCTTTCCGGGACGCCGGGGACGATCCTGACGCTGACGGACGCGCGCGGGATTGAGATAGAGGATACCGCGGAGACGCGGGTAGAGCCAATCGCGGGGGATGACCTGGTCATCAGTCTCGATTACAATATTCAGCAGTATGTGGAGCAGGCCGCCGGTAATGTGCTGGAGCAGAAGCAGGCGGACAGTGTGTCGATTATCGTGATGAACCCGCAGAACGGGGAAATCTACGCGATGACCAATGTGCCGGAGTTTGATCTGAATGATCCGTATACCCTGACGGAGCTGTTTCTGGAAATCAACTACGGGGAGGAATCCTCTTCCGGTGACAGCACAGGGGATACAGATGCGGCAGAAGAGACCCTGACAGAGACGGCGCTCACCGGGGAAGAACTTCAGGATGCACTTAATCAGATGTGGCGCAATGGCTGCATCAACGATACCTATGAGCCGGGTTCGACGTTTAAAATTATCACGGCGGCTGCCGGATTGGAAGAGGGTGTGGTCACACTGGACGACACGTTCTACTGTCCGGGATATAAGCTGGTGGATGATCGGCGGATTCGCTGTCATAAGACGGCAGGGCATGGGTCGGAGACGTTTCTTGAGGCGGCGCAGAATTCCTGTAATCCGGTTTTTATCGAGGTCGGGCTTCGCCTGGGCGTTGACAATTATTTCAAATATTTCAATCAGTTTGGTTTAAATGATAAGACAGGGATAGACCTGCCGGGCGAGGCGGCGACGATCATGCATAAAAAAGAAAACGTGGGGCAGGTGGAACTTGCCACGATTTCTTTTGGGCAGTCGTTCCAGATCACGCCGATTCAGCTGATTACAACGGCCAGTTCGATTATCAATGGCGGTACGCGCATCACCCCGCATTTTGGCGTGAGCGTGAAGACGGAGGATGGTACGCTGCTGGAGGTGTACCAATATGACGAGGACGAGCGGATTCTCTCAGAGGAGACATCCGAGACCATGCGTTATCTGCTGGAACAGGTCGTAGACGGCGGTTCCGGCAAAAATGCGTATATCGAAGGCTATCGGATCGGCGGAAAGACCGCGACGTCCGAGACACTTCCGCGTGGGCAGGGGAAATATATTTCTTCCTTTATCGGCTTTGCTCCGGCGGACGATCCGCAGGTGATTTGCTTGTGTGTGATCAACAATCCGCAGGGAACTTACTACGGCGGTACCATTGCCGCGCCGGTAGTGAAGGACATTTTTGAAAATATACTGCCTTACCTGGGAATTGAGAAAGCAGAAACCGCTGACCAGGCGGAGACATGATGAGAAAAGATTTCTGCTGTTTTTGCAGGGCAGTATCTGGTTTGGTATTGTCACTGCTGAAGTGGATAATAACAGAAAAAGCGTAGATGCGCGGAAATTGATTTCGAACAGCCGCGCGGTATACAAGGAGGAGAAAGAGTATGTACATGAATCCGGATATTTTTATTCCACTGTTGGCGGCGTTCGCAATCAGCGTAGCGCTTAGCCCCTTTGTGATTCCATTTTTGCGGCGGCTGAAGGTCGGACAGACGGAACGGGCGGAAGGCGTACAGTCTCATCTGAAAAAGGGCGGTACACCGACGATGGGAGGGCTGATTATGCTGATTGCCATCGTAATTACTTCCTTATTTTTTATTGGGCGTTATCCGCGAATCATTCCGGTACTGTTTCTGACGCTGGGGTTTGGAATCATTGGTTTCCTGGATGATTACCTGAAGGTCGTGATGCACCGTTCCGATGGTTTGTATCCGAAACAGAAAATGCTCGGGCAGATTATTGTGACGACAATTTTTATTATTTATATCTGGAAAATGGACAATTCCTGTCTGGAACTCCTGATTCCGTTTAGCGGGGGCGGCGTGATTACGGGAGACTCGTTTGGCGGGCTCTTTAAATATCTGTCCATTCCGCTGGCATACTTTGTGATTATCGGAACCGTGAATGGCGTAAATTTTACCGACGGTCTGGACGGGCTTGCGAGTGGCGTGACTCTGATGGTGGCGATTTTCTTTACGGCCGCGTCCATGGTTCTCGGAGGAGGCATCGAGCCGCTGACTGCCGCGGTAGCAGGCGCGCTGATTGGTTTTCTGCTGTTCAATGTTTACCCGGCGCAGGTGTTTATGGGCGATACCGGTTCGCTGGCACTGGGAGGCTTTGTGGCAGGCAGCGCCTATCTGCTGCGTATGCCGCTCTTTATTCTGATCATCGGCCTTGTTTATCTGATCGAGGTGCTTTCTGTCATCATCCAGGTGACCTATTTTAAGAAGACAGGCGGAAAACGGTTTTTCAAAATGGCGCCGATTCATCATCACTTTGAACTCTGCGGATGGTCGGAGACGAGAATCGTGACTGTGTTCACGGTAGTGACTGCGTTCCTGTGCCTGCTGGCGCTGTACGCACTTTGATGTACACAGGCGCGAGAGGAAAATAGCAGCTTTGCTGCTCGCGTAAGGAAAAAAGTTTTCAAGGAGGAGTAAGTTATGGATCTGACAAACAGCCGCGTTCTGGTATTTGGCGCGGGTAAAAGCGGGATTGGCGCGGCAGGGCTGCTTTTGCGGGCTTCTGCCGCCGAAGTGATTCTGTATGACGGAAATGAACAGCTGGACAGGGTGGCTCTGGCCGAAAAAGTGGCGGAGACATCTCAGAATATGAAAACGTCCCTTCGCGAAAGCCAGGCGGCGGATCATCTGGAGGTGATTTTGGGCGAGCTGCCGGCGGAGGTGATCAGAGGGCTGAATCTGGTAATCCTCAGCCCGGGTGTACCGACGGATCTGCCTCTGGTGAACGCGCTGCGGGAGAGCGGTGTGCGGATCTGGGGGGAAGTGGAGCTTGCCTGGGAATGCGGACAGGGCGATGTTCTGGCGGTGACCGGAACGAATGGCAAAACGACTACCACGAGTCTGCTCGGTGAGATAATGGAAAACTATGTACAATGGCTGCGGGAGCGGGCGGAAGAGAATACTTCCGGCGCGGAGACCGGGAAGGATAACGTCTATGTTGTCGGCAATATTGGCAATCCCTATACGGATGTGGCGGATCAGATGACAGAGAAAACAATCACGGTCGCGGAGATTTCGAGTTTTCAGCTGGAGACAATTGAGGGCTTTGCGCCGAAGGTCAGCGCAATTTTAAACATCACGCCGGATCACTTAAACCGTCATCACACGATGGAGGAGTACATAAGGGTCAAGGAACGGATCACGGAAAACCAGGGCAAGACGGATACCTGTGTTTTAAATTATGAGGATGAAATCCTGCGGGAGTTTGGAAAGACCTTAAAGACAAAGGTCATTTTCTTCAGCAGTCTGCATACACTGGAGAAGGGGCTGTACCTGAAAGAGAATCAGATCTGCTATAACGACGGCAAAACAGAGACCGTCATCTGTTCGACGGATGAGCTGAATATTCTGGGCCGTCATAATCATGAGAATGTCATGGCGGCGGCAGGGATGGCGATTGCCTACGGCGTGCCCATAGAAGTCATCCGCGATACAGCCTGCGCATTCAAGGCTGTGGAGCATCGGATCGAGTATGTGACAGAGAAAAAAGGCGTCGTTTATTACAACGATTCGAAAGGAACGAACCCGGATGCCGCGATCAAAGGAATTCAGGCCATGAACCGTCCGACGCTGCTGATCGGCGGCGGTTATGATAAAAATTCTTCCTACGAGGAATGGATTCAGGCATTTGAAGGAAAAGTGAAGTATCTGGTATTGATCGGACAGACGAGAGAGAAAATTGCCGAGGCAGCGAAAAACTGCGGATTTGAGGCCTGCGTGCTCAAGGATTCTCTGCAAGAAGCCGTGGCGTTTTGCGCAGAAAACGCGGTCAGTGGAGACGCGGTGCTGCTCTCACCGGCCTGTGCCAGCTGGGGTATGTTCCCGAATTATGAGGAGCGCGGCAGGCAATTTAAAGAACTGGTAAATCAACTCGATGGATGAGGTGATACTCTGGAGTGGAATCCGGATTCTGAGAGAGAAAATGTCCGCGTACACTTTGGCGGCCAGTCGGCCGGCAAAGGGTATGAGAGCTGGGGACAGGAGGGACGCTATGGCGGCCGGCTCTTTGGAGGTACGGCAGACGGTCTGCTGACGCTTGCGATCCTCTTCCTGTGTGGCTTTGGCCTGCTGGTGCTTTCGAGCGCCAGCGCCTACAATGGCCAGGTGCGCTTCGGCGACGCGGCCTGGTATCTGAAAAAACAGTTTTTTGCCATGACGCTCGGTCTGGCAGCGATGGCAGGAATTTCCTCCATTGATTACCATGTGCTGAGACGTTTTTCTGGGGCAGCCTATCTGCTTTCTCTGTTTTTGTCCGGCGCGGTTCTTCTGTTTGGAGACGCCTATAATGGGTCGCGGCGCTGGCTTTCGATCGGACCGCTGTCTTTTCAGCCGGCAGAATATGCCAAACCGGCCGTGATTCTTCTTCTTGCCAGTGTGGTCAGCCGGATGATGGGAAAAGTGCGCGGGGGTGCGATGATCGCTTCTGTCTTTCTGATGGTTCTGCCGATTGTTGCGCTGGTGGGGACGAACAATCTGAGTACGGCAGTCATTATCCTGGGGATTGCGGTCATCATGATTTTTGTTTCAAATCCGAAGATCTTGCCTTTTCTCTGGGTAGCAGTGGCCGGGATTGGATTTCTGGCGATCTTTTTAAGCCTGGAGTCCTATCGGTTGGAAAGACTGGCGATCTGGCGAAACCCGGAACTGTATGAGAAAGGATATCAGACGCTGCAGGGTCTGTACGCGATCGGCTCCGGCGGACTCTTTGGCCTGGGACTCGGTAACAGCCTGCAAAAGCTGGGTTTTGTTCCGGAAGCGCAAAATGACATGATTTTTTGCGTGATCTGTGAAGAACTGGGGCTCGTGGGCGCAAGTCTTCTGATTCTTTTGTTTCTTCTGCTGCTGTGGCGATTTATGGTGATTGCGACACATGCGCCGGATCTGTTTGGCGCCCTCCTTGTGGTGGGCATCATGGGGCATATTGCAATTCAGGTGATCCTGAATATCGCGGTGGTGACCAATACCATCCCCAATACCGGAATTACGCTTCCGTTTATCAGCTACGGCGGAACTTCGATGCTGTTTCTGCTTGCGGAGATGGGGTTGGCGCTTTCTGTGAGCCGCTACAGCGCCTGGCCGGGAAAACGGCGGTGAAGGGGTGTGCACATTCGCCATGGTTCATACATATAGTATAAGGCGATATGTATGAATGGAGGCAGACCGCTTGCGCTATCTGGAAATTTCGGGGAAAAGACCGCTCCGCGGCGAACTGACGATACAGGGATCGAAGAATGCGGCCTTGCCGGTTCTGACGGCCTGTCTGCTGGGCGATGGCCCATGTGTGATTGAGAATTGCCCGCAGATTCAGGATGTCGAGGATACGCTTGCGATTCTCCGAAAACTGGGCTGCAAAACAGGCCGTGTCGGGCATACCGTCTCCGTCGACGCGTCAGGGGCGGAACAATTTGCCATTTTCGGCGCGGAAGCAGAAAGAATCCGCTCTTCCGTCTTGTTTTTAGGCGCGCTTCTTGGTAGAATGGGAGAAGCGGCGCTTCCCTATCCGGGAGGGTGTGTGATTGGCAGCCGTCCGATTGATTTGCATCTGAAAGCGATGAAGAAGCTGGGCGTGCGTTTTTTTGAAAGGCCGGATACCGGAACCCTGCGGGAAGAACGTGGTATTTACGCGAATGCCTTCCATTTGCACGGAGCCTGCATTCAATTGCCGCAGCCAAGTGTCGGGGCGACGGAGAACACGATCCTCGCGGCGGTTCTTGCTGATGGCGAGACGGTGATTGAGAACGCGGCTCTGGAGCCGGAGACGGATGAACTTTGCCGATTTCTGAATCTGCGTGGGGCAGATATTCGAAGAGAACGCGGCGGCCGGATTCGAATTATCGGGAAAAAGAAGCTGGAAGCGGTGCGCTACCGCCTGGATGCGGACCGGATTGTGGCAGGAAGCTATTTGCTGGCAGGGGCAGCCTGTGGCGGAACCGTTCATTTTCGCAATTTGCCGGCCGAACAGCTTGCGGCGCTGCTTGCCATCCTGTCGCGGATGGGAGTTGCGATTACGGAAGAAGGCACCTTGTGCGCAGAAGGACGTCTTCTGGCAGCGGGGGATGTTGTGACTGCTCCATACCCTGGGTTTCCGACGGATTTACAGTCGCCGCTGATGGCGGTTCTCTGTGTCGCGCAGGGCGTGAGCCAGATCTGCGAGACGGTGTTTGAGAATCGATTCCGCACGGCGGCTGAGCTGCGAAAAATGGGTGCGGATATTACAATAGAAGGCAGCTGCGCACGGATGAAAGGCACGGCGGCACTGCATGGGGCGGACGTGAATGCACCGGATTTGCGCGGCGGCGCGGCGCTGGTGGCAGCGGCTCTGGCGGCAGCCGGACGTTCCAGAATACAGGGATACGATTATATTGCACGGGGATATGAGGATATCTGCCGTGATTTTCAGAGCCTGGGGGCGGATATCCGCCTGACGGATGACAGGGATGAAAAGGTTTGGTGAACATATGAGAACAAGACGGAAACGGATTCTGAAAAATTTCGGGTTTTTGCTGGTATTGGTTGTTCTGGTGCTGGCAGTTCTGTTTTTGTTCCGGGTGCGTAAAGTGACGGTATCCGGAAACAGCCGTTATTCCTCAGAACAGATTGAGGAGGGGCTGCTGACCGATTTCTTTTCAAAGAATACTCTTGTTCTCTGGTGGACCTATAAAGATGGGGATATACCGGATACGATGCCTTACCTCGAAAGCATGAAAATTACGATGGATTCTCCGTTTTCCATTACCGTTACCGTTTCGGAGAAAGAACTGGTCGGTTATTTTGATACAGGGAGTTATGCATATTTTGACGACAGTGGAATCATTCTGGAGATTACAGACACCGTCTACAGCGATATCCCGGTTATTACGGGTGTCAGTCTGGGAGAAGTGACTTTGTATCAGAAGGCGCCGACAGAGAGCAATTCCCAGCTGCGCACGATTTTGAGCCTACTGGAGCTGCTGGATTACCAGGGGCTGACGGCGAAAGAAATTCGTTTTGCGGACGATTCAGATATTACAGTGACCATCGGTTATATTGACGCGATTCTCGGGCAGGATGAGTATCTGGAGGAAAAAGTAGCGAACTTAAGAGCCATCCTGGACACCATGTCGAGCATGACGGCAGGTACGCTGCATCTGGAAAATGTGACAGGAAAGAATGAAGATATTGTATTTTCGCCTTCTGATGAGGTGATTGAGGAGACAGAGACCCAGACAGAGCAGCTGGAAGACGACAGTGCGGATGGAACTGCCAATGTCGACACGTCGACGCTTGGCGGCGCCACGACAGATGGCGGCGCAGCGAGCGGAAGCGTGGACAGCGCAGACGGAGACAGTGGTTCGGACGATTCGGATGACAGCGGCTCCGATGATGACAGCGGCGATTCCGCCGATGCGGATTCCGGTGAGGAAGAGGATTCTGCCGATACGACGAGTTACAGTGCAGATGTGATGGCATTTAATTCCAGCGGGCAGCTGATCCATCATGTATCGATTCAGGACGGCGTCGTGGTGGACTCCAGCGGAAACGAGGTGGACGGCTGTTATGTGAACGAGGACGGGAATATAGTGGACGCATATCAGAACATCATTGACCCGGTGACAGGAGATGCGCTGAATTTACAATAATAAAAAAAAGTGAAGAAAAGACTTGATTAATCTGGCGAGAAATTATATTATAGTGGGTAGTATTGTGTGCAGGAAATGTGACCTGTAAGGCGCGAGAGCATACATATACCGGATGTGCCGGACTGCAAGAAGGAGGAAACACGGTGTTAGAGATAATGTCAAACGAAATGGAATCTGCCGCGAAGATTATAGTGATTGGCGTCGGCGGTGCTGGAAATAATGCGGTGAACCGCATGGTAGAGGATACGATTGCCGGAGTGGAGTTTATCGGGATCAATACAGATAAGCAGGCGCTGCTTCTGTGCAAGGCACCTTCGACGATACAGATCGGAGAGAAAGTGACGAAGGGGCTGGGCGCGGGAGCCAGACCGGAGATTGGACAGCAGGCGGCTGAGGAGAGCACCGAGGAGATCCGCCAGGCGATACAGGGAGCGGATATGGTGTTTGTTACCTGCGGCATGGGCGGCGGTACAGGTACCGGCGCGGCTCCGGTAGTAGCCGGGATTGCGAAAGAGATGGGGATTCTGACGGTCGGTGTTGTGACGAAGCCGTTCCGTTTTGAGGCGAAGACCCGTATGAACAATGCCCTGATGGGGATTGAGAAGCTGAAGGAAAATGTAGATACGCTGATCGTGATCCCGAATGATAAGCTTCTGGAGATTGTGGATCGCCGTACGACGATGCCGGAGGCATTGAAGAAGGCGGATGAGGTTCTGCAGCAGGCGGTACAGGGTATCACAGACCTGATCAACCTGCCGGCTTTGATCAACCTCGATTTTGCCGACGTACAGACGGTTATGAAGGACAAGGGTATTGCGCATATCGGTATCGGACAGTCTAAGGGTGATGATAAGGCTCTGGAGGCAGTGAAGCAGGCCGTATCCAGTCCGTTGCTGGAGACGACGATCGCAGGTGCGAGCCATGTGATTATCAATATTTCCGGAGATATTTCCCTGATCGACGCGAACGATGCGGCAAGCTATGTGCAGGAGATGACAGGCGACGATACAAATATTATCTTTGGCGCGATGTATGACGATACCTATGCAGACGAGTGCAGCATTACGGTGATTGCGACTGGTCTGGAAGATGCGAACAGCACGAAGCAGGACAGGCCTGCAAGACGGAGCTATTCGTCCGCGGCTTCGACCACTCACAGAGAGGCATCCACTGGCCCATCGGCATTTCCAAAGATGCCGTCCGTATCGCCGATCCGGAGTTCTTCATCGACTTCTGGTTCGACGCGGGTTCCGACCGGGAAGGTGCAGGAGAAGGATATTCAGATTCCGGATTTCCTGCGCAGAAGCTGATTCCTGCGAAGCAGCAAGGCAGGCAGACAGAGGCATAAGGAATCCGTCGGCAAGCCGACACCTTATGACATAGCCTGTGCGGATATTTCGTGAAGCAGAGTCGAGTGAATACATGCCAAAGCTGGCTTAGATATGAAAAGAAAAAGGGGCTGCGCAGGCAGCCCTTTCCTATTAATTAAAATATTTTTCACGGATCGCTTCGAGGGGCAGATCCTGGCCGGTCCAGATGCGGAAAGCAGCTTCTCCCTGATAGAGCAGCATATAAAGA
Source organism: Lachnospiraceae bacterium (assembly GCA_021205305.1). Taxonomy (GTDB): domain Bacteria; phylum Bacillota; class Clostridia; order Lachnospirales; family Lachnospiraceae; genus Choladousia. The sequence continues at coordinate 39,665 of JAJPXU010000105.1, forward strand.
CCGTTGGAGGTGCGGCAGCCGATTTTACCCGCTTCTTCGAGCAGTCGGGTGCGGCGCGGATTGTATATGATATCGGATACCATCAGATCCGGATGCAGGCAGGAAAGATCGGCAATCGGCAGTGCATCTGTATGCGGAGCCATCCCTACGGAGGTCGCGTTGGTCAGAAGCGTGCTTGCTTCCAGCGCCTGGCGAACGGCAGTCTGGTCGTTCAGGTCAATCACGTCCGCCTTGCAGGAGGTTCCGGCATTGATCTGATCCGCGAGACGGATGGCGTTCGGAAAAGAGCGGCCATTTTTCCGGTTCAGAATGTGCAGGACGGGTACGCCGCTAAGAGCGGCCTGGACTGCGATGGAAGAGGCGGCGCCGCCTGCACCGAGCAGACTCATCGCTCCGCTGGTGAAGTCATAGCCGATTTTCTGCATGGAATGGATGTAACCGATCCCGTCTGTGTTGTAGCCGATCAGGCGGCCGTTTTCGTTATTGACTGTGTTTACCGCACCGATCATGCGGGCTGCCTCGGAGATGTCGTCGAGGTGCTCCATAATGCGTTCTTTATCCGGCATGGTCAGGTTGAAACCGAAGACGTTCATGTCGCGGAGAATCCGCACCATGGTCCCAAGATCGGTATCCCTGGTGTCAAAGCACAGATAGACGCAGTCGATATCCAGAAGCCGGAAAGCTTCATTGTACATAGCGGGAGAAATACTGTGCGCCACAGGCGAACCAAGCAGGCAGCCAAGGCGTGTATGGCCGGTAATTTGCATAGCGTGTGCCTCCTGATAGAATGGAATGATTGATATATGAAGTAAATATCTTCTGCTACTATATCACAGACAGGGTGGGATGGGCAAGTTCATTCCAAAATGAAACTACAGCTTTTTTAATTTTGATACTGTTCTGAACGGTTAAAACGAAGGGAGAACAATCTTGACAAAGAATCATGCGATTACAGTACGAAATCTGACTCTTGGGGACGGAAGCCCCAAAATCTGTGTTCCGATTACGGCGCGCAATCCGGAAGAACTCCGGGAGCAGCTGGTGAAGGTACGTGAGGTCCCCTGTGACATGGCAGAACTGCGCGCGGACTATTATGATGGCGACCCGATTGAGGAATTGGCCGCGCTGCGCGGGCAGATGCCGGATATGCCGATTTTGTTTACTTTCCGCACGAAAGAGGAAGGCGGGGAACGTGAGATTTCCCTTGAAGAGTATGCTTCCCTGAATCGGCGGGCGGCCGGGGACGCTACGACGGCCGCAGCGGCAGATTTCATTGATCTGGAATACAATCGGGGCGAAGGTTTTCTGCGGGAACTTTGCCGGGAATTACAGGAAAAGGATGTAAAAGTGATCGCTTCCTTCCATGATTTTAACCAGACGCCGGATCCGGATACACTGGTTCGCCTGCTCTGCCGGATGCAGGAGCTGGGGGCGGATGTGACGAAAGCAGCGGTGATGCCCTGCAATGAGCGGGATGTATTGAAGCTATTGCAGGCGGCGGTAGAGATGAAGGAGAAGTACGCAGATCGCCCGTATATCGTGATGTCGATGGGACGCCTGGGAGGCGTCAGCCGGCTGGCCGGAACCCTGACCGGGTCGGCGGTGACCTTTGCGGCTGCGGCAGCTTCTTCCGCACCTGGGCAGATGGATGCCGACCTGGTGGCGCAGGTACTCTCTGTGTTAAAATAGAGTCGAAGAATGTCGTGAAAAAAATCGAATCAGCTTCCTGATTTTGACAAAAAGTGAACCCTCTGCGGCGTATACTGGAAACAAGTACGCCGCAGAGGGTTTTTCTTATCTTATGCGCAGGGCCGGGCAAGGAGTCTTGCAGCTAAAGCGCACCCGGCCCGCGCGGGCGAGCAGGAGGCAAAAGGCCGCCTCCTACTCGATTAGCAAAACGGATTCGGAGGATGCGGATGTATTATGAAATCTACATAGATCAGTTTTTCCTGGAACAGTTTTTGAGCGGATTTCTGCTGCTTTCTGTGGCGGGAAGACTCAGCCGGGCGTCGCCATCCCCCGCCAGGCTGGTTTTTGCGAGCCTGGCAGGGGCGGCCTGTATGTCGGTGTCGGTTTGTCTGGGTCGGCTGAAGCTTTATCCGTTAGGATTTTTCGCCGCTGCCGGCTGCGCATTTTGGAGACGCCCGCTGCGAAAAAAATGGCAGGAGAATTTGCAGGCAGTGCTTTGCCTGCTGGCGGTGACAGTCTTTTTTGGCGGTGCGGTGGAAGCATTGACCGCACTTCTGCCGTTGCCTCTGCTGGCGGCCCTTTTCGCTGCATATGCGCTTGTATCTGTTCTTTCCGGTTATGTGCGGGAAAAATTTCGCGAAACGGAAAACAGGGCAAGCGTTTGCATTTGCCTGAAAAGTCGAAGCCTGGTGCTGGAGGGGCTTCTCGATACCGGCAATTTTCTCACAGAGCCGATTACCGGGCATCCGGTCAGCATCGCGGATGAAAAAGCACTTGCCTCCCTGCTGGACACGGATTGGGAGGAACGTCAGGGCTTTTGCCTGATTCCCTACCATAGTCTTGGCATGGACAACGGCTGGCTGCGCGGGGTGACGTTTGATGAGATGACGGTAACCATGCGGCGCGGCAGCCGGACGATTCGCCGTCCCATGATTGCCCTCTACGAGGAAAATGTGAGCGCCGGAAACAGGTACCAGATTATTGTTCACCCGGAACATGCGCCGTGAGCGCAGCGCACCGGGTGTCCTGAATTTTTGACAAAGAAGGAGTTTCATTTATGGTTGTAAAAGTAGCAGTTCCACAGCGTTTTCAATTTAAGATGTCAGCCGGGGCGGCGGAAGTGCTTTTTTCACGTCCGAAAGACAGCCATTACATCGGGGGGACGGAAGTGCTCCCGCCTCCGCTGAATCAGGAGGAGGAACATACGCTTCTATCGGCGATTGGCCGGGAGGATGATCAGCGTGCGAGAAAGGAATTGATTGAACACAATCTTCGGCTTGTCGTATACATAGCGAAAAAATTTGACAACACGGGGGTAGGGGTAGAGGATCTGGTATCCATCGGAACCATTGGCCTGATCAAAGGGATTAATACGTTTAATCCAGAGAAAAAAATCAAGCTGGCTACCTATGCTTCGCGCTGCATTGAGAACGAAATCCTGATGTACCTGCGGCGAAACAGCAAAACAAAAATGGAAGTCTCCATCGAGGAACCGTTAAATACGGACTGGGACGGCAATGAACTTCTTCTTTCGGATATCCTGGGTACGGATGAGGATGTGATTTCGCGTGATATGGAGACGGAGGCAGAGTATAAGGTGCTACAGAACGCGATCAGTAAACTTTCCAAACGGGAGCAGACGATTGTCTGCCTGCGCTTTGGACTCAACACAAAAGACGGACAGGAGAAGACGCAGAAAGAAGTCGCTGATTTGCTTGGCATTTCACAGTCCTACATCTCCCGTCTCGAAAAGCGCATCATCAAACGCCTGCGGTGTGAGATTGCAAAGATGGATGCGCCTGGGCGCTGATATTGTCAAGGCCTGAAATTTTTTTTATTTTCGCCGGTCACGCATAGCTGCGCCGCAAAAAGAGAATCATTCTATCAGGAAGAAAAGTCAGGGGTGGACTCTGTAGATTCCTGACATGAACTGGAGGATGATTCGCATGGCATTTACAAAGGTAGAAATTTGTGGCGTCAATACTTCACGCCTTCCGATTTTAACGAGTGAGGAGAAAGCGTTTCTGTTTGAACAGATTCAAAAGGGCGATGAAAATGCGAGGGAACTGTACATCAAGGGAAATTTGCGGCTGGTACTCAGTGTCATCCGGCGGTTTTCCAACAGCAACGAGAACGTAGACGACCTTTTTCAGATTGGCTGCATTGGGCTTATGAAGGCGATTGATAATTTTGATACAGGGCAAAATGTAAAATTTTCAACTTACGCAGTGCCGATGATCATTGGAGAAATCCGCCGCTATCTCAGGGACAATAATTCTATCCGTGTCAGCCGTTCGCTTCGCGACACTGCGTATAAAGCGATTTATGCAAAGGAAACCTACACAAAGCAAAACCAGCGGGAACCGACCGTCAATGAAATCGCGGATGAGATCGGCATATCCAGCGAAGAGATTGTCAATGCGCTTGACGCGATTCAGAGTCCAGTGAGCCTGTACGATCCGGTTTACACAGAAGGAGGGGATACTCTCTATGTCATGGACCAGATCAGTGACAGGAAAAATCGCGAGGAAAACTGGGTTGAGTCCATCTCCCTGCGCGAGGCGCTCGAACGCCTGCCGGAACGCGAAAAACATATCATTGAACTGCGCTTTTATGAGGGGAAGACACAGATGGAGGTCGCTTCTGAGATTGGCATTTCACAGGCTCAGGTGAGCCGTCTCGAAAAAAATGCGCTGAAGTCCATGCGGAATTTTCTTAATTGACGCGCACGACCGCGTATAATGGCTGCTTTGCAGCCTTTATCATTATTCTAACACACATCTTTTTTCTAACATATATCTATTTTCTAACACTTTCTTCGGATATCATCCTCATTGACCTCGACGAGGATGATATCTGCGCCAATTCGGATAATACAGCGCCAGGGAATCACATACTCATATTCCCGGCCAAGAAACCAGCACAGTTTCCCCTCGCCAGGCAAAATCAGGGAGAGAATGCATCCGGAACGGGGATCCATTTCCAGGTCACTGACACAGCCGAGCGTCCGGCAGGTACAGATGTTAATAACCTCTTTCTGGCGCAGGCTGTAATAGCGCATCGGCGGGGGCGGAGAAGGTAAAGGTTCATTCATGGCAGAGCGGCCTTTTTCTTTTATCGTATGCTGGAGGACGGTGGAAGGTGACGAAAGGAATGCACAAAATGACGAACAGCAGGCCACAGTCTACGCTTCGCTTCGGTCGGCGCTAACCGAACGTCCACTGGACGTTCAGCGCCACCTGCTGCGCAGGCTATAAGCCGCTGACGCGTCTTATGTCTGTGGCTTGATGGGCGTCTCCGTTCCACTTCGGTCGGCGCTAAGCGGATGTCCACTGGACATCCAGCGCCCGCCCATCCCGAAATGAAAATACAGCCCTTAGCAGGTAAACCTGCACAGGCTGTTTTTTCATTTCGATGCTGTTCTGGATTGGTTTACAATCTTAAGAAAACATTTCCGTGACTTTTGGCGGAGATGATATTATACTGTATATAAATAAAAGGGCGGTTCTGAACGTGGACGGCCTGGTCATTCTATTTTAGGAGATGTTAAAATGAGGATGAAGAGCGAACTGACATGGAAGGGAAAAAAGATTGCCATGGCGGCTGCCTGCTGTTTGCTGGCGGCTACAGGCCTGTGCTGTGTGAGCACGCAAGAGGTGCGTGCGGAGGAGACAGCAGCAGGTATGTCTGGAGGGATGAACGGCGCATTTGCGGAGGAAAGCACCGCCGATGAGCAGGCAATGACGGAAGAAGAGACGCCGGGGACTTATACGATGGAAGAGGGCTGGTGCCTGGATGAAGAGCTGAGCACGGAAGAGGAGGAAGTATACCGGCTGGAGACAAGCGAGGAGGGACAGGAGACCTCCACGATTTCCTGCAGCTACCTGGAGACGAATTACTCCCGGCAGGATTATGAGCAGCTTCGCGATATGCTGACGAACAATCTGATTTATGATAATGTGAACGCGCAGATCACCACCAGTGCAGTGTATACCCTGTCGATGGATTATCTCTATATCGTGCTGGTGGATGATTCCACCGAGGAATATTGTGATATCTACCATTATGTGGTTGGAGATTACCAGTGCTTCTGTGTGCAGGTGAGAGAGTACCGCGCGGAGGCAGAGCTGGCCAAGGCGCAGGAGCAGGCCACTCCTCGGGAAGTCGGACAGACGGTAGCGGAAGGATTTGTGTGGAAAGAATGATGTGCAACACGAGGGCGATGAGCTTTCGTGTTTAAGAATGATTTTTGCGTAAAATGGCAAGATTTTAACTCTGATTTAGAAATCATTTGTAAAGAAAAACAGGAGGGATACCACAATCGGTTCCCTCCTGCTTCATTTTATGCACAGAGCCGGGTAAGGAATTTTGCGGCTAAAGCCGCATCCGGCTCGCGCAGCGGATAAGGTGAGAGGACTCCTCCTATCCGATTTTATTTCATTATCCCATAATCGCGGTCACTTCATAGTGTGTCTTGCCTTCTGCGAACGGTACGACGTTCCCGTCGATCTCCTCGCCGTCTACGATCAGCTTTGCGATGCCCTTCTGGACATTGTTCGGGTTTTCTACGCGGATGTCGTAGGTCGCGCCGCGGAAGCTTCTGCTAATCGTGAAATCGCCAAAGCCTTCCGGTACGCACGGGTCAATGCCGAGACCGTCAAACTGCGGCTGGATGCCGAGGATAGCCTGTGAAACGTCTACAAAGGTCCATGCGGCGGTACCGGTCAGCCAGCTGTTCTTCGCTTCACCGTGACGCGGAGCGTCCGCTCCGGCTACCATCTGAGAGTATACGTACGGCTCTGTGCGGTGAATCTCACTGATGTCCTCAATGTAGGCCGGGCAGGTCTTGCGATAGATCTCAAACGCGCGGTTTCCACGGCCGACTACAGTCTCGGCGATGGATACCCATGGGTTGTTGTGGCAGAAGATACCGGCGTTCTCTTTGTATCCTGGCGGATAAGAGGAGACCTCGCCAAGGTTCAGGTAATACTTCGTGTAAGCAGGCTGCAGGAGCATGATGCCGTATTTGGTATCGAGACGCTCTTTTACGGAGTCAAGCGCTTTCACAGCCTGGCCTTCCTTTACGCCGATGCCGGCCATGACACAGAAGCCCTGCGGTTCGATATAAATCTGTCCTTCCTCACATTCTTTGGAGCCAATCTTCTGGGACTGGGCGTCATAAGCGCGGACAAACCATTCGCCGTCCCAACCGGCGGTGAGTACCGCGTCGTACATCGCCTGGACTTCTTTTTCTGCGGAAGCTGCCAGATCGTCTTTTCCGAGGCGGCGGCAAAGTTCTGCATATTCACGGCCGTATTTGACGAACATACCGGCGATGAAGACAGATTCCGCTACCGGTCCTTCGGAAGGTCCGGTCGTCTGGAAAGATTCACCAGGCGTGTCGGAGAAGCAGTTCAGGTTCAGGCAGTCATTCCAGTCCGCGCGGCCGATCAGAGGAAGATCGTGTGGACCTTTGTGTGTCACGATGTAGTTGAAGGAGCGGGTCAGATGCTCAAAGAGCGGAACCGCGGTCGACTCGTCGTTGTCGAACGGAACCATTTCATCGAGGATGGAGTAATCACCACTTTCTTTTATGTAAGCAGAAGTACCGGCGATCAGCCAGAGCGGGTCATCGTTGAAACCGCTGCCGATGTCCATGTTGCCCTTCTTGGTCAGCGGCTGGTACTGATGGTATGCGCTGCCATCCGCGAACTGGGTGGAAGCAATGTCAATGATACGTTCACGCGCACGCTCCGGAATCAGATGCACGAAGCCAAGCAGATCCTGGCAGGAATCACGGAAGCCCATGCCGCGGCCTGTACCGGATTCATAATAGGAAGCTGAGCGGGACATATTGAAGGTCACCATGCACTGATACTGGTTCCAGATATTGACCATGCGGTTCACTTTTTCATCTTTGGATTCTACATGATATTTCGAAAGCAGGCTCTCCCAGTACGTGTTCAGTGCCGCAAAGGAGGCGTCTACTTTTTCCTTTGTGTCAAAGCGGGCGATCAGCTCTTTCGCCGGCGTTTTATTGATGACGCCCGGAGCCTCCCATTTTTCTTCGTTCGGGAGCTCTGCGTAGCCGAGCAGGAAAACAATGTTTTTCTCTTCGCCAGGAGCAAGTGTTACATCGATCTGATGCGCCGCGATCGGATACCATCCGCTGGCAACCGAATTCTCACATTCGCCATTTTCGACTGCCGCAGGATTCGACGCGTCACGGTAAGCGCCAATGAAGCTGTCTCGGCTGGTGTCAAAGGAGGCAACCGGGGCGTTCACTGCGGAGTACGCATAGTGATTGCGGCGCTCGCGGTACTCCGTCTTGTGATAGATAACAGAGTTAGCGCCGTCTAAATGCGAAGCATTTTCTCCCATAGACGGCGCGACCTGCCGCCGAACATCGTGAGGGGGCGCTACCTCGATTTCTACTTCGCCAGTGCTCAGGTTCCGCTGGTAGTTGGTCATATCATCTACCGCGTTCCAGAGACAGAACTCGATGTAGGAGAAAAGTTTCAGGGACTTCGTCTCATTGGAGGTATTTTTCAGTGTGAGAGAATTGATCTCACAGGAGGCGTCCATCGGGACAAACGCGAGCAGATCTGCGCTGACACCGTTTTTTGACGCAAGAAAACGGCTGTAGCCAATACCGTGGCGGCACTCATAGGAGTCCAGATCGGTCTGCGTTGGCTTCCATCCGGGATTCCAGACGGTATCACCATCCTTGATATAGTAATATTTGCCGTTCATATCGTAGGGAACGTCATTGTAACGGTAACGGGTGATACGAAGAAGCTTCGCGTCCTTATAAAAGCTATAGCCGCCGCAGGTGTTGGACACCAGCGAAAAGAAATCATTGCAGCCCAGATAGTTGATCCAGGGCAGCGGCGTCTTCGGAGTGGTGATGACGTATTCGCGGTTCGCGTCGTCGAAGTAACCAAATTTCATAATTATTCTCTCCTTTTGTGGTTTTATTCCCGCGTAACAACGGCAATTGTGCCGACACGGAATGAAAACGATTAAGTAAACCCCCGAAACCAGATTCGACTTAAATCAGACCTAGTATATCCTATATTTTTTGGAAAAGCAACCCTTATTTTGATTTGATTTCGGTCGAATTGCTTTTCGTTGAACAGGAAGGATTTACGAAACTTCTGGAAAAATAACTTGTCAAATCTACGAAATTTTCCTTGAAATTTCCAGAAATAGTAGTAAAATAGGGGATAATAACAACGAAAACGTTTAAGTAAATGTGAGGACAGATTGGGGAGCGGCAATGGTTTCAATGAAAGATCTGGCGAAGATCTGTGGGGTATCCGTGGCGACGGTCAGCAAAGCGCTGAATGATTACAGCGATGTCGGAGAAGACACCAAACGGCGGGTTCGGGAAGCGGCGGAGGCGGCCGGATATCTTCCCAATACGGTCGTCCGCGCGGCGAAGATGAATCGCAGCTGGAACCTGGGGATTCTGTACGCAGATGAGGCGCAGAGCGGTCTGACACATGATTTTTTTTCACCGGTCCTGGACAGTTTTCGGCGACAGGCGGAGCACAGAGGGTATGACATCACCTTTATTAATAAACACCTGGCCGACCAGCGGATGAGCTATTACGAGTATTGCCGTTTTCGCCAGGTGGACGGCGTATTGATCGCGTGTACGGATTTTTACAATGCAGATGTGCAGGCGCTGATTCGCAGTGATGTACCAGTCGTGACGCTGGATCACGTCTTTGACAATCGGATAGCGGTCGTTTCTGATAATGTGAAGGGAATGACCACTTTGATCAATTATGTGTATTCCATGGGACATACAAAAATTGCTTACATACATGGGGCAGATTCGTCCGTCACCCGCAGCCGCAAGGGCAGCTTTTACCGTTCTCTGGCGGAGCATGGGATTGAGATTCCGGATGCGTATATCCGCGAGAGTGATTATCGGGACACTGCCGCCGCGCGCGCGATCACACGCGAACTTCTGGAACTGCCGGACCCGCCCACCTGTATCTTTTATCCGGATGATTATGCGGCGCTCGGAGGGATGCGTGCGATCCGGGAAAAAGGACTGAAAGTTCCGGACGACATCTCGATCGTCGGTTACGACGGCATCCCGATTGACCGCATTCTGCGGCCGAAGCTGACGACCATTCACCAGGCAACGACAGAGATCGGGAAAATTGCGGCGGAACAGCTGGTTGGGCTGATTGAGAAGCCCAAGACGACACTCATCGAGCGCATACTCGTCGAGGGAGCATTTGTGCAGGGGGATTCTGTGAGGAGAATCGGATAAATTGAAACGGGATGGGCAAAACCCATCCCGTAAAACATTTTTACCCTAACAGCGCGGAATCATTGGAAAATTGCTCACCACTGACCTTTTCGAACTGATCGAGAAGATCCGGGACGGTGAGTTTTTTCTTTTCTTCCCCACGGATGTCGAGGATGATCTTGCCTTCGTTCATCATGATAAGGCGGTTTCCGTGAGTGATCGCGTCTTTCATGTTGTGTGTGATCATCAGTGTAGTCAGGTGATCACGGTTCACGATGAGGTCTGTGATTTCCAACACCTTTGCGGCTGTCTTCGGATCCAGGGCAGCTGTGTGCTCATCGAGGAGAAGAAGCTTCGGTTTCTGGAGGGTCGCCATCAGAAGCGTGAGTGCCTGGCGCTGCCCGCCGGAGAGCAGGCCGACCTTGGCGGTCATGCGGTTTTCCAGGCCAAGTCCCAGCATCGTAAGCAATTCCCTGTATTCCGCGCGCTCCTGCTTCGTGATACCGGGTCGCAGCAGGCGTACCTTGCCGCGGCGTTCCGCGAGCGCGAGGTTTTCCTGAATTTCCATCGTGGCGGCAGTGCCGGTCATCGGGTCCTGGAAAACACGCCCAAGATAAGCGGCGCGCTTGTGTTCCGGGAGCTTTGTTACATTGACGCCATCAATCAGGATCTGTCCTTCGTCGACGAACCAGGTACCAGCCACTGCGTTTAAAAGTGTGGATTTGCCGGCTCCGTTGCCGCCGATGACCGTGACAAAATCACCGTCTTCCAGATTCAGAGAAACACCGGCGAGCGCGGTTTTCTCATTGATGGTGCCAGGATTAAAGGTTTTGTAGATATTCCTTACATCAAGCATTTTAGCGGCCTCCTTTCTGCGTCCCGGCGGAAGAATCAGACACGTCGGGTGTGCCGGAGACAGTTTTGTGTACAGGCTTGCTGAAGTATTTGCCTTTCCAGTAAGGAACCGCCAGGAAGATCGCTACGACGCACGCAGAGAGCAGCTTCAGAAGGTCTGTGTCAATGCCAAGCCAGATGACAACCTGCAGCACGATATAATAGATGATCGCGCCAAAAGAGACCGCCAGAAGCTGCAGCGCAAAATTGCGGAAGATTTTCCCGAAAATCGCTTCGCCGATAATGACTGCGGCCAGACCGATGACGATCGCGCCGCGGCCCATATTTACGTCCGCAAAGCCCTGATACTGCGCGAGCAGGGCACTGGAAAACGCCACCAGGCCATTGGAAAGCATCAGGCCGATCACTTTGTTAAAATTCGTATTGATGCCCTGGGCGCGGGACATACCGGGATTGCAGCCGGTCGCGCGCAGGGAAGCACCGTATTCTGTCCCGAAAAACCAGTAGAGGATGGCGATCAGAACAATCGTAATGACGATCACGATCACAATGGTATTCTGCCAGATGGGGACGCCTTTGATGTAGCGGAGCGATACCAGAAGGTCATAATTGTTTACATTCACGGCCTGGTTGGATTTCCCCATAATCTTCAGGTTTACGGAATACAGAGACAGTTGCGTGAGAATACCGGCCAGGATCGCCGGAATCCCCATGAACGTGTGTAAAATGCCGGTCGCGAGCCCGGCGAGCATCCCGGCGCCGGTCGCGGCCAGCATGGATACCCAGATATTGTGGCCGCTCATCAGCATCATAATGCAGACCGCTCCGCCGGTGGCCATCGTGCCATCTACGGTCAGATCTGCGATATCCAGAATGCGGTAGGTGATGTATACGCCGATCGCCATAATGCCCCAAACAAGCCCCTGGGCACAGGCTCCCGGCAATGCATTAAGCAGAGTGTTGATATTCATTTGTCAATTCCTTTCTCTTTCCTGTGCAGACCAGGTGTTATTACTCGCAGCAGTTCTGTGAAAAGCAAGCATTTTGAGTGCAAAAGAAATGTAACTTTTGATATTTTTTGAAAAACAGCGAGAGAGGCGAACCCTTTCTCGCTGTTCTGCGCATTTCTATATTTGATTTTATTACACTGGATAAGCAGGAGGATTTATTCTGCAGCCTCTGTCTCGGTCTCAGCCTCTTCCTCAGCGCCGATTGCTACATAGTCGTCCGGAATCTCAATGCCAAGCGTCTCAACGATTTCGGCGTTATACTCTTTGGTCACTTCCGGAGCGTATTCAATCGCCATCTCAGAGATATCTGCCTCGCCAGTCAGGATCTGAACAGCCATCTCGCCAGAGATGTATCCGATGTCATAATAGCTGATGGAAAGGGTGGCTACGCCGCAGCCGCTGCAGACGCCTTCCTCGCCGGCGATGATCGGAACACCGGCGTCCAGGCATACATTGTTGATCAACTCGGTGTTGGCTGCTGCCGTGTTGTCCGTTGGGATGTAGATAACGTCGCTCTCACCTGCGGCGGTCTGTGCTACAGCCTGGATATCATTTGAATCGGAGAATGAGTAATAGGTTACCGTATATCCATACTCTTCAAGGTATGTAGAAATCGTGTCTGCCTGATACTGTGAGTTTGCCTCAGCAGAGCAGTAGAGGATGCCGACATTGACAGCGTCCGGGAACAGTTCATTCAGCATCGCAGCCTGCTCATCCAACGGAGCCAGGTCGGAAGTACCGGAGATGTTGCCGCCAACAGTACCGGTGAACTCGATGTCAAGTGCTGAGCCGTAATCGGTGATAGAGGTACCCAGGATCGGGATCTCATCCGTTGCCGCCGCGCAGGCCTGCAAAGACGCTGTTGCGTTCGCCAGAATCAGATCAACCTCGCTGGTCACGAAAGAGTTGGCTGCGGTTGCACAGGTTGAAGAATCGCCTTGTGCGTTGACTTCATCGAAAGTAACCGCGTCGCCGAACGCTTCGGTCAGAGCGTCTTTGAAGCCCTGCGTCGCCGCATCCAGTGCGTCATGCTCTACCAGCTGCAGAATGCCGATCGTATAGGTCTCGGCCTCATCCGCGCTCACCCCAACGCCGCAGAAGCTGGCAACCATCGCTGCCGAAAGAATAGAAGCTAAAATCTGTTTCTTCATGGTAATATCCTCCTCAGTTTTTTACGTCAGGCACCCGCTCTGGCGGGCTGCCTGCACAGATAAAGGAATTATAATGCTTTAAAGCAGGAAAGTCAAGAAATCAGGGGAAATTTGCTAAAAAATATGGCTGGAAAAACAGAAAAAGGCAAGTGGAAAATGCAAAAAAGAGGTTGACATTTCGGACTTTTGGGGTTAGACTAAATTCAGTATCAGAAAAACAATGATGCCACATGGCACAAAAAGCGAACCCCTCGGAGGAAGGTGAGTCCTCTGAGGGGTTCTTGCTCTTTACGGTGAGCTGATCCGTTTAGGCTGCTGTCGTCTACTTATTTCTGTCCAGCCATTTGCTAATGCAGTTGTATATGTAGCTTCCAATTACACTCGCTATGACAGAAACCAGAAAAACAATGATAGTATCCGCCACACGACATCACCTCCTTCCATTTGGAATGAGTCGACGACAACTATACGATATCACATAATTTAATATATGTCCACATAAATATTACTACAAAATATGAGAAAGAATAAAATGATCTGTGAATGACAATATCAGATAGAAAATAATGTATTTGCAATGAATATATGAGAAAGGAGCTATCATGCGAAGAACAATCCTCGTCGGGGTCGATCTCGGCAATGATCCGAATTTTGATTATCATATGGAAGAACTGGCGGGCCTGGCGGAGGCCTGTGAGATGGAGGTCGTGGCGCGTGTGACGCAGAAGATGGCCGTGACCAATGCCGCCCTATACGTCGGTACCGGCAAGGTAGAAGAGATCCGGCTGGCGGCGGAGACCGTGGAGGCGGACTGTGCTGTCTTTGACAACTCTCTGAAACCGTCGCAGCAGAGAAATCTGCAAAAAGAACTGGATCTGCCGGTACTCGACCGGACGAATTTGATCCTGGAGATTTTTGAAAAGCGGGCGCGGACAAAAGAAGCCCGGCTGCAGGTCGAGAGCGCGTCCCTCCAGTATATGCTGCCCCGTCTGGTCGGGATGCGGGAAGCTTTGTCACGACAGGGCGGCGGCGCGGGAGCGGGCGGCGGCTCCGGGGCAGGCGGCGGCCTCGCGAACCGTGGAGCCGGAGAGCAGAAGCTGGAGCTGGATCGCCGGAAGATCGAAAAGCGGATCAGCGAGCTGCGCCGCGAACTCGATGCCATCGAACAGGACCGCGCGACTCAGCGGCAGAAACGGCAGAAGAGTGAACTGCCATCTGTGGCTCTGGTCGGCTATACGAACGCAGGAAAATCTACCTTATTAAATAGGATGCTTGACAAATACATGGGAGAGTCTTATCTGGATCGCGCAGGCAAAAGCACAGAGGACAAAAAGGTCCTGGAAAAAGATATGCTTTTTGCGACTCTGGACACGACGGTTCGCCGCATCTCTCCGGGAGACAACCGCGACTTTCTTTTGTCGGATACGGTCGGCTTCATCGATCAGCTGCCCCACACCCTCATCAAAGCCTTTCGTTCCACCCTGGCGGAAGCCTGCGGCGCGGATCTGCTGCTGCAAGTGGTCGATTATTCGGATCCGCACTATCGGGAACAGATGGAAGTAACGGCAGATACTCTCCGGGAACTGGGCGCGGAAAAAATACCCTGCATCTACGTGATGAACAAGGCCGACCAGATGATGGAAATGCATGACCTGCCCAAAGTTGTCGGCGATAAGATTTATATGTCCGCAAAAGAAGGAAGCGGACTGGAAGAATTGCTGGAACTGATCCGGGCGAAGCTGTTCGCGGACTATGTCAGCTGTGAAATGCGGATTCCGTACACAGACGGCGCGGCGGTCGCTTATCTGAAAGAGCACGCGGTCGTCCATTCTCTTGAATACGAAGCGGATGGCGCCATCCTGCAGCTTCTCTGTAAAAAAAGCGACGCCGGACGGTATGCGAAATATCGGGTGGAAATGTAGTTGAGACTGGACAAGAAAAAAGGCAGATGTTAGAATGAATATAGGAGCAGGCAGCATTCGAGTAAAACAGGATAGCAAAATCGATTCTGGGAGGTGTTCAATATGAAAGATAAGAGTACGAAAGATACGATTTATACGATAGAAGAAATAAGAGAAAAAAGTGGTAAAATATTTCGCAGAAATCGTTTTGTAAAGCGAGCTTTTTTATTTGGATCCTATGCCAGGAGGGAAGCTACCTCCAGAAGTGATCTGGATTTTGAGATAGATGCGGAGGATGGAGTAGGTATAGAGTTTTTTGGATTATACGATTTTTTGCAGGATGAATTCGGAAAAAATGTGGATGTCTTAACTTCAAATGAGGTATCACAATTGCAAGATTATAGAATTGAAAGGGATAAGATATTGCTTTATGAACGATAGGACAAAAGTGGTTTATAACATGGCTCGTATGTATGAATACGCCAGGGATGCTCTGGAAATATGCAGACAAAATGAGGATAAGTATGATCAGGTGATTGAAAATATGGTAACAAAGCATGCTGTTAATATGTGTATTGTTCAGATGGGAGAGCATGCAGCAAGAATTAGAGATATAGATCCGGAGTTTTACAGAGAAAGTCAGCTTGGTCTGTATCAGATTAAAGGGATGAGGGATCGAATCACTCATTCGTACGGAGAGGTGGATTATGCGATTGTAAAGCAGGTCCTTGAAAGGGATATTCCAGTATTTGTGGCGAGTGTAAAAGAACAGATTCCGGAAGAAATACTGAATAATCCTTATCAACTCTATGAGAGGGAATTTGAAGACGGCGATTTATCAGGCAGGTAGTTCTTATTCCAACATCATACACGCGCAGAACCCATAATGCGGCTGGTAGCAGAATATCTCTACAGCCGTATTTTTTTGTATCCCCGGCAGAACCACACGCATCTTCTGCGCCTGGAGGGAACACTTCGAAAATACCAGCTCCCACTGTGGATCCGGATTCCGGAAAAGAGAGAAAAAGGAAGCATTGATCAGCTGATACACGGGCAGACTGACATGCGCAGCGAAAGCGTCATTTACGTAGCGGAACAGGAAATCCCGCGTGCCGGTATCCTCTCTCGTAATCGTCTCCATAATACAGAACGGGAGCGGAAAGTGGTCAAAGGCATGGAACTCTTCCATGAGTTCTCGCTGCATCTGCGGATTGCTGTGCGCCTGGGCATAGGCATTCCGATATTTCGAGATGGCGCTGCGGATCTGTGTTCGGTGTCTGCGGCTGTAGGGGATGCGGACATTATCCGTCAGGACGACAGCTTTGTCATCCATATGCTGGTAATATGCAAGAGAAATCACGCAGTTCCGGCTGACCTGCAAAAACTGCCCCTCCGGCAGCATCTCCACCAGAGCCCCGATGGTTAAAAAAATGCGAATAGGGGGGGTATCTTCTCCGTACAAATGTATCGTGCACAGTTTGTCACTCACCTGTGCGTACGTAATACTGTTCACTGGAATCTGGCATTCTTTCCGGTTAATCCTGACTGATATGGTTTCTTTCTCATCCGACATTTCCAAACACTCCACAATTGTATGACATAGCTGCTGCAGCATTATCAATGTGACAAATTCAACTAATTTGATTCAATAAAAGACCAGTTTACATGGCAAAAATGACAAAAAAATCTCTTACAAATTTTATCACAATTGTAACATTTATGGAAGCGAAAATACGGAAACAGTTACGAAAACAAGTTTCGTGTCGCAAACGGCAAAATAATTTATTTTAAATTCCGTGAACGGATATATAACGTGCCTATTACGCAAAAAAATGCTTATGCGGAAAAAAGATTGAAACAGAAAAGCCATGGGTGTAAAATATTCTATACATAATTCTGGAAAAACAGAAAATATCCTGTACATAATTGTGAAAAATGATGGCAACGGGCATGAGAAAAAGAAATAAGAATTGACGCTTTTCCTCAGCCTGAATTTTAGACGTGGGACAAAAAGATGAATGAAAAAGAACTTCGACGCCTGAGAAGGGCGGATCTCCTGGAAATGTTGATTGATCAGAGCAAGGAAGCCGATCGCCTGCGCGGGCAGATCGCGGAAATGGAAGCTCAGGTGCAGATGCGCGATGCGCGTCTGCGTGCGAGTCAGGAACGTCTCGCTGAATATGAGACGGAAAAGAAAGCGTTTGAGACGGAACGGCAGGAACAGGAAAAGGAGCGCCGTGAAAGCGAGGCGGAGCGCCGGGACCTGGATGCGCGCGTGCAGGAATACGAGGCGTTGGCACATGATTGGGAAACCAAGGCGCACGAATGGGAGACAAAATTCCACCAGCAGAGACTGGAGACAGAGCAGCAGCTCACTCGTGTAGCCGAATTACAAGGACAGCTGGCGCAGAACCAGTTCGATTCCATGTGTGAACAAATGCAGGAAGTCGCGGATGTAATTCCGGAAACGACGAAAGCGAAGGCGATACTGGATCGGTCAAACGAGGCGATGGGTTCTTACCTGGGACAGATCACTGCCCTGAACGAAATGGCCAGCCAGGCAGCGCAGATGATGAGCGAGGCGCAGACAGTC
The DNA here is from genome assembly GCA_021205305.1 of Lachnospiraceae bacterium. Taxonomy (GTDB): domain Bacteria; phylum Bacillota; class Clostridia; order Lachnospirales; family Lachnospiraceae; genus Choladousia. Next base: position 57,133 of record JAJPXU010000105.1, read on the forward strand.
GCTGAACAATATCGGCAGATGATGAGCGAGGCGCAGACGGTATCTGAGCAGTATCGGCAGACGGTGAGCGAGGCGCAGACGGCGTCTGAACAGTATCGGCAGACGGTGAACGAGGCGCAGACGGCATCCGAGCAATATCGTCGGATGGTAGAGCGGCTAACTGCAGCGGTGAGCCGCCGCCTGGAGAGTGTGCATGCAGCGTTAAAACAAAAAGATGGTACGGATAGTACCCACAGGAAGAATGGAATACGCGAGATGCTTGATCGCAGAAGATAGTTTCCGTGACGGAGGAAAACGGAAGAAAGCCACATTGGAAGAAAGCACAGTCATTCCCGGAGGACGGCAATGAGCAGAAAAAAGAAAAACCTGGAAATGCCGACAGTCGAGGAACTGGAAAAGGAGCTTCACCGGGAAAAATACCGAAAAAATTTCCGTAAAACCCTGCGCAGTACGATCTATCTTCTGATTACTGTGGCAGCGGCATCTGTATTAGTGGCTACCCTGTTTCTGCCGGTATTGCAGATCTACGGGACTTCAATGACGCCGACTCTGACAGACGGAGATATTGTAGTCTCCCTGAAATCCTCAGAATTTGTGCAGGGAGATATCGTAGCTTTTTATTACAACAACAAAATTCTCGTCAAACGCGTAATCGCCACCGAGGGCGAATGGGTGAGCATGGACGAGGATGGCAACGTATATGTAGACGGTACACTGCTTGACGAGCCGTATGTTTCAGAACTCGCCTACGGGGAATGCGATATTACATTTCCTTACCAGGTGCCGGAAGGCAAGCTTTTCGTGCTGGGCGACCACCGGTCCGTATCCGTAGACAGCCGCAGTTCCGCGGTTGGCTGCGTTTCTGAGGAGCAGATCGTCGGAAAACTGACATTCCGCGTCTGGCCGATCACGTCCTTTGGGAAGCTGGAATAGCCAGGCAGGGGAAAACAGGCATTGGGAACTCAAAAATAAGCGGAAAGAGAGCGGAAAGGAGGTGCCTGAAAAGTGAGCAGATGGCTAATGGAACGTGTCCGAACATTTCTTCAGGCACATCACAGACGACATAATTGGTACAAGGTGCTGAGCGCCCTGGCGGTTGTCGTCGTTTTTGCTACGACCTACATGCTGATTTTGCCCGCGATCACCCTGGAAACAGATACTTCTGAGAATGTGGCCGTGGTTCAGGAGCCCGCAGAGAATACGATAGAAAATACTGATACTGATTCTTCTCAGACCGCCGCTCAATCCGAAGCGGCCGCAGAACCTGCCGTTGCGCAGGAAACTACAGAGAGCACGGCAAGTTCAGAAACGACAGCGACTACAGATAACACAGCAGTCACAGAATCCACCACTTCAGAGACAGACAATTCGAACTCGACGACAGATGCTTCCGCCACGACGGAAAACAGCACTGGCGAAACATCCAATACATCTGCCACAGAATCAGAGACAGAATCGACTTCTGACACAGATGCAATTACAGAAAATACTTTAGCATCAGAAACTATTGCAGATGAAAAAACGTCAGAGAATATCACAGAGCAAGCAGCAGAACAATCCACAGAGCTCCAGACAGAGGGTGTGGATAACTCGGATTCCACAGAAAGCGAAGATGTGGAAGAAACAGAACTCGATGTGGATAAGTTATCGGACGAAATCAAGACCCAAAAACTCATTACAGTAGAGACAGAAACCGAGACAGAAATCGAAACAGAAGCTGCGTCAGGAACCGAAACGAAAAACGAAACAGAAACCGAAAATGAATCAGCGGCCACAACGACATCAGCGGCTACAGCGACCACCGTACTTCATTGGGTAATTACCATTGATCCTTCACAGCTCGACGTAACCGGCTGGGTGCTGGGCGGAACGGTGTCTGTAAATGGCGTGGAAACCGATCTGGAGACCATCCGGCAGGCCATTACCATAACCGAAGCGACAGAAGCAACCACCGATGTGGAGAAAGTGACTGCTTCTTCTATTCCGTATACGTTCAAAGCAATCGACGAATCAGAAGAAATTGATTATAAGTACGAGATCCGCTTTGACACAGAAATCGCGGCCGCTGAGACAGACACGGTCGTGCAATTTACGGCAGAATTTACCCTTCCGGGTCAGGAAGAGGATGAAGAACCGGCGATAGCGATAGCGTCCGATAAAATAATTGTGAAAGCTGTTGTGGCGGAGACAGAAGCGGAAACGGAGTCAGCGTCTGAGACGGGAACCGAGACAGAGACGGAGACAGAATCGGATACAGAATCGGATACAGAAACTGAGATGGAGACAGAATCAGAGACCATAGCGGAAACTATGATTGTAACTGGCACATTTGTGGAAACTGCTAACACACTGCTGACTGGAGCAGATACAGACGGTTCGGGTACGGAAGCGAATACGGAAACCGAAACAGCATCCGAAGAGGAAAGTGAAACAGAGAGCGAAGATCCAAATGCGGGAATTGTTCTGCTGTCATCATCAGCTACAATTGATTTGGCACAGTATATTACAGCTTTTACGATCCAACAGGTCAACACATCTGGGATATGGAAAGATGTGTATGATAATGCGACAGGTACGTATGTATTTGAGGAAGGGAGAAGTATAAAGTTTTCTTTAGATTATACAATACCAGAGGAAACAGTAACAGCAGATTGCTATGTGGTGACGTATCAGTTGCCAACAGGTTTTACCTACACTTATGATACGGGCAATATTAATTGGACTAATCCGGAGACGGGTGTGACGGTGTCTGTTGGTACGTATGTAGTGAATACCAATGGTCAGGTGACATTGTCTTTTGATACAAGTAGTGAATTCTTCAAGACGGATTCGGAATTTAGCGGAACACTGTCATATATCTGTACGTACAGTGAATCATCTACCAGTGGTTCCACTACAGTCAAATTCAATGAAGATTATGAATTTACTTATACTGTGAATGAATCCAGCGGCGGCGGTCAGGAGAAAGTAAGTACTGACAGTGCATATAATGTTTCCAAGTCCGGAACAAAGCTGGACGGAAACGTGATGCAATATGAGGTGGACATTGAGGCGGGATTATATGGTTCAACAAATGTTACATTTACGGATACGTTGACGGTAACAGCTTCGAATACGACTGTGGACAGTAAGAAGCTTATGTTTGATATTGTTTCGATCAAAGACACTAGTGGAAACATTTTGAATCCTCTTGCTGATTTATCTACCTATGAGACAGAAACTGAAACAGAAACTGAGACAGAGACGGTGGTAGACGAAGGAACCGGAAATACCAGTACTATTACAACAACAATAA
>JAJPXU010000067.1 GCA_021205305.1 Lachnospiraceae bacterium
TTAAAGAGCAGCAATAGCCAGCAGGGAACCATTAACGCATCAACAGTATCTTCCGCACTGACGGTTACATTCGAGGATGCGCAGACCAGCTTTACCCTGGATAAAGTGGATGCGGATTCACTTGCTGATTCGAATAGCGGCGCAAACAGTTCAGTTACGAAGCTGAATGGGGTATCGCTTACCTTTACAGGAGTAACTGGCACGGCGACAGAAGGGTGGACACTGGTATGGATAAGAGATGAGGATGAAAAGGAATCATATACAATCACTTATACAGATTCGAATACGGGTGAAAAAGAACTGTTCTCAGGAAGAAATGACACAGCCGGAGCAATTGCAATTAAGGGTCTGCCTGTCGGGACTTATATCCTGACAGCAGAAGATAATATCCCGGAAGGCTATGTTTCTGCGGTCGGCACAGAATATCAGCTGACAATAAACAGCGATGGTACGGTTGTATACAGTGCCGGTAGTGGCAGTTCTGAAATCACGGTGGATACGAATCTGGTGACGATTTCAGATGCCAAGCAGAGTCTGACGATCATAAAAACAGACGCAAATTCAACAGCAATTACCGGAGAGACAGTTGTGTTCTCTGTGACGGGTGTTTTTGCGGGGGATGATAATGAAACAAACAGATATGTCACAGCGGATGGGAACAATCTGCCTGATGAGTATCAAAGCCTGGAATTACAGGATGGCGACCTGGTGGCAGGGAAAACGTACACGCTTAAAGAGGTCGTGGCTCCTGAGGGATATATACTTTCTAACGTATCGGTAAGCTTTATAATGAACGAAGACGGCACGGTTAAGATCACGAATACGGATGACGTAAGCGGAACTGCGACGGTTTCCGGAAATGCAATTTCGTTTCATGACGACCCGATTTCCATTACTCTGGTTAATATCGACGGTCTGTATAATGGAACCGGAGACGGAATTATGACGGACAGCGAGAACGAAGGCGGCACGACGGCTGGCGGTGTAACATATACCCTGATTGCTCTGGACGCGGACGGCAATGAAATCGAAGAGTCCGTACAGACCGCTGTGACGGATGAGAACGGGAAGCTGATCTTTGGCATGGCAAACGGTGTGAACAGTTTTGCGGTGGTCGGCGGAACCACGTATATACTGAGAGAAACGACCGTCACGGGCTACTATGACATTGCCGATATAAAAATAAAAATAAATACGGACGGAACTGTTACCATTATTAACAGCGGCGAGTGGCCGGATAAACATTCGAGTGACGTATCGGTTACGAAGGACGGGGCAGGTACGGATGCGGATGGCAATGCAGTCATGGCGGGCGATACGATTATTGTAAAAAATATCCGCATCCCGGGTTCTGTCACACTCACGAAGCTTGGCCTGTACAATGAGACCTGTATCAAAGTTACCGGGGAAACTGTAGACGCGACAGTGCCGCTTGCGGGCGTGACTTTTACGGCATATAGCGATGAAACGCTAATGCTGGAAACGGCAGTTGCGACAGCCACAAGTGACGGGAAAGGCCAAGTGGTATTTGAAAATCTGCCGCGCGGCACATATTACCTACAGGAGACGGATACGGCGGACGGTTATGTTCTCGATGATACGGTATATAGAGCGGAAATCGCGCTGAAAGGCGGTACGGTTGTCACCACAGTGTCGGTAAAAGATGAGGATGGAGAATGGACGAGTCTGACGGATAATACCATCACCAACGACGTCTACCGCTCGGATTTCTCTTTCACAAAAGTGAGCGAGGAGGATTCGACGCAGGTGCTTGCAGGCTCTACATACGGCTTGTACCGGCGCTACAGCGTTGGAAGTTCGGGTTCTGCGAACAGTGAGCTGACCCTGATTGCGACCAGTGTGTCGGATGAAAATGGCCTGGTGAGCTTCGCAGGTCTTCTGATGGACGTGGAATACACCGTGATTGAGCTGGAGGAGCCGTCGGGCAGCTATCTGTCCGCAAACGCGATCAGCTTTAATTTCACGCTCAACAGCCCGACTGGAACAGTGTCCACGAATTGGATATCTACCGGCGAGGGAACGATTGAGCAGACGGATGGGGGAGATTTGATCTGGAATGAGCCACAGACGATTGTGTCCATCCAAAAGCTGGATGAGGACGGCAACGCGCTTGCAGGCGCGACACTTCAGATTCTGGATGCGGATGAGAATGCCGTGGTGATCGGCCTGGACGATAATGGCGATCCGATAACGAGTTGGACGACTACCGGGGATGCGCTGGTGCTGACCGGAATTTTGAGTGCCGGGAAGACCTATACGCTGGTGGAACTGGACGCGCCGGATGGCTACGCAGTTGCGAACCCAGTGACATTTACAGTTCCGGATGACGCGCTTGCGCCGGATGAAAATGAACCGATGGAAGTCACGATGACGGATGAGCCGCTGGCGATCGTGCTTACAAATTACGATGGACTGTACGACGGCAACCTGACCGAGGACAGCGACGTCATGGAGAATGTGACGTTTACACTGACCGACTTGACAGACGGAACGGTTCAGACGGTTACGGCAAAAACGGATGAGAATGGACAGATTTATTTTGTCAGCGCGAACGGAGACAACAGCTTCCGCATGGTTACCGGCCATAACTATCTGCTGACAGAGGAGACACTCACGGGCTACTATAGTATTGGAGAGGCATATCTGACAGTCAATGCAGACCGGACGGTTTCCTTTACCAAAGGCAGCCATGACAGCGGGACGAAGAGTTATGTGACGATTGGCGCGGACGGGCGAACGATCACGGTGGTCAACGTACGCATGACCGGCACGGTGATTCTGGCTAAAAAAGAGCTTTATCTGGAATCCTGCGTGCAGGGAACGGAGGATGGACAGGCTACCACTGTGGACGACAGCGGAACAACAGACGACAGCGGAACAACAGACGACAGCGGAACAACAGACGACAGCGGAACGACAGACAACAGCGGAGCGACAGACAACAGCGGAGCGACAGATAACAGCGGGACAGCCGATGCCCTGCGGGCGCTCGCGGGCGTGGAATATACCCTGTATGCGGATGAAAATCTGACTTCGGAAGTGGATACCGCGGTCAGTGATGGCTCCGGTCTCGTGATATTTGAAAGCGTGCCGATCGGGATTTATTATTTGCAGGAAACCGTGAAGGCGGGGGGTAACTATATTCTGGATGATACTGTGTATAAAGTCGAAGTCACTGAGGACGGCACGACAATCTTGACTCCTTCGGGCGATGCGGTCACGGTGGCGGTAAATGACCAGGCGCGCTCGGATTTCTCGTTTACAAAGGTGAGTGAGGAGGATCCGAACCAGGTGATTGCTGGGTCGACGTATGGACTTTACAAAAAGGACAGCGAAGAGGAACTGACGCTGCTTGCGACGAGCGTATCCGGTGAGAATGGCCTGGTAAGCTTCGCGGGGCTGTTCATGGACGTGGAGTATACGGTGATAGAGTTGGAGGAGCCGTCGGGCAGCTATCTGTCACAGTATTCTATCAGCTTTAACTTTACGCTCAACAGTTCAGATGGTACGGTTACGACGACTCTGGTTTCCACCGGCGAAGGGACGATAGAACAGACGGAGAGCGGGCAATTGGTTTGGCGTGAGCCACAGACGATTGTTTCCATATTAAAGACAGATGGGGATGGCAATGCCCTGGCGGGCGCGACGCTTCAGATTCAGGATGCGGACGATAAGCCGGTGCAGATTGGCCTGGATGAGAGCGGAAACGCAGTCACGAGCTGGGTGAGCACGGAAGAGGCGACCGTTTTGACAGGGATTTTAACGGCCGGTGAGACCTATAAACTGGTCGAGCTGTCTGCCCCGGCGGGCTATATAAGTGCGGAGCCGGTTGAATTTACGGTGCTGGATGAGAAGGTGGCTCCGAACGCGAATGTCACTGTGGAAGTCAAGATGGTGGATGTGCCTGTATCCATTACTATGAAAATAATTGACGGTCTGTATGACGGGTTCGGGACGGATGTGATGGGTGGAATTTCTTTCACACTGGTTCAGCTGGACGAAAATGGGAAAGCTGTAGATGGAAGCGGGCAGAGTGCGTCCGCGGATTCGTCCGGGCAGATTTACTTTGGAGCTGCCGCCGATGGCAACAGCTTTGCGGTTGTGGGCGGCCAGACGTACCTGTTGACGGAACAGAGCATGGATGGTTATTACGAAGTATATTCTGTCATAATAACGGTCGGGGAGGATGGTACGGTTCGCGCGCTCACCTTAACGGACGGCTCCGCGTATTCGGATGAAGCGCACGGCACAAGCGTAGAGGCCAGCGAGGCAGGGACAGAAATCACGGTGACAAATATCCGGATTCCCGGTTCTGTCATTCTCACGAAGGTCGGATTGTACAATGAGACCTGCGCGGAGGACAGTGACGACGTGGTACCGCTGGAAGGGGCCGTTTTCACCCTATACAGCGATTCAGAGCGGGAGACGGTCGTGATGACGGCGGCCAGCGATGAGGACGGGCTAGTCACGTTTGAGAATCTGCCGTGGGGAACTTATTACATAGAGGAAACACAGGCTGCGGACGGCTATGCCGTAAATGAGACAGTGTATACGGCGGTAATCGCGTTAGAGAATGGTGAACCGGTTGCGAGATTGTATGATGAAAAAGGGAATGAGGTGGAGGATAAGACGGTCGTCAATGATGTGGCTCAGCGGGCGGATTTCTCCTTTACCAAGGTGAGCGAGGAGGACGAGTCACAGGCGATTTCCGGGTCTGTGTATGGGATTTATAAACAGAGCAAGGCCAGAAGCCTTTCCCTGGTCGCGACTGTGGTGTCGGACGAAAACGGCCTGGTAAGCTTTGAAGGGCTTCTTATGGACGTGGAGTATACGGTGGTTGAACTGGTAGCACCATCGGGGAGCTATGTGTCCGAGAACGCGATTTCATTTAATTTTACGATCAGCAGTACGGACGGAACGGTGACCACGAACTGGGTATCTACCGGCAATGACACGGTTGTAGAGACTGATGGCGAACTGGTCTGGCTGGAGCCGCAGACTATTGTCTCCATAGAAAAAGTGGATGAGGACGGCGAACCGCTTGCGGGCGCGGTTCTACAGCTTCAGGAGGAGGACGGCACCCCGGTCATTATTGCGCTGAATGAAGAAGGCAATCCGGTCACATCCTGGGAAACGACCGGGGAACCACGCGAGATCACCGGGCTTCTGACAGCGGGAACGACCTACGTTCTGGTCGAACTGGAAGCGCCTGAGGGCTATGAAACAGCTGACCCAATAGAATTTACAGTGCCGGACGATGCTGTGTCGCCTGGGGAAGACACTACGATTACGATAACGATGGTTGATCCGCCCTCGCCATCTGGGCCGACAACGCCGGGCGGTTCTACGCAGCCGTCCACAGGCGACCCGACCGAACCGTCCATGGAAGAGACGACGGAACCGGTAACCGAGCCGTCCACGGAAGAGACAACGGAACCGGTAACCGAGCCGTCCACGGAAGAGACAACGGAACCGGTGACAGAGCCGTCCACGGAAGAGACGACGGAACGGGTGACCGAGCCATCCACGGAAAAGACGACCGAACCGGCAACCGAAACGCTCACGGAAGAAATGACCGAAACGGCAAGCGAACCGCAGACGGAAACATCGACAGAAACGATTACCGAAAGCGAAACCTTGCCGGGGACAGAAGTCTCTGTCGAGACCGAAGAAGAGACCGAAGCGCAGACCCTGGCGCAGACAGAGACAGCGGCGAAATCCGATACAGAGCCTGAGACGGAATCTGAGACGGAGGACAGCGTGGCTACCGGGGACGGAATGCGACCGTATTTCTGGCTGAGTGTGATGCTGTTATGTGCGCTGGCACTGCTGAAAGCAGGGAGCAGATACGGAAAAATGAATACAGGCGGGGAGCAATAAACAAAGAAATTCGTCTTCACAATTGCCCTGACATTTGGTATAGTAAGGAAAGCAGATAAACATCGATTGCCGAACAGGACAGAGAGGGAGGCGCGCATGAAGTTTTTTCATTTATCGGATCTGCACATCGGCCTGAAGTTGATGAACCGGGATTTGCGGGAGGATCAGGAATATATTTTGCAGCAGATCACAGAAATTGCTAGGCGGGAACAGCCGGACGCGGTTGTGATTGCCGGGGATATTTATGACAAGGCGCTGCCTTCCGCGGAGGCCGTGGAGGTGTTCGACCGTTTTATCAGTGAACTGACGGAGGCGGTGCCGTCTGCTGTGATTATGATGATCAGCGGAAATCATGACAGCGCTCCGCGGGTTAACTGCTTTCGGAGCGTTCTTTCCCGGCAGAATCTCTATATGGTGGGACAGCCGCCGCGGACGGAGACAGAATATATAGAGAAAGTGACCTGCACGGATGCCTTTGGAAAAGTGAATTTTTACCTGCTTCCCTTTGTAAAGCCTTCTATGGTAAAAGGCGTGGTGGGCGTTGATGAGAATGGAAATAATTTTTCTTATGAGGAGTCTCTGCGCTGGCTGATCGCGCGGGAAACGATTGACCAGAGTGAGCGGAATGTACTGGTCAGCCATCAGTTTTATCTGCCGAAGGGTGTGTCCGCGGAGGAAGTGGAGCGCATGGATTCGGAAATTCCGACGGTTGGAAATATTGACGCGATCGCTGCCGATGTGCTGGAATGCTTTGATTATGCGGCGCTCGGCCATATTCACAAACCGATGAAGGTGGGAAGTGAACGCTTCCGCTATTGTGGGACGCCGCTGGTCTGTTCCGTCAGCGAAGCCGGGCAGGAGAAGGGCATTGTAATGGTGGAGCTGGGAGCGAAGTGCATTGGGAGTGAAGGGGAAGATGATGAAAATACCAATGCTGGCTGGGAAGAAAATGGGGAAAAAACGAGCGATGGCTGCATTAAGAACCGGAAAAGCATATATGAAAGCCGGAACGAAAGCAGGAAAAGTGCGAACGATAACCGAAAAGATGACAGGGAAAGCGCAGCATGCGGGGAGAATCTCTCAGAGAGAAATCGAGAACGTGCGTTATCTGGCTGGCAGGGTGAAGCGTATGCAGAAAAAATGGAGAAGGCGGCAGAGGTTTGTACAGGGAATGTTCAAAACGGTGATAAAGTTGGCGCAAAATATAGAATAACGGTTCTTCCACTCACCCCGCTGCGGCAGGTTCGGATCATCAAAGGAACACTGGAGGAGGTGCTTCATCAGGCGAGCTCCGATTATATAACCGTGGTTCTGACGGACAAGACAGATCTGGAAGTGATTGATATGCAGGAACGGCTGCGTCTGGCATTCCCGAATTTGCTGGAGATCCGCCGGGAAAATGTGCGTGCGGCAGATTATAGCGTGGAAGGATTCGTGGAGGAAGATATGGATCCGTATGAACTGTGCTGTGCGTTTTTAAAGGATGCGGATGAGGCGGAGAAGGAAATTTTGAGAGATGTGATCCGTGCGGTGCAGGAAAGGCAGGTGGGGTGAGATGCGTCCGATGAAGCTTACCATGCGGGCATTTGGCTCTTACGGCAATCAAACCACGATCCGCTTTGACGGCCTGAATCAGAATTTGTTTCTGATTACGGGAGATACCGGCGCGGGCAAGACGACGATATTTGACGCCATCGTATTTGCGCTTTACGGGGAGACGGGTTCATCCGCCAATAAAAAAGATGGGGTTGTGCTGCAAAGTCAGTTTATGCCGTTCGATCAGGAGCCATTTGTGGAGCTGACGTTTTCGGAAGAAAATCAGAAGACGAGACAGCAGATTGGTCCGGATCACTTCGGAGAGAACACAAATGGGGCGCCCACAGATGCCGCTTCGGGTAGAATGGTGTGGAAGGAAACCTGTGGAGGCGCTGCTTCTGGTGGGATAACGTGGAATACAGTGAATGAGAATGGGGCGTCGGTTTACACCGTGCGCCGGGTGCCGCGCCATCTGCGCCTGCTGACCCGCGGCGCGGGGAAGGGTTCCGCTACGCGCGAGGTTCCCGGGAGTGTGGCGCTGACCATGCCGGATGGGACGGACTATCCGTCGAAGGAGACAGACCGAAAATTAGAGGAGATTGTCGGGCTCACCAAGGCGCAGTTTATGCAGGTGGCTATGATCGCGCAGGGGGAATTTATGGAACTGCTCCGCGCGAAATCGGACGATAAAAAAATTATTTTCCGCAAGCTTTTCCATACGGATCTGTATCAGAAGATTGAAGAGGAGCTGGCGAACCGCAAAAAGGAAAAGGAAAAAGAGATCGGCCAGATTCGTACCGTTTGCCAGATCGAGGCGGGGCACATCCGGATTCCGGGCGTTTATGAGAAACGTTCAGAGATTGATCAGCTGAAAAAGCAGATCGTGAATGGAGAGATAACGGTTCTGGAGCCATTTCTTGAGGCACTGGATGAACTTTGCGGGTATCTGGCAAAGGAGCAGGAAAAGGCGAAGGCCGAATACGATGAGGCAAAGCTGCGGCAGAACGTGAAGCGGGACATTTTTACAGGGGCGCAGAATCTGGCGAAGCTTTATGAACAGCTGGAAATGGCGCAAAAAGACCTGGCGGAATGTGAGACGCAGGAGGAGGAAATAGCCAAAGCGCGGACTTTGGCAGAGCAGCTGCGCGCCGCGTATGAGATTCGGGGCGAATACCAGAGATATTGTGACGCCAGGTCTGCCGCTGTAGCGTCCAAAGGGAATCTGGCAAAGCTTCAGGAAACGCTGCCTGCGCAGGAAAATCGTCTGCGGGAAGCGGAACAGGAGCAGGAGCGGCAAAAGCAGCTTTTGGAGCGGCAGCAGGCGGAAACGGCCCGGACAGAGGAGCGTGTGAAGCGGGCGTTGGAGATTTTTCGGAAAATTGCAGAGGCGGACACGGAAATACAGGTGCGGGAAAATGCGCGGAAAGCGGCACAGAAGGAGGCAGCGGACGGTCAGAAGCGCCTGGAGAAACTGGAAGCGCAGGAGCAGGCGTGGCGCGGCGAGGAGCGGGAGCTTGGCGATACACCGGAGCTGCTTGTCAGCTGTACCGGCCATGAGACAACCTTTGCCCGTATGGCGGAGAATCTGAAAGAGGTAAAAACGCTTCAGAAAAAGGAGGAAGCGCAGGAGAAGAAATGCGCGGAACTGAAAGCGCAGTATCAAAACGCGAATCAGGCTTACCGGGAAGCCAGAGCCTGGTATGAGGAGAATCGGGGTCTGTTTTTGGATGAACAGGCGGGGCTGCTCGCGCAGGAACTGAAGGACGGTCAGCCCTGTCCGGTCTGTGGTTCACTGGAACATCCGGCGCCTTTTAAACCAATCATCCGTTTTGCAGACGCAGATATTCCGCCCGGCGATGGCTCTGGCCTGGCAAGGGATGTTACAGCTGAAAATATTTACAGCGGCAATCGGGAATCTGTGACGCAGGAGACGCTCAATGAGCTGGAGCGCGACGCGAACGAGAAGGGAGAGCGCCAGCAGGAGCTTGCCGCGGCGGCGCAGTCGGCGAATGAGCGCCTGAAAGAAAGACAGGAATCTCTGCTGCGGGAGCTTTCAAAACTTTGGCAGGAGGTGAAAGCGGCGGTCGCTGCCATGGCTGACACGCAGGCTTTTGTGTATAGTGATATTGCAAAACAGCAGAAGATGTCCGCAATGTCTCAGAGTGATCTGCCAAAACTGCAAGAGACGCCTGCGCTGTCCGGGAAATGTTCATCGGTGGAAATGTCTTATTGCGAATGCTCGGCGGATATCCTGCCCGAAGGGCAAGGATGTAATTTGGCGGGGGCAGAACGCGGCGCATGGGAGAACCGCCCCGCGATTGGCGGCGCTGCCAAGACGCAGCAGATAATTCAATGGGCAGGGGAACAGATTGCTTTTTGGCAGCAGAAGCTTGGTGAAGAAAAAGCCAGGCTGGCGGAACGGATGTCGCAGCTGGAAAACGTCCGTCGACAGCTCTCCGGGATAGACGAGAAGAAAAAGAAATTGCGCGAAGCGGCGGAGGCTGCCGGAGCTGCGCTGGCGAAGGCGCAGGCAGATCTGGAAGGCAGCGTTAAGAAGCGGGAAACTCTGAATGAATCTGGTGCATTTCACACAGAGGACGAGGCAAAGAGCGCGCTTCGCGCGGCGAAAAACGCGCAGAAGCAGCAGGAAGCTCTCAGCAATGCCGCTTCGGATTCGGGGAAAAAAGCGCGCGAAGAAAGAGATCATACGTTAGCTCTGATCAAAAAATACACAGAGGAGTTGCCGGAACAGGAGGCGTTGTGTAAGGAGCGGCTGGAAGCCTACGAGGCCTGCAGGAAGCAAAGAAAGCTTGAAGAGGCGCAATGGCAGGCATTGGCAGCGGAGCACATACCGGAGGAAGAGACTGCTCTGCGGGAGCAGATCGAGCAGCATACGCAGAGAAAGGTTTCCGCCGGAAGCCGAATGGAGTCTGCGAAAGAAGCCATCGGCGACCGATCCAGACCGAATCCGGAGCTTTTGGAAAAGGATCTGCGGGAGGCGGAGCGCATCACGGCCGAGACAGAGACAAGACTTGCCGATATCCGGGAGGACGCGCAGGCAGATGAACGCACCCGAAAGACACTTGCTTCGCAGCTTGGGGAGCGGCGGCGGATTGTGGAAGAGCATACCAGGCTGGATACGCTTTATCGACTGATATCGGGTAATGTCACAGACAGCCGGATGGATCTGGAAACATTTGTGCAGCGTTATTATATGGAACGGATTCTTCACGCTGCCAACCGCCGTTTCCTGGAAATGTCCGGCGGTCAGTTTGAGCTGCGTATGGTGGATGCCGAAAAGGCGGGCAAAGGAAAAAACCGCGGTCTTGATCTGATGGTTTACTCTGCTGTGACCGGAAAAGAGCGCGAAATCCGCACCCTCTCCGGCGGCGAGTCCTTTATGGCCGCACTTTCCCTGGCACTGGGAATGGCCGACCAGATTCAGCAGAGCACGGCCGCCATCCATCTGGATATGATGTTTATTGACGAAGGCTTTGGCTCTCTCGACGAACATTCGAGAGAACAGGCCGTCCGCGTCTTGCAGGAAATGGCGGGGGGCGATCGGCTGATTGGGATCATTTCCCATGTGACCGAGCTGAAGCAGGAAATAGACGACCAGCTGATCGTCACAAAAGATGAGAGCGGAAGCCACGTCAGGTGGCAGATTAGTTAAATATTCCTTATGCGGCTTTGCGCATAAAAGTAAACCTCTTCGCATATATTTTGGAAAACGCACTTGTGGTCGCTATGCGAGCGATTTCCAAAAGGATGCGGGAGGTTTTCTATGTCAGAATACAGACGGTTTGTCGCTTATTTTTATGAATACATAGACGGAAAAAAACAGGGGAATGCCGGCTTTGCCAAGGTGGAACTGCGCAATGGAATGTGGCGCATCCTGTTCCGGCTGACCCTTCCGGATATGCCAGAACCACCAATGCGGGTGTATGGATTTGTTCGTGAGCGGGGATATTTGCCGGAAATTCCGCTGGGAACCATGAGCGAGGATAATTTTGGCCCGGAAGAGTGGGCCTGGCGCGCGGACGCGCCGATCGGCTCCGGGAAATATTATTTTGAACAGATGACAGGCATTCGGATTCAGAGCGGCGACGGGAGAGTTTTTCTGACCGTTTGGGATGATGCGCCGGTGGAGATGGATCAATTTGTCAGCGAGATTCCCGAACAGATGACGGAAGCGAAAACACGTCAGAGGCTTTCAGAGAAGCCGTTGGAAGAATTGCGCGAGCCAAAATCAGAAATGTCGGTGCAGAGATCATTGGAACAGCCGGAAGTGGAAATGTCTGCGCAGAGTTCATCTGAGCTGCCGGAGATGAAACGGCTTGTGCAGAAAACGTTGAAACAGCCGGAGGTGAAATTGTCTGTGCAGAATTTGCCGGAATCTCCTGAGTCGGCAATATCCGAGCAAGAGTCGCCTGAGATGTCAGGGGGGATTCCGATCAGGTTGCCCAAGGAGATTCCGCCGGAAAAGTTGTATGGGATGCGGCTGCGTGCCGAAACAAGTGAAGAAGCTGCTTCCATGCAGGCAGAGAACCCGGCCGAAGTTTTGCTGCGGAGACGCCAGCCGTTTCGCCCGTTTGGGGATGAGGAATTTTTTGACTGTGTGCAGATCAAATTATGCGATCTGCTGCCTCTTCAGCAGGAAGGCTGGCAGGTGGGAAGAAGTAATTTTCTGCAGCACGGCTATTATCTTTACCGCCACCTTTTGCTGGGCAGGGCAGAGGACGGGTGTTATGTAGTCGGTGTGCCTGGCCTGCGCAGTCAGCAGGAAGAATATGTAGCCCACACATTTGGATATGATCGGTTTAAACTGTCGGGTTTGCGCGGCTGCGGCCGCACGTTTGGCTATTGGTGCCGGGTGTTGGATGATTCAGGGATTGTAAAAAAAGAATAATTGGGGGACGGAGAGAATGGAAATGCTTCATGGACGGGGAAAAACGATCGGCAGAGTGGTACTTGCTCTGGTGGTTGCTTTTCTCACAACCATCATTTTACTTCTGGGATTTGCGTTCCTGCTTCTGAAATTGCAGCTGGACGCGGGAAAGACGGAGTTTGGTATCCTGGTGATTTACGTGCTGTCCTGTTTTGCCGGCGGATGGTACTGCGGGAGAAAAGCGGCACAGCGGAAATTTCTGTGGGGGCTTCTGACCGGAATTTTGTATTTTCTTCTCTTACTGGCAGTGTCAGCGCTGGGAGAGGAAGCTTTGCAGCCTGCTTTGGTGAGAACGGCGATAGCGTTTGTACTGTGCGCGGGAGGAGGAACATTGGGCGGGATGCTGGCGTAATCAAAATGTTTGACATTTCTTATGATGTGCGATATAGTTATCGCGTTGCAAATATCATTCGCTAGGGGAGCACATCGCTGAGACTGAGCCCGCGAGGGTTCTGACCCTTAACACCTGATCCGGATAACGCCGGCGTAGGGAAGCAAAAAAGTCCAATAATGCCTGTCATGCTATGAGCGGACAGGCTGTCACGGTGTGATTCCTCCTTGCGCAAACAAAGAAAGCTGCGCATATAATTGCCGATTACTATTCACGGCGAGCCTGACACTTGCTGCCAGGCTGCGTCAGAACACGTTGCGGCAATGGCGCGGCCTTCGTCCCTCATTGTAAGCGATGTGGGATATGAAAAGGGAGGATTTTTTTATGTCTATTGTAACTGCGGACGGTGGCCTGACCACCCTTGGATACGTTCTCTGTGCCATAGCTGTGATTGCTCTGGTACTTGTGGCGTCGTTTCTTCAGAGCAAAGCGGGATCGGCGAAAAAAATGTCGACGAAGCAGCTCGTGTATTGTGCGATGGCGATGGCGCTTGCGTTCGTTACCTCGTATATCAAAGTGTTTCATCTGCCGTATGGAGGCTCGGTGACGCTGTTTAGTATGCTTTTCATCTGCCTGATCGGCAACTGGTACGGCGTGAAGGTAGGTATTCTGACCGGTCTTGCCTATGGCATACTGCAATTTTTGCAGGAGCCGTATGTGCTGAGCTTTTTCCAGGTGTGCTGTGACTACGTGCTTGCGTTTGCAGGTCTTGGCCTGGCCGGAGTATTCTGGAAATCGAAAAATGGACTTCTGAAAGGCTACATCCTGGGCATTCTTGTGCGCGGCGCATTCCATTCGCTGGGCGGTTATCTCTACTGGATGGACTATATGCCAGATAACTTTCCGCAGGCGCTTACCGCGCTGTACCCAATCATCTACAATTATTCTTACATCCTGCTGGAGGGTGTGATTACGGTTATCGTTATCTCACTGCCGCCGGTCGCGAAAGCGCTACAGACGGTTAAAGAGAGCGCAGTGAAATAATTCTCTGGTTCCGGCTGCCGCGAAATTGCAGTGAGATATCTTTTTCGGATTCGATGAATTCTCCGTCTATAAGAACGTCAATGCAGGAAAGCATCTCACGCGTGACATCCGTGAAAACACGGCCGCCGGGAATCAGATCGACATCATATAAATATCCGGTGTAGCACCAGATATCCTTTTGGGGATAGTGCTCCCGGATTTTTTTCATGAGGGCGGTCACTACCGGCTGATTTTCCGGCTCAAACGGCTCGCCGCCGAGGGCGGTAAAGCCCTGGATATAGTCGGGCGCGAGCGCATCCAGAATTTCCCGTTCGGTTTCGGCAGTAAACGGCTGGCCATAATCGAAGCTCCAGGTCTCGGCGTTAAAGCAGCCTTTGCAGTGATGGCGGCAGCCCGACACGAAGAGAGAGACCCGGACGCCGGGCCCGTCGGCAATATCGTACTTTTTGATTGTTCCGTAGTTCATAATAGTCTCCTCATAGAATGGTAACAGTTTATAATCTTCAAAGTAAAAACATCAAGAATGCGAATATAAAACAGCCCTCAGCCAACACTGACCGAGGGCCAAATTGTTTTATCCAACAGGAAAGTTCTCTGGAACTTCCCTATCAGACAAAAATTTATGATATTTTGCTTACAGATGCAGCACACGGTCTTTAATCTCCTGTGTGCGTCCCTGGTTCCAGAACTGGGTGCCGATGTAGCCGCAGGTGCGGCGAGCAACGCTCATTTTATCCTGGTCACGGTTGCCGCAGTTCGGGCATTCCCAGACGAGCTTGCCGGCCTCGTCCTCGACGATTTTGATTTCGCCGTTGTAGCCGCAGCAGTCACAGTAGTCACTTTTCGTGTTAAGTTCGGCGTACATGATGTTGTCGTAGATAAACTTCATCACGGAAAGCACCGCAGGGATGTTGTTCTGCATATTCGGCACTTCCACATAGCTGATGGCGCCGCCTGGGGAAAGCTCCTGGAATGGAGCTTCGAAGCTCAGCTTGCTGAAGGCGTCGATCTCTTCCGTTACATGGACATGATAGCTGTTTGTGATGTAGTTTTTGTCTGTCACGCCGGGGATGATGCCAAAGCGCTTTTTCAGCAGCTTCGCGAAGCGGTACGTGGTGGATTCCATTGGTGTGCCGTATACGGAATAGCTGATGTTCTCCGCAGCTTTCCACTCGGCACATTTGTCGTTCAGCTTTTGCATGACTGCCATGGCAAACGGGCGTGCTTCGGGGTCCGTGTGCGACTTGCCGAGCATGCGCACACACATCTCATAGAGTCCGGCGTAGCCAAGTGAAATCGTTGAATAGCCATTATACAGCAGTTTGTCGATTTTCTCACCCTTTTTGAGACGTGCCAGCGCACCATACTGCCACAGGATCGGGGCGACGTCGGAAACTGTGCCGAGCAGACGCTCGTGGCGGCAGCGCAGGGCGCGGTGGCAAAGCTCCAGCCGCTCATCGAGGATTTCCCAGAAGCGGTCCATATCACCGTAAGAGGAGCAGGCCACATCCACCAGATTGATGGTGACGACGCCCTGGTTAAAACGTCCGTAGAACTTGTAGCTGCCGTCCGGGTTCCGCTGAGAGTCCTCTACGGTCAGGAAAGAACGGCAGCCCATGCAGGTATAGACATTGCCGCGCTTCAGCTTCCGCATCATTTTTGCGGAAATATAATCCGGCACCATGCGCTTCGCCGTGCATTCGGCGGCCAGCTCGGTCAGATACCAGTATTTTGAATCTTCGGTAATATTATCTTCGTCAAGCACATAAATCAGCTTTGGAAAAGCCGGCGTAATCCACACACCGCTCTCATTTTTCACGCCCTGCATCCGCTGGCGCATCACTTCCTCAATGATGATTGCCAGATCGTCGCGCGTCCGGCCCTCCGGCACCTCATCCAGATACATGAACATGGTAACGAACGGAGCCTGTCCGTTGCAGGTCATCAGGGTGATCAGCTGATACTGGATCGTCTGGATGCCGCTGGTGATCTCATCCTTTAAGCGGCGTTCTGTGATCATGGAAATAATATCTTCATCCAGTGATTCTCCGCAGATTTCGCGCTCCTCGAGCACTTTTTTGCGGAGCTTCTGGCGGCTGATATCGACAAACGGAGCCAGATGTGCCAGAGAAAATGACTGGCCGCCGTACTGGTTGCTCGCCACCTGCGCGACGATCTGGGTCGTCACATTGCAGGCCGTAAAAAAGCTGTGCGGCTTCTCAATCAGCGTTTCACTGATCACCGTGCCGTTCTGCAGCATATCCTCCAGATTAATCAGGTCACAGTTGTGCTCCCGCTGCGCGTAATAGTCCGAATCGTGAAAATGGATGATGCCCTCTTCATGCGCCTGCACAATATCCTCAGGCAGGAGTACACGCATTGTCAGATCTTTGCTCACCTCGCCTGCCATATAATCCCTCTGTGTCGAGTTGATGGTTGGGTTTTTATTCGAATTCTCCTGCTTCGCGTTTTCATTGATCTGATCCAGCAGGGAGAGAATGCTATTGTCTGTCGTGTTCGTCTTGCGGGAAATCTCGCGTTTGTAGCGGTAGCGCACGTATTTCTGCGCCACCTCATAGCCGCGCATCTCCATGATGCCCGTCTCCACCAGATCCTGAATATCCTCCACATTCAGCGCGTGGGAAGACTCCAGCGCTCTCTTTGCAATGTTATCGGCTACTGCCGAGATCTGATAGTCGTTGAGCTGGTGTATTTTTTCCACACTGTTATTGGCCTTGCGCACGGCATTCTCGATCTTTGCTTTGTCAAAGATTACCTCCTCACCGCTGCGTTTGATTACATTTGCCTTTGTTGCCTGACTCATTTGTTACCTCCTCACCCGGATAAACCGGAATCAACCCCAAGTAACGATTCAGACCAGCAGGCCACAGGTCTATGCTTCGCTTCTGAATTGTTACGGAAAATGCTCACTTAAAAATCACATATAATTAAAAATTTCCGACCAGATAAGCCTGGAACGCACGGCCGCAGGCTTTTCTTTCATCAGGAAAAGTTCTCTTACTTTCCTACATGAGCAAAACAAAATGCAACACATGATATAGTGTGTAAATAAGAGAAACGATACCAGATGTTGCGTAAGTTCTATGATACAGGGTTTTCAGAAAAAGTCAAGACGGAAATACCTGACCGGAATGTAGAAAATAGCAGGCGGGAAAGGTAATAGGCTTTGTGAAAAATGATGTTTTTCATTTCGATGCTGCTCTGAACTGTTAATGCAAGAGTAAAAATATCAGGATCGCCGCTGCGACGGGTACGCTGACGGTATCATACCCATGCCGGGACATCAGTTCGACGAGCGCGGAGCCGAGCGCAATTACGATTGCTGCCGGTATGGCGACCGGCCATGAAATACCGACAATCGGCAGGCCAATCAGAAGGATAATCACATCCACACATACCATCGCTGCACTGCCTTCGAAGGTTTTGTGGTTGTCCGTGATGCGCCAGCTTACTTTGTGCTTTCCGAAGCGTTTTCCTGCGAGGGCAGCGGCAGCGTCGCCAAATCCCCACACCAGAATTGCGAGGATCACGGTCTCTTTTGAACCCAAAATTCCCCAGAAGACGGTGACCAGAGCCGCCTCCAGGAAGAACAGCAGCAGCAGGCTTTTTTTGATTTCGCCGTGCTCACGTTCCTGGAAAAGATTCCGGTAAAAGTGCTTCTTTTCGAACAGACAAAGAATTGGGTAGACAATCGCCGCAAAGAGCAGCGCAACGATTGCCACGGCGTACCAGTGTTTCTGTGAGAGTGCCATGACGGGTGTTGTCAGGAAGGCAATCATATGTAAAAACTTTCTTCGCGGCTCGCCAGTGACGCCGAGCACGCCAAAGCAGAACAGTGCGACAGCGACTGCAATGACAAGAAAGAGAAACAGTGCTGCGAGGGTATGAAGCACATCCAGAACAGGCGCCGGCAGCTGCGCATCACGAAAATAATTCAGGTAAATCATGGTCGCTCCGAGAACCGTCAGAACCGCGCCGGTAACCAGACCGACCGTGCGGTTGCTGACCCGGTTGGCAAACTGTGCGGAAAACTTTGATGCCAACGTAGCCGCGACAATACAGAGAATCAGGACATTCCAACGCTCCAGGACAATCGCCGGATGAATCAGCGTATGGCTGACAAAGGCAATAAGGGCGGTAAACGTCATGATAAAGGTACTTGTGCCAACTGCTGTTTTCAGCTCATAGCCGAGAAAAGCGGTAAACACGACCAGCATCATCATGCCGCCGCCGGTGCCGACAAAGCCAGTGCCAAAGCCGATCGTCAGACCGAAGAACAGGGAAATCGCGATCTCCTTCGCGCCCAGCTTTACATTGGCATTTTCCGCATCACTTTTAGAAGAGTCCGGCTTAACCAGAAAACGGATCCCGATACAGAATGTGAGAAACAGGGTAAATCCGCCCAGCACCTGATTACCCGCCAGATAGGCGGCGTAGCTGCCCAGCGTACTCATGGAAATGATGCAGATCAGCATAATCCAGCCATGCTTCAGATCAATCTTTTTATTCTTCGCGTAGGTCGCGGAGGTGACCGCCGAACCGAGGATATCCGAGGCCAGTGCAATCGCCGTCGCCTGATAAGGCCCGTATTCCCCGCCAAACGACGGGCACAGCACAATCAGAATCGGCACCATCACCGTCGCCGCAGACAACCCCGCCAGCCCGGTGCCAACACCAGCGCCGATAGCCGCAATGATATACCAGAAATATTCCATGAAAAATCCACCTGTCCCTTCGAACTGTTGTTCCAAAGATTTACATAATCTTTACGTATAATTTACAGTATAACAGATTCAATGGGAAATTCAATAGTACAAAAATCCCTGTTTGGGAACACATTATATGCCTGCTCTGGCACGAACCCGCCATGTTACTTTGAAGAATCGCCGGGTCAAATTTTTTGTGTAAGGAATTGAAAAGAACGGAGAATTTTGTTATAGTAGGAAAACGACAACCAGTAATTACAAAATACGATAACGAAACGGGAGACCAATATGTGGACAGCCAGTCAATGGACAGACTATGAAGTGATCGATACCTCAAGAGGAGAAAAATTGGAGCGATGGGGAAATTACCTGCTTGTGCGTCCGGATCCGCAGGTGATCTGGGACACACCGCGCCGTCATCGCGGCTGGAAAAAGCCGAATGCGCATTATCATCGCAGCTCAAAGGGCGGCGGTGAATGGGAATTTTTCGATCTGCCCGCCCAGTGGAGTATCCGCTACCGGGAACTGACTTTTTGGCTGAAACCATTTGCTTTTAAACATACCGGACTTTTTCCAGAACAGGCAGTGAACTGGGACTGGTTTTCCGCGAAGATCCGCCAGGCAAATCGCCCAGTCAAAGTATTGAACCTGTTTGCGTACACAGGCGGTGCGACCCTGGCTGCCGCAGCGGCAGGCGCACAGGTCACTCATTTAGACGCCTCCAAAGGCATGGTCTCCTGGGCAAAAGAAAATGCTGCCGCCTCCGGCCTGTCTGATGCGCCCATTCGCTGGCTCGTCGACGACTGTATGAAATTCGTAGAGCGTGAGATTCGGCGCGGGAACCATTACGACGGCATCATCATGGATCCGCCGTCCTACGGACGCGGACCCAAGGGAGAGATCTGGAAGATCGAAGATTCGATTCATCCATTCATCCGTGAATGCGCGAAGCTGCTCAGTGACCAGCCGCTGTTTTTCCTGGTCAATTCCTATACGACCGGCCTTGCGCCCGCCGTGCTGACATACCTGATTGCGACAGAGCTAAAAGATCGCGGCGGGCACGTAGAAGCGCAGGAGATCGGTCTCCCAGTACGTGAAAGCGGCCTGGTTCTGCCGTGCGGCGCGTCCGGGCGATGGGAAGCCTGAAAACATCCCCTGAAAACAAGGCAGAAAGTATGTGCCAGAAAACACGAACCCGCTGGCAAATAAATTAAAAAAAGTTCTTGCATTTTTAAAAACTCGATGATATAATGAACAAGCTGAAAACAGCGGGGAACAAAAAAACGATGCGTGGCTCAGCTTGGTAGAGCGCTGCGTTCGGGACGCAGAGGTCGCAGGTTCAAATCCTGTCGCATCGACTCCTTGGCAGGGGCGCCGGAAACACTGATAAATACACAATGTCGTTAACTTAACAGTGAAGGCGCAATACAATACCCTGCGTCTTTAAC
>JAJPXU010000078.1 GCA_021205305.1 Lachnospiraceae bacterium
ATTATACCACAGGAAGTAAATAAAGTCGAGTTATTTTAAAAACATTGTACTAGTGCGCTCGCCATTTCGCCATACCACTACCATATGAAAGTCGATGACTCCGTGCTTCGCACTCTCGTCATCGCCGCCGGTATTCGTAATCCGGCCTATCGGCCTACTTACTCATACCGTCTTGGTCATCTAATATCCAGTCAACTGAGTGCGCAAGCGCCCTCATCTGCCTGGCTATTGATGACACTTTCACAGTAAAACCCCAGAGTGCCGTTTCCTGCCATCTGACTCCTGGCAAGGCCAGGTGGGTAACCGCAGCGCCAATCTCTGTCTTCCACTGCAAACGGAGGCCTGACATCAAACGACGCGATATAGGAATCCCATTTAAAGTAATTGCAGGTTCAACACGACAGGAGTGTCGAACACCCCAGGAATTTTACTGACCATAGTATACCCCAACAGAAGCGTTTTCGCAACCGGAAATTTTTATCTTTCACGCATTCTCACAAATTTCCTCGTAAGCAGCGCGAATCGCCTTGATGAAATCTTCACTGTTCAGCACGGTCACATTCTCCAGCGAAGTGATCAGCGCGAGGTCTTTGGTCATCTTTCCGCTCTCGATGGTATCAATCACGGCCTTTTCCATGCGGTCCGCAAACTGCATCAGTTCCGGAATGCCGTCGAGCTCCCCGCGTTTGCGGAGCGCCCCTGTCCAGGCAAAGATGGTCGCCACAGAGTTGGTCGAGGTTTCTTCTCCCTTCAGGTATTTGTAGTAATGGCGCTGCACCGTCCCGTGAGCGGCCTCATACTCATATTTCCCGTCCGGAGATACCAGTACGGAAGTCATCATCGCCAGAGAACCGAATGCGGAGGAAATCATATCACTCATGACGTCGCCGTCATAGTTTTTGCAGGCCCAGATAAACCCGCCCTCTGACTTCATCACACGCGCAACCGCATCGTCGATCAGCGTGTAAAAATAAGTAATCCCGGCTTTTTCGAACTTTTCTTTATATTCATTATCAAAGATTTCCTGGAAAATATCCTTAAATGTATGGTCATATTTTTTGGAAATCGTATCTTTCGTTGCAAACCACAAATCCTGCTTCGTATCAAGCGCATAGTTGAAACAGCTGCGCGCGAAGCTCGCGATTGACCGGTCGATGTTGTGCATCCCCTGCAGCACGCCCGGCCCCTTAAAATCAAAGACTGTTTCCCGCAGCTCCTGGCCATCCTCGCCGGTGAAAACCAGCTCCGCCTTGCCCGGTCCCGGCACATCAATCTCTACGTTTTTATAAACATCACCGTAAGCGTGTCTCGCAATCGTGATCGGTTTTTTCCAGGTACGCACATAGGGCTCAATCCCTTTGACCGTAATCGGCGCACGGAACACCGTCCCATCCAGAATCGCGCGGATCGTGCCGTTCGGACTTTTCCACATTTCTTTCAGATCATACTCCGTCATACGCGCCGCATTCGGTGTGATTGTCGCGCATTTGACCGCTACCCCATATTTTTTGTTCGCGTTGGCGCTGTCCACCGTCACCTGATCGTTCGTCGCATTGCGGTTCTGGAGCCCCAGATCATAGTATTCGCTCTTCAGGTCAATGAAAGGATAAATCAGTTCATCCTTAATGATCTTCCAGAGAATACGGGTCATCTCATCTCCGTCCATCTCCACAATCGGTGTCGTCATTTTGATTTTTTCCATAATAAGCTCCTCCTCGCGTAATTTGCACTTCCTCCGATTCCTGTACCGTTTACAGCCAGCAGCTCGTTTTCACACAGCACTGCACGCTGCATCGTATTAGCACCATGCCCCTGTCAGCAGCTGTATCTGCAATCTGCCCGCCTGCTCCACACAGGATTATAATTTGCCCAACCGATTTGCGCAAGCCCCTCTTAAATATTCCGTAAATTTTATGGCAAATGACGTTCGAAACGTATTCTGGCGCAGCCTGACAGCAAGTGTCAGGTTCGCCGCAAATAGTAACCAAATGGCACCATAAAGCAGCCTTGCGCTTTCCTTTCCATTTTTTTAAATCGGCTTATATTTCCGTCGTTTTCGTTTCCGCCTCTTTTTCTGGCCGTGCGCCTGACGATAGGCGTTGATCGTCTCCAGAATGGTACTGTAGTCCCGCTCAAACAGTTCCTCCGAAATCTGCGGCGCCAGCGTTTCCTCCGGCACGCGAATCAGAATTTTGTCGATGACAAATTCCTTGCTTTTCCCCGCATATTTCGGCATATCATTCAACTGCTGAATGTGAACCAGCTCCGGCCGCCAGAGAAGGCTTAGCTTCTTTTTCCGATCCCGGTGCGGATTATCATTGGCCGTGCGCAGCACATAAAAATCCGGCCCGCCATCTTCCGATTCCACGGTGATAATCCCCCAGTGTTCCGGCACATGTTCCTCGATATGGTATGCATGGCTCGTACCGACCACAACATAATTCTGATCAAAATAGCGGTCATAATCCTCCACCTGACTGCGCAGGCGCGTGTACGAATCCGCGTCGCTTTTGATCTCAATCCCCACAACCGTCTCCGGCGTCACCATCACCACGTCCGCGCGCGAACCGCCCATGCGCTTTTCCTCAAAAATCCGGATTTTACCAAACGATTCCTCCAGATACTCAAACAGCGGCTCACGAATGTCTTTGTCGCGCAGAATATCCTTTGTGTCCGGATGATCGCCATATGTATTTCCTGCGTCATTCTCAATGCCGCGTTCCGTACGATCCGCAATGCCCTGTCCTTCCGACGAAGATGCATGTTTCATGTTTTTTCCCATTCTGTCTGCCGCTCCTTCGCATATTCCTGCCGCCTGTTTTGTATCTTTCTCTCCATTTTCATAAGGTCTTCGCAGCGCGTGCGAAGACCTGTCATAAATAATCAGTCGTAACTGTTCAGTACCTTCACAGTTACGAGGCTTATCCCGCACTCTGTGCGGGATGCCGCCCCGGCGAGGGGAAAAGCCCATTTAAAATCGCTGCGCGATGGGGCTTTTCCCATATAATATACGTTTTCATACGTACTTCGCAGCAAGTGCGAAGTACTGTCCTGAATAGTTACAATCAGTCAGCTGTTACAAATTGTCCGGTAGTGGGATAATAATACCAGCATCCGCCATTCGTTTCACCCGACGTATCATAGATTGCCAGATACAGTTGACCGTTCGTCTCATTATAGAGAGAAGCCGAGGTCCCTGTCAGACCCGCTTTGATCGTCTTCTGCGAACTGCCGGATGCCTTACAGGTCCGGAAACTCATTGCGGCCGGATACGAATCATTCGTCTTTTCCAGATAATAGACGCTGCTTCCATAC
>JAJPXU010000017.1 GCA_021205305.1 Lachnospiraceae bacterium
ATCTTCCTGCTGTAATACAAAAGCGGCATGTCCACATGATAGCCAATGCCGGGGAAAATAACTGCAAGCTTCATTCTGCATCATCCTTTTCTATATCAGTATATTTGTTGTTTCAATTCAGATTCTTAATTCACGATATTCTGTACTTCGCTAATATCTGTCAGCTTTGAACGATCCTACAGAATCATATCATAATAATTCACTGGTCTCAATAGATTTTCATTCGTTTTGTTCTGTTTGTCTTTATAGAACATTTTTAGTTACTGGTCAGACCCGCACCACGCACTTGCTGCGGGGTGCGGAGTGAAAACGTAGTGTTTTCGGGCATCCGGCCCATCGCGAAGCGATTTTAAATGGACGGATGCCGTTGCAGGTCACACCTGTAGTGGCAGAAATATCGTATATTTGGCAGTGGTGTGACATGTAACCATTTTTTTAACGGACGGAGCTCTGACTGATTCCATACTTGCATCAATGAGTAAAAACCGTTATACTTTGATTCAGCAAAAGAAAGCAGTCACAGTCACGGAGGATAAGGATGATACCCTTTGAGGAAAAAGCAGAGCAGGCAGCGCCGATGATTCTCGGATTCTTGCAGGAAAAGGCCATCGCATCCGATCCGGAGCACGCGGGGGCATATGATCTTTCTCATTTTAAAGAAGCGTCTTGTAAGGCCGTACTGGCATATGATTCTGACCATGCTCTTTGGGAAGATAATGACGGTTTTTTCTATTGCGCTGAAGCCCTTGCTTTATGCTTCACAGAGAATTCAGATGCGCTGCAGGAAAGATTTCATCAGCTTTGCCAGGAGGCATTTTTACGGAAATATGGGGCAAATAGCTCCAAAACGGGAATATGTTCCTTTGGCGCCGGAGCAGGTGCAGGCCGCGGTAAGGATGCAGGAACGGATTCCTCCGATGTCACACTCTCCCGCCGGGATGGAACGGATTACCGTCGGCTTCTGCGCAGGTATTGTGTACCGCGCGAAGAAGTGGTTGCGGATCTGGATTCCTTTGATTACATTCCTTATATGTATGGGCAAAACATGTCTTCCAGACTGTGCCTGATCGATCCATTAGAATACAGTGAAGTGAACCGGCTGGATGAGCTGGCGATTGCGATCGACACCTCCGGCTCCTGTTCCGGGGAACTTGTTACGCGTTTTCTGGAGGAAACGTGGAGTATTTTAAGGCAAAGAGAAAACTTCTTCTCCCGGATGAGGCTCCACATGATCCAGTGTGATTCAATGATTCAGGAGTATCGGCTTTTTACAAGTGTTGAGGAATGGGAATCATCACTCGGAACTCTTAAAGTCCAGGGCAACGGGAATACGGACTTTCGCCCTGTTTTTGAGCTGTTGGATGATCTGATAGATAAAAAGGAAATCCGCACACTGCGGGCGCTTTTATATTTTACCGATGGGGACGGTATTTACCCTCAGAAAGTACCGGTATATGAAACAGCTTTCGTTTTTTTGAATCAGGAATCGGTAAAGGGAAAGGTGCCTGCATGGGCACAGCAAATCATACTTGACTGAAAACCACAGGGAGGAATCGCTTTGAATATCCAAAAAGCACGAGAGGAAATCATTCGAACAATACATGCTTACACAGCACAGAAGGAAGACGGGACGTACATGATTCCATCTCTGCGGCAGCGCCCGCTGCTTTTGATTGGGCCTCCCGGTATCGGGAAAACCGCGGTTATGGAGCAGGCGGCCCGGATATGCCAGGTCGGCTTTGTTTCCTATACGATGACACACCACACCCGGCAGAGCGCGCTTGGCCTTCCTTATATCGAGCACCGCAGCTTTGGCGGGGAGGAATACGCAGTAACAGAATATACGATGAGTGAAATCATTGCCAGCGTATACCGCTGTATGGAGGAGACCGGCGTCCATAACGGACTCCTGTTTCTTGATGAAATCAACTGCGTCTCAGAGACGCTTGCTCCCGCAATCCTACAGTTTTTGCAAAACAAAACCTTTGGAAGCCATCGCCTGCCCGATGGATGGATTCTGGCCGCCGCGGGAAATCCGCCGGAATACAATAAATCGGTTCATGAATTCGATATCGCAACGCTGGACCGTCTGAAATACATTTCGGTAGAGGCAGATTACAGTGCCTGGCGCTCCTATGCGCTCGGGGAAGCAATTCACGGCGCGATCCTTGCTTATCTGGATACGCACCCGGATCAGTTCTATCTTTTGAAGCAAACTTACGCCAGCCGTGCTTTTGCCACTGCCCGCGGCTGGGAGGATCTTTCCTGTATGCTGAAAGAATATGAAAGTCTGAACTATCCGGTCGATGCAGAATTAATTATCCAGTATCTGCAGGATAGAGAACTTGCGGAAGAATTTGCTCTCTTCTATCATTTATATCATTCCAGAGAAGAGCATCTGCCTGTAGCGCAGATGCTCGCTGGAGAGAAGGAGGCTATGACAGCCTGCCAGACTCTGTTCCGCGAAGATTCTTTCGAGGAACAGCTTTATCTGGTTCACCTGATGCTCTCCTGCATCAACGGAAAGCTGAACGAATGGCAAAAATGCTGTCAGCAGAAAACGCGCTTTTCAGATGCGGTCGATCGGCTGCTACGTTTTCAGAAACAGAACCATCAGTTTCAGACAACGGCGGCCCTCATCCATGCTTTTCTTGAAAAAGAACACGGTATTCTGAAAGTACGGCGGGATCATGGGCTCTCACCTGACTCTGAGCTGGAGGAAATGAAGCAGGCACTTCTGGATGTGCAGAAAATGGGATATCATCACAGCCTGCGCCAGGCCAGTGAAGACGAACTTATACGCAAAGAAGCTGTCTGTGAGGAAGCTGCGAATGATATTTTAAAAATGCTGGAATGTGCAATCCGAACCATGGATCCGGAACTTATCAGACCAGTGTTAATCGGAAATTCTGTGAAGGAACGATCATCAAACCACCTTGAAAAAATCCCGGATCAGGCGGGGAAAAACGCTGCCCTCGTTCTCTTTTTATCCTCGCTTTGGCAGAACCCGGCCGCCGGAGTTTTTTTCAAACGATATCCGGATAATCCCTGTACACCGTATTGGGAGCAGCTGGATTTCTCAGCAAGGGAAAATGCGCTGAAAGAGTTTCTTGCGGCTGCCACCTGAGAGAATGGTAGAGGATATTTGTAACTATTCAGAACAGCAGGCCGCAGGTCTACGCTTCGCTTCGGTCGTCGCTA
>JAJPXU010000068.1 GCA_021205305.1 Lachnospiraceae bacterium
TATACTAGGAGCATTTCCTTAGCCCAGCCCCAGACGAAACATCATTCTCTCTCCTGTATCCATTCCACGATGTCTTTCCAGGCTTTTTCCTTATCTGTCTCATTGAGCAGTTCATGCCGGTCTCCCGGATAAAGGATACAGGAAACATCGCGCATCCCGATCTCGCGAAACTGCTCTTCTACCCGATGCACACCCTTGCCAGATGCGCCGACCGGATCTTCTGCTCCAGAGACAAACAACACCGGCAGGTCGCGCGGCATACGCCGCAGATATTCCATCCGGTTGATCTTATACAGGGTCAGCATCAGCGTGTAATAGCCATTAAAAGTAAAAGAAAACCCGCACTTAGAATCCGCCAGATAGGTGTCCACGTTTGCTTCATTCCGTGAAAGCCAGTCAGCGGATGTCCGGTTCGGTGCAAACTGCTTATTATAAATACCGGAAGTCATCCACTCGAACAAACGGCTGTGATAGTGCCAGCCAAACAGTTTTCCGCCGATCTGACAGAGCGCCAGAGCCAGCTTTACCTCCGGTTCCGGGTGATAGCCGGTGCCGCAGAGAATCGCTCCATCCACGCCGTTCCCATAGCAGCAGATATACTGCCGTGTAAGGAATGAGCCCATACTATGCCCCAGAATAAAATACGGCACGTCGTCATAATCCTTTTTCATCAGACGGTAAACGTGATGGATGTCACGCACCAGGGCACGATTGCCATTTTTCTCAGCAAAAAAACCGTATTCCGGCGTAGCGGCAGACTGCACCATTCCTTTAAAAGACGCTTCGCGTGAGACTGGTGCTGCAGAATCCCCATGTCCGAGATGGTCATGCCCGGTCACCGCAAAGCCCTGCTCCGTCAGATATTCTGCAAACGCGCTGTAACGGGCAATGTATTCCGACATTCCATGGACAAGCTGTACAACTCCACGCACTTCTCCGTCCGGCAGCCAGCGCATCCCATGAATCTGTTTTGAACCCTCACTGGATAGAAAATAAAAATGTTCTATTCGCATAATGGCACTCCTTCCTTTACAAATAAACGCTGCTTTGACGATTACTCCTGTTAACTTCCAGGAAAAACGGCAAGTCCACCCCTACAAAGCTACTATATCTCTTGCAAAAGCGCATCCGCCAGCGCCGCAAACTGCTCCAGCGTCAGCGTCTCTCCCCGCACGGTCTCGCTAAGCCCAACTTTCCTGAGCGCCTCGAGAATCTGCTCTCTGGAATAATCCAGATCGCCGGCATTTTTCAGTCCATTGACCAGCGTCTTTCTGCGCTGATTAAACGAAGCGCGGATCAGGCGGAACATCAGCTTCTCATCCCGCACTGAAACCGCCAGCGCACTCCTGCGTGTCAGAACGATCACCGCACTGCCGACGCCTGGGCGCGGAATAAAGCAATTCGGCGGTACATTTGCCGCCAGATAAGGTTCGGCATAATACTGCACTGCCAGTGAAAGCGCGCCATAGTCCTTCGTACCAGGACCGGCCTGCATCCGCAGCGCTACCTCCTTCTGTACCATGACCGTGATGCTCTCCAGCGGAACATTGCTCTCTAAAAGTCCCATGACGATCGGCGTCGTAATATAATAAGGAAGATTTCCGACGACCTTGATCGGCCGCCCGCCGTTCTTTTCCCTCGCCAGTGCAGCAATGTCTACTTTCAGGATATCCTCGTTGATCACATGCACATTATCATATGCAGAAAGTGTCTCCTCCAGAATCGGAATCAGGTTCCGGTCAATCTCAACAGCAGTCACCTCACGCGCTGCCTCCGCCAGATATTGCGTCATCGTCCCGATTCCCGGACCAATCTCCAGCACAAAGTCATCCTTCGTAATCTGCGCAGCAGCAATAATTTTCTCCAGTACGTGCGCATCAATCAGAAAATTCTGTCCGAATTTTTTCTGAAAATTAAAATGTTTTTTCTGTATAATTTGAATGGTTTTCTGTGGATTTGAAAGCTTTTCCATATCAATCATCTGATGCCGGGCGCACGCAAGAAGCGCTGCCTCAGCACCTGCCCCACGCGCAGCGTTTCAGCAGGCTGGTGCGACCGATCGCCTGGCGCATGTGAGGGGCATTTCCATAATCCTTTCGTAGAATGAATGTAACGAATCAGGACAGTATCAAAATGATTTCTGCACCTTGCTGTTCTGAATGGTAAAAAACGGTAACGGCAAAGATACGGAACAGTTACAGAGTCAGCCATCCAGCCGATACACCCGCCGTGCGTTCGCGTATGTGACCTCTTCCACTTCACGCGCCTCAACTCCCTTTATCCCGGCGATGGCTTCTATCACCAGCGGCAGGTTGAGAGAAGAATTCCGCTTCCCGCGATGCGGCGTGGGCGCCAGATAAGGACAGTCCGTCTCGACCACAATGTGATCCAGCGGAACCGCTGCCACGACCTCTTTCATTACGCGCGCATTTTTAAAGGTAACTACCCCGCCGACTCCGATGTAATATCCCAGCTTCACATATTCCAGCGCCATCTGTGCGGACGAGGAGAAGCAGTGGATGATACCGCCCGTCGTCCCGGCGTGATGAGCTTTCATGATATCAAACGTATCCTGTGCAGCATCCCGGCTGTGGATATTGACCGGCAGATCCACTTCTTTTGCCATCTGCAGCTGGCGCACAAAACATGCTTTTTGCAGTTCATGACTTTCCTTGTCCCAATAGTAATCCAGCCCGATCTCTCCCACCGCCACGGTTTTGGGTCTGCGGCAGAAGTCATATAAGCGGACGAGTTTTTCTTCGTCAAAGTCGGCGCCGTGTACATCGATATCAAATGCGGAGACGCCATTTGCCATCGACGTTGCATCCTTCTGTGTGTGCATTTTCTTAATCAGCTCCCCCGCATGATCCGGATGGAGTCCGACCCCCGCATAAACAAACGGATACCGCGCCGCAAGAAGCTGGCTTTCCTCTACATCCCGCCAGGAAGCCCCCATATTTACGATACCAACGATACCGGCAGATTCCATCCCGGCGAGCAACTCATCCCTGTCTTCATCAAAAGCCTCATCATTGTAATGCGCATGCGTGTCAAAAATCATCTGTCTCATCCTTGTTGTCTGCCCCAGACAACGTCCTTTCGTTTCCATTCGTAGTTCCCTTATCATACAATTTCGCCGCTTATATTTCAAGAGTACCTCAAAAAATATTTATTTTTTTCACATCCCTTTCGTTTTCAGGATATCTATGCTATAATACCTGAACAGGTAAGTTTCGTGAAAAAATTTTCAAATTTCGTTGTAATGGTACTCGGTAGTGAGCTGTAGCTTTCATAATTATACCGAATCGAACAGACCATTAGGGGGAAGAAAATGTACTATCAAAAAGAAGGCATTTCAGAAGAACATTCTGTAGATAAAAGGTTGACCGTTGGCGTACTCGTCAGCGGTATTCTCGATGATTTCTCACAGCACATCTGCAATGGTATTATGGCGGAAGCGCGCGCAAAAGGCGTGGATACACTGATTCTCCCCGGAAAATACCTCGATCGTGACCTGAAGG
Organism: Lachnospiraceae bacterium; assembly: GCA_021205305.1. Lineage (GTDB taxonomy): Bacteria > Bacillota > Clostridia > Lachnospirales > Lachnospiraceae > Choladousia. The sequence continues at coordinate 3,522 of JAJPXU010000068.1, forward strand.
ACAACCGGGAACTGATGTATGAGTATCAGCACAGTACAGTCTTTTCCTATCTGGAAAAAGGCTGTGTCGATGCCCTGATCATCGCTGCGGACTGCATTGGCTGTTTTACGACACAGGATCGGATTCGCCGCCTGCTGCACCAATATGATGGGATTCCGATTGTACTGATCGCCACCAAACTAGATGATTACGTGGATGTGACCTTTGAAAATGAATCCGGGATCCGTGAGGGACTGGAGTATCTGATTGATACCTGCGGCTTCACCCGGATTGGTATGATTGGCGGACATGACAACAACACTGACGCAGTGGAACGCCATGCGATTTTCTGCCGCGTTCTCACCGAACACAGCCTTGCTTTACCTGAGCACCGCTATATGGAAGGAGACTTATCCTCGAACTGCGAGGCGGTTTTTCGCACTTTTCTGGATGAAAATCCGGATCTGGAGGCGGTCTTCTGTGTCAATGACGATACCGCGCTCGGACTATATCAGGAGATGGAGCGGCGTGAGCTTGTACCGGGGCGGGACATTTCCATTCTTGGATTTGACGATGCACCGGCCGGAGCCAAAGCTTCTCCTCCGCTTTCTACGGTACTCGCCGACCCGAATCAGCTGGGTGAAGCAGCTCTGCGCGCCGTGCTGGACCTGTATTACGGACGACCGGTCAAAGACCGCTCCATTCCCACACATTTTCTTCTGCGTGACTCCGTCGCGCAGGGGACAGAAGGAAGAAAAAGCGTTTCACAGATTCTTGACGGGCTGGAATCCGGATTTCATGATATTTTTTACCACAATTACCACGCAGAAGTCCAGGTCGATCTGGAAAGTATCAGGAGTTCCTATATCCGGCTGTTTGAATATCTCGCCGCCTATTTTACACGGATAGGAGACAACTCTGTCTCTTTTGCCGATGTAGGATTTGCTCTTGATGACTTTCTCAGCCGGGACGTGGTCGGCATCGCTGATATGGATGGGCTGATGACAGGCTTCGAGCAGTTTTACCACGCCCTTTTGGAATTTCAAAAAGACAATGATTCCCGCTTTGAGCTGAGGAATGCTTTTTCGACCATCTACCGGAGGATTATCCGTGCCATGAACCGGCACTCAGCCTCCGTCATGGAGAAAGAGCAGCAATTGAATTACGATATGAAGTTATTCGTGCAGAATATTCTTCAGTTTGAACACGGATCAGATGAAAGTTATTGTTCGATTCTGGAAAATCTGGACTGGCTGCAGATCAGAAACGCCTGGCTTTACCTTCTTCCGACTCCTCAGGAGCACCTGTTTCTTGAGCCGTTCGACACGCCGTCCGAACTGGATCTGAAAGCGGTTTTGCAGGATGGCGTTGTTCGATCCGTACCGCAGCCGGAGCAGTCACAGACTTTGCTTGAAGTGTATCAGAATACAAGGTCGTCCGGCGAAGACGCACACGCGAAAATCATGCTTCCCCTTTTCTTTGGAAAGATCGTTTATGGCGTCCTGATCTGCGACATGGCACACTCCCTGTATGTCAATGGTGAGTTTCTGATCAATCAGTTAAGCTCTGCGATCAAGATGATCACGCTTCTCCAGGCCAATGAAAAAATCCAGGCACAGCTGGAGGTAAACCTGGAGACACTCAAAGACCACAATGTTGAATTGGACACCATCTCAAAGTCTGATCCTCTCACCGGCATTCTGAACCTCCGCGGTTTTTACGCCCTGGCAGAGGAGCGCTTCGATGCACTGCGGCAGGCAGGCCGCTACCAGGTTGCCCTTTATATCGATATGAACAACCTCAAGATCGTCAATGACCGTTTCGGCCACAAGGAAGGAGATTCCTCCTTGCGGAAAATCGGCCAGGTACTAAAGGAACTTGTAAGCGGCCGCGGCATCGCCGGACGCATCGGCGGGGATGAATTCACCTGTCTGATCGAGACACGCAAGGGAGACAACGGCAAGGAGCTCATCGAGTCCCTCTATGAAAAATTTGACTGCTATAACCATAGCAGCGATAAGCCATATCTGGTGACCGTCTCCGCCGGAGCCTGTCCAATTGCGCCGGAGGATGCCATTTCGCTGAAGGAAGCGCTGATCCGTGCGGACCAGAAGCTTTACGAGGTGAAAAAAGAACGGAAGTGGGAAGTGATAAAACATACGGAGGTGTAAAATGGGTGAATACTTAAATCCGGGAAATGAAGCATTTCAGTCAATCGTTAACGATATTTATATAGATAAAACAGGATTGATTGCTTATATTAACAGCACAATTAACACCCCCCGTAAGCTCACTCATTTTAGTCGTCCAAGACGCTTTGGAAAATCTTTTGCAGCCAAAATGTTATGCGCTTATTATGATAGAAGCTGCGATTCCCACGCTCTGTTTGCGAAATTAAAAATATCCAAAACAGACTCTTTCGAAACTTATATAAATAAATATGATGTAATTTATCTGGATATGGTTCGGTTTGTGTCAAACTGCACTGATAAAAAAAATATAGTAAAAGATATCAAAACTCGAATAATCCGTGAATTAAAAATAGAATTTCCAGAGATTAAAGATCTCGAGGAACCGGTTTTGCCATATGTACTCTCCGCAATTGTTGCAAAGACAAACAAAAAATTTATTTTCATTATAGATGAGTGGGACGCTTTATTCCGTGAAGCAAAGGATGACTTCGGTCTACAGGAAGAATACGTTCAGCTTTTGAGAGGCATTTTCAAAGGTGGCCCGGAAACAGATAAAACAATCGCTGCCGCATATATGACAGGAATCCTTCCTATAAAAAAATATGGAACACAATCCGCTTTAACAGATTTTAAAGAATTCACTATGACACGGCCGGCTAAGCTGGCGCAATATGTCGGTTTCACTGAATCGGAAGTAAAGAAGCTGTGTAAAAAATACCATATGGATTTTGAAAACATGAATGCATGGTATGACGGTTACTCTTTTAATCGTATTCAACATATTTATAGCCCAAATTCCGTCATAAATGCTGTAACGAATGAAGAATTCGGAAATTACTGGACGGATTCTGAATCCTATGATTCGCTTAAAAATTATATCAGCATGAACTACGACGGTCTTCGGGATGCCATTATTTCCATGCTCGGCGGTAAATCTGTAAGAATCCGAATCGGTACATTTCAAAATGATATTACATCATTTAAGAGCAAAGATGATGTGCTGACATTACTAATCCATCTGGGGTATCTGGGGTATGACGCGGCGGAGAAAAAAGTATTTATCCCAAATAAAGAGGTGGCGGAAGCTTTCGCAGATTCTGTGAGTGGTGATAAATGGGAAGATGTAGCGGAATTGCTCCAGAATTCAGAAGACCTGCTGGAAGCAACGATTCGCGGTGATTGCAGTGCGGTGGCAAATGCATTAGAAAAGGTACACGCATTAAATTCTTCTGTATTGCGATACAATAATGAGGCTTCCCTGAGCAGTGCCATTATGATTGCATACTACACTGCCAGAAGGTTTTATAAAATTATTCCGGAATTACCTGATGGCAAAGGATTCGCAGATCTTGCATTCTTGCCTGGAAAGGGTGTAAACAAACCTGCTATGATCATAGAATTAAAATATGATAAAGATGCAGACACAGCGATCAAACAAATTCACGATAACCGTTACGGAGGAGATTTAAAAAAATATTTTGGAAACCTTTTGCTCGTTGGGATTAACTATGATAAAGACGCAACAGGAGAAAGCAGGAAAAAGCATTCCTGTGTAATTGAAAAAGTATAGGTGACGATCATTCATAACGGCATCCCGTATTTTTACGGGATGCCATTTCTCTCTTGTCTTACCACCACAGAATATACACCAGTGTAAGAGTAAAACCAATAATTACAAGCAGCAGTCCATAAGAAAGGCTCCGGGCTATGAGCGTATTGCTCTCCCGCCATACGTTATAGCGCAGCGCCAGCTCCCGCTGGTAGTCGACGGTACCGGGATTTTTGCGCCGCCAGGTGCGGTTTGCCAGTCTCTGAAAAGCATTCATCACTTTTCCTACAGCATCGGTCAGCACCGTTCCGTGCGGACGCTCATGCGGCAGCGGAGAGTCTTTGTAGACACTCTTGCGCAGTCCCACCACGGAAAAATCGATCAGGCTGTCAAGCAGGCGCGCCGCAACATGTCCTACCGGAATCAGAAGCTTCACCAGCGTATCGGTCAGCACATCCAGCACGTGACAGATGGCGCCGAACACAAACGGCAGGAACTGCAGCACAAGCGGACGGTAGATCAGGTTTTCCAGATCCAGCCAGGACGGCCATGCATTGATATACTCCCTTGTTGCCGCAGTACGCACCGAAGATGCTTTTTTTGCTTTTCCGCCTTTTGCACGTTTCGGAACCGCAGCCTGCGGTACTTCTCTCATCAACAGCTTTCGAATGACAAACAAGTACACAACCGCCCCGATGCAGATCGAGATCATCGCCCCGGAAAGATTTTTCAGGCTAAAGTAGCTGACCACATGCCCGAATTCTTCGAGTCCCATAAAGCTTTGTCCAAGCTCTGCGGCTTTATCCATGATTGCGTGCGGGAAAAGTCCCCACACCAGAAGAACCAGTGCGCTGCCTGCCAGGGCAAACGTACTCATCGGATTCATATAATTCTTCTGCTCATCGTAGCTCTTCTGCAGCGCATCGTCTGCGTTTTTCTCAACAAAAATCGCCACAAAAAGCTTTGTCATATAGGCCACAGTCAGACCGCCGGAGAACAGGAAGAGATACTCCAGCGCACGGAAAATCAGACCGCCGCCATACTCCAGAATGCTCTCGTGGAGCAGGGTTTTGCTGATATAACCGCCAAAAAGAGGAATACCGCCGATCGCCAACGCACCAATCAGGAATACAACCTTCAGCAGAGGCTTTTTCCTTCCATAGCCGCGGATAACATTCAAATCAAGCGCGTGCACATTCATGTAAATCACGCCGGCCGCCATGAATAACACCAGCTTAATCATGGAGTGATTCATCATGTGAAGCAGCGTTCCATGCACAGCCAGCGCATTCTCTTCTCCGAGCATACACTGCATCCCCACACCGATCAGGATAAAGCCGATCTGCGACATGGAGGAGCAGGCAAGTGTCCGCTTAAGGTTAATCGAAAAAACTGCCAGCAGCGCGCCGCCGAACATGGTAATCGCGCCAATGATCAGAATCAGTGTTCCCCACTGCTTATCATGCAAAAACAGCCCGCAGGAGATTACGAGAATTCCGTAAATACCGGTCTTTGTCAGAATACCGGAAAGCAGCGCGGACGCCGGAGCCGGAGCCACCGGATGCGCTTTCGGCAGCCAGATATGCAGCGGAAACGCGCCCGCCTTTGCCCCAAAGCCAACCAGCATACAGCAGCCCAGCGCGTACAGTACCGGCTTGTTTTCATATGCGGACGCGGCTGCGGAAAGTTCTGAAATGGTAAGCGTCCCCAGCTCATGGTAAACGCCAAAGATCCCCATCAGCATGACCAGACCGCCCAGCACCGCCACAGCCAGATACGTATCCGCCGCCCGAAGCGCCGCGTTGTTTTCCTCGTGCGCCACCCAGACATAGGAGGTGAAGGACATCATCTCGAAAAAGATAAAGGTCGTGTAAAGATCCGCGGAGAAAAATACACCAAGGGTCGCGCCCAGTGTCAGTAAAAAGAATACATAAAAGCGGTCGGGTGACGGCTCTTTTTCCTCATGAGCAGCTTCCGGAACTCCCGCCGGATCGGTCCCTGACGCTCTCGCGGAAAGCACTTGCTTCTTCGCGGAATGTCCGCTCATTTTAACCGCCGCATGGTTTCCAAAATACTGCGGACATAAAAGTGCCGTCATCATCCACATCAGCCCGGCGATAAGCCCATAGAGCAGCCGGAAGCCGTCCAGCGTAAAATGCAGGCCAAACCCGCAGACGCCAGGAACCGTCAGAGACAAAAACGCGCTCTCCTGCGCATCCTGCGCACTGCTGATAAACAGAGCCAGCATCAGCAGAAATTCCGTGACCGCCACAACATCCGCCACCAGCACACTGCCGGTCAGAAAGAAACGCGCCTGAGCTCCGTTTTCTTTTTTAAGGGATCCGCGGAGCACCCAGGCCAGGAGGCCGCCAATCATTGGGTAAAATACCAGCACTGCCAGCATACCATTCATTTTCATCGTCGTCCTCCTTTCTATTGAATCGCCGACGCGATCTGTGTAAATGCGTCAATCAGCGGCTGCGGATGCAAGCCAATCACGAACATCGCCGCCACAAAAAGCACCAGCGGCAGAAGCATCATCCAGCCCGGATCTTTGACTTCGTCATACGGGACGATCTTATGCGCATCCGACACTTCCGCATTCCCAGCCTCTTCGGTTTGATTGGGAGCATCTGACGCAAGGCTCTCGCAAGAGGGATTTTTCACTTCCCCTTCTGTTTTTGGGGACAGCACAAACGCCCGCACACTGATGGTCAGCATATAGATCGCGGTCAGGAGCGCGGAAATCATCAGCGCCGCCACACCGACGACCGCCAGCGGATGCGTACTGTCGAGCGCAGCCTTTACCAGATTCCATTTACTGATAAAGCCTGCCAGCCCCGGCACACCCATCAGTGCCAGCCCAGAGATCGTAAAAATCACAAAAACCTTCGGCATCTTTTTCCCAAGCCCGTCCAGCTGGTGGATGTATTCTCTGCCGCTCTGGCAGATCACCGCACCCGCGCAGAAGAAGGAACAGATTTTGATCACTGCATGGCAGATCATATGGCAGAGCGCACCGACCAGCCCCAACGGCGTCATCAGCGCCGTGCCAAACAGGATGTAGGAAAGGTTGCTCACCGTCGACCAGGCAAGACGCCGTTTCAAGTGTGTCTCTTTGAGCGCGCGGCTGCAGCCGTAGACGATTGTAAACACAATTGGAATCAGCACCGCGGTCTGTGCCCAGGTACCGCGAAGGAATTCGGTGCCAAAGCTATAGTAAGTGATTCGCATGGTTGCAAACGCGCCAGCCTTAACGACTGCCACAGCGTGAAGAAGCGCCGTGACCGGCGTCGGGGCAACACCCGCTTTCGGCAGCCAGCCGGAAAACGGCCACATGGCTGCCTTCACGCTAAATCCGAAAAAGCAAAATACATAGACCAGAAGCAGCAGGTTTGTCCGGCTGCCGATTTTGGTCAGATCCAGCACACCGCCCGCTACAAAATCCGCGGAGGTGCCATATACCAGAATAAAAACCACACCGATAAAAGCAAAGGCTGCGCCGCCAAGCGAATAATAGAGATAGGTCCGCCCCGCAAGAACTGCCTCCCGCGTCAGGGTGTGTATAACAAGCGGCAGCGTCACCAGCGTCAGCATTTCGTAAAAGCAGTACATCGTCACCAGATCTTCTGCCAGAGCGATACCCATCGTAATCCCAAAGGTCATCGTATAAAACATGAAGAAAAATTTTTCGTGCTCTTCATGGCTCATATACTCAAACGCATAGAGTGTCGCCAGCGGCCAGAGGACAGAAATCAGAGCAGCGAAAACAGTGCCCAGACCGTCCAGGGAAAAGCTCAGCGACAGGTTACTCGTAAAACGAAACAGGACAAACGCTCCCTCCGGCCGGTTGGTAAGCACCAGCAGCGCCAGCAGAGAATTGACAAGTACCACGCCCTCCGTATAAATCATCATCTGTTTTCGGCTGCGAAACGGAAGCAGCGGAATCAATGCCCCGCCCACAATCGGAAGCAGTACAAGAACTGCCAGAAAAAAGGCACGCATCCAACCTCCTCCTCTCTACATCACTGCTGTGGCGATTTTGCTCACAAACTGAATCAGCGGATTTGGGAACACGCCCAGAAGAATCGACAGCGCCGCAAAAATGGCCAGCGGAATCAGCATCCCAAGAGGCGCCTCGGTGACACCTGCCAACGGATCTGAGACCTGGCAAGAAGATGTTTCTGTCTGTGTTCCACCAGCACTATTTTCCAGCAAAGAATTCTTCTCCGCAGCAATTGCAGTATGGGCATTCGATTTTACTTTCGGGAAAAATCCATTGGTCACAATCGACAGCAGATATCCCGCCGTCAGCAAAGCAGACAACAGCAGCACTGCCGGTCCTGCCCAGCCAAAGACACCCACGTTTGCCTCAAGCGCTCCCTGCGCCAGATACCATTTGCTGATAAAGCCGCTTGCGGGCGGAATACCTACCAGAGCAAGGGACGCAAACGTAAAGCACCAGAGCGTCTTCGGCATTTTTTTGCCGATGCCTTCCAGCTGGTCAACCTCTGAAAGCCCCGCCCGATAGATAAAGATTCCGGCGGTTAAAAACAGTGCACATTTGATAAATGCGTGGAAGACCACATGCAGCAGCGCCCCTTCCATTCCGGTTGGAGAAAGGACAGACAACCCGAACAGAATGTAAGACACCTGGCTGACCGTGGAATACGCCAGGCGCTTTTTCACCACCTTTTCGCGGAACGCAAGCATTGAACCCATAAATACGGTAAGCAGCGACAGAGTCATCCACGCCGTCTGCACCCAGGTGCCGCGGATAAAATCCGCCCCCACGATGTAGAATACGACACGAACAATCGAGAGCACACCAGCCTTGGCAATGATACCGGATAACACTGCTGAAGCCGGAGCCGGAGCAACCGGATGCGCAGTCGGCAGCCACGCATGCAGCGGAAACATACCGGCTTTTGCGCCAAAACCGATCAGCGCTGCCATCACCGCCGCCAGCAGAATTCCCGTATGCCCCTGTGCCAGTGCCAGGTTCAGAGTGCCTCCGGCTGTAAAAGTGATCGAGTCACAGTATTTATATAGGAAGAAAATCGCAAACAGGCCGAGGTACGCGCCGCACATGGAGTAAAACAGATATTTCAGCGCCGCCATGATTGACTCACGCGTACCGCTGTGCAGCACCATCGGCATCGAAGTCAGCGTCATCAGCTCATAAAACAGATACATCGTCACAAGATTACCGGAAAAGCAGAGCGCTACCAGCACTCCATAGACAATCAGGTAAAACCCGAAGAACCGCCGTTCCTTCCCCTCATGCTCCATGTAGGTAAAAGCATAAAAGCACACCAGTACCCAGGCAATGCTGAACACCGTCACAAACAGACGGCTGACGTCGTCCACCTGGAAATAAATCGGGATCCCTTCCATCAGTTCAAACCAGGTATAAGTATTATCCCCCGTCCAGGCTGCCAGAAGCGCCAGTACTGCGGAAACAATCAGCACAACCGCAGTCACTGTGTGCAAACGGGTCAGGCTTTCCTTGCTGCCATCTCCGATATCTTCCTGTTTTACAGGCAAAAGAAACAATACGCCCGCGATAACCGGCAGAAAAACCGGTATCAAAATCCAGATTCCCATAGTCTCCTCCTTATCCTTTTTCCTTTTGCTGTTCTTTCGTACGTATCAGCGCAGCAGGCCGCAGACCGCCTGCTATGCAGGCTATATGCCGCCTTCAGCGTCATATGTCTGTGGCTCGCTGGGCGTCTCCGTTTCACTCCGGTCGGCGCTAAACGGACATCCACTGGATGTCCAGCGCCCGCCCATCCCAAAAGGAAACCGCATCCCTTCGCAGATAAATCTGCGAGGTCTGCTCTTTCCTTTTGCTGCTGCGCTGAACTGGTTATCCGAACATCTCTAACCCCTGGGTGAGCATGTTTACGATCGGCTCTGAAAAAAGTCCCAGTATCAGGTTCAGCACTACAAACAGCGCCAGCACTACCGCTTTCTGCGGCTGCTCTTTCACCGTAATCACCCGGCTGTCTGTTTCTATGTTCGCCCGGTGCGCCGGTGTGTAAATACGAATAACCGTCTTCATAAAATAAATCGCGTTCAGCAGCGTACTCAGGGCCAGCGCAATCATTGCCGGAATCAGCTTGCCTGAGGTATCATAAGCCGCTGAGGCAAATAACACTTTCGAAATAAAGCCGGAAAACAGCGGAATGCCGACCATCGAGAGCGAGCCGGCCGTAAAGGCGACTCCCGCGGCTTTGTTGCGGTAGCCGGAGCCGGTAAGCGCAAAAAAGTCTGTATCATGATTTGAGACATCCATCAGGCCGGAGGCAGATACAAAAAGCATGGATTTTGTCGCCGCATGGCTCAGGATGTGGAACAGGCTGGCAATGATTCCCGCCGTCGTCCCCAGGCCAAAGCCCATATAGATGTAACCAATCTGCGCCACAGACGACCAGGCAATCATCCGCCGGATGTTGCTTTCCCGGATCGCGCTCAGCGAACCGAAAATCATTCCCATGACGCCAAATACAAACAATACATTAATTACCTTGCTCTCGCGGATCACATCGAACCCAATCACGCGGTAAAAAATCTTGACCACCAGGAAAATGTAGCCCTTGGATACCAGGGAAGATAAAATCGCTGAGGATGACAGAGTGGAATAACCGTAAGCGTCCGGTACCCAGGAATGGAACGGAAACAGGGCGCTTTTGATCGCAAGTCCCACCGACATCAGTGTGATTGAGATCAGAAGAGGGATATGATACTCTCCTGTCTCCGCCAAAACCGCCACCTGCTCTTTGATATTGCTCATCAGCAGATGCCCGGTCAGATCATACAGATAGCAGATCCCCATCAGCAGAAGGCCGGAGCCAAGAAGGCTCATAATCATATACCGGGTCGCCGCCTCAATCGCGCGGCCGTTCTGGCGGATCATAATCAGTCCGCAGGCGGAAATGGTGTTAATTTCGACAAAAACATAAGCAGTAAACAGGTCGTTCGTATAAATCAGAGCGAGCAGAGAAGAAAGCAGCAGCCCAATCATCACATAATAAAGATTCTGCTTAGTCTCTTCGACCTCTTCCGCCAGCTCCTGGCGGCCGCCGAGCATACATAGCAGCATGACCACGCAGAAAAACACTGCCATAAACGCTTCCAGCACACCGACACGGATCTCATTGCCCCAGGGTGCGGAGAAATGTCCCATCCGATATACATAAGCCTCGCCGGTCTGCAGAGTAAACAGAAGCACCGCGACAGACATCACCAGAATCAGCGCGATCACAATCGTGTTTACCCATTTCGCTGCTTTGCTTTTTAACACAGAACAGAGCGGTCCGGAAAACAGCGCCAAGATAATGGTCAGGAAGGGAAAATTCTGAACGAATTCCATCACATACCCTCCTTTTTTATCTGCGTGGAAATCTCATCCAGGTTCAGTGTGTGATACCTGCGGTACAGACGAATGGTCAGCGACAGCATCAGCGCGGATACCGACACAGAGACCACGATGCCCGTCAGCACCAGTCCACTCGGAATCGGGTTAATATAAGCGTCCACGCTCTGCACGCCATCTGTCACGATCGGCGCCTTATGCCCCTCTATGTAGCCCTTCAGTGCAAGGAACAGATAGATCGCCGTATCCATGATGTTCATGCCAATGATTTTTTTGATCAGGTTCGGCTGCAAAAGCAAGTTTGAGAACCCGATTACAAACAGAATCATCGCGACCGCTTCTTCATAATTATCCAGTAAGTTGGCAAAATTCATCTTTATACCTCCTGAAACCGTAACCGGTCTCGCCCAAATCAGTACCCGCCTTTTCGGAACATCACGTAGAACGTATACATCGTCCCGGCCACCACAATGCCGACGCAGATGTTCAGCACAAAAATCAGGCCGCTGCTTAAAATCGCCCCTGGCGTTCCCAGAGGAATCACGCTCTCGATCTCATTCGCTCCGGTGTAAAACGAGTAGCACTTTGACAGGGAATAGCAGGCCAGCGCGCAAAAGCTTGTGACCTTATACGTTTTCGCTGTAAAGAAGCGTTCTGTCTTCGCAAACCCAAACGCATTCACATACAGAATCAGGCCGGCGCCAATGATTGCGCCGCCGGAAAAGCCTCCGCCCGGCCCCAGATGTCCGCACAGGATTACGTAAATGCCGAAGATGAAAATCGGCGGCACCAGAATCTTCGCGACTGTCTGAAGAATGACGTCATTTTTCGGTTCATAGACGCGGTCGTTCGCGTGCTGTTCCTTTTTATCCTTATCCCGATCCAGACGCAGCAGAATCAGCACCGTCATGGTCGCGGCGAAAAGCACATGCGACTCACCCAGCGTATCAAACGCACGATAATCCAGAATCATGCCCGTCACAATGTTCACCGCACCGGTTTCCTGCAGGCCGCTCTCAATGTAGCGCTCGGAGACTTCATTGTTCACCGGGCGGTCTTCCTCGCCCTCCGTTGGCAGCCAGGAGACAGCGGTCAGCAGCATAATCAGCAGAAAAACACAGAACAGCGCCGCGCAGACCCGGTAAAGAGAGCGGAACGCAGTCACATCGCGGTTTCGTTTTGAATTGTATACCCAATTTGTCAGCCGGGTCTTTCTCTCCTGGTCAAACTGCTTTTTTTCTTCCTGGTCTTCCTCAAAGGGCTTCTGTGCTTTCATCTCGACCGTATCGAGAAACGGATCCTTTGTCCCATCCAGCCACTGCTTCAGGCGAAACGACTTTGTCTTTCGATATTCATCGTCTGATAATTTTCTACTCACTCTCCTCGCCTCCCTTCGCTTCCTCTTCCTCTATCTTCTTAAGCTCCTCATCCTGTGTTCCGTCTTCCCCTTTATCCTCGTCCATAATCGCGCGTATTTTTTTCAGCGTCACAAAGAACAGAATACTGGTCACGCCTGCGCCGACCGTCGCCTCTGTAATCGCCAGATCCGGCGATTCCAGCACAATCCAGATAATCGACATCACCAGGCTGTAAGACATATAGATCAAAACAGAATTCAGAAGATTCTTCGAAAGACTGACAGAAATCGCACAGACGAGAAGAAATCCCAGCAAAATACATGTGAAAATCTGCATCTTTTACGCCTCCTGTCCTAAATTCTCTCTCGGTTCCTTCCCTGCAGAACCTTTCTGCGTCAGAAACTCTTTTGTCTCCACGCTGCTGTTCGCTTTCCGCTCTTCCATTTCCTTTTCCAGTTCTGCCAGCGGAACCTCCCGGTAATGCTTCTCTTTCTCCGTATCCGTCGTCACCTCCAGACGCGCAATCAGATGCGAGGAGGTCGGGGAAGAAAACCAGAGAAACGCCACCACCAGAAAGAGCTTCAGTGAGGTAAGGTTCAGCCCATTCATCACAATCAGGCCGACCAGGCAAAATCCAATGCCCAGCGTGTCTCCCATCGCGGCCGCATGCATCCGGTTCAGTACATAGTGAAAACGGTAAACGCCGATCATTTCCACGGTAAAAATCCCCAGACCGAGCAGAAGAAGTATCGCTCCGATCAGGAACTGCAGCCATTCAATTATCTCCATTTTCCTGCTCCTTTCCGTCCGTCTGGTCTTTCCGCGCCAGATACACACCCATGTATACCTTTGTGAGCACAATCACTGCCAGGAAGCTGATCATCGCATAGATCAGACAGATATCTACCAGATATCCTTCCTGCAGCATCAGCGCCAGGATCGCGATGATCACCATAACAATCGTGCCCATCATATTCACCGCGACCAGCCGGTCCGCCACCCGCGGACCGATGATTGCCCGGATCAGGCACAGTACCAGCAGGATTGCCAGAAAAATCAGCGCTGCTGTAAATAAAATCGTATAGGCCGATGCAAGGCCCGGTACGCCCTCTCCCATAGTCTCGTCTCCTCTCTCAATCCTTCTCTATCCTGGCAATCATCTGCGCACACACGGAAGTATCCATCCCCTCGGCCAGATCCTCGTCCAGGCAGTGAACCACATACTCCCCATCCTCCAGTAACACAGTAATCGTTCCCGGAGTCAGTGTAATCGCATTTGCCAGAAACGCACGCCCGGTCGGCGTTTTCAGATCCGAATGGAAGCGAACCAGCACTGGCTCCAGTTCTTCCTCTTCTGACAAAATCATATGGATCACTGCCAGATTTGCTTTCACAATCTCACAGATGAGCACATATACATAATGAATCATCTGCGGTACACGTTTATAGAGCCGGAACTCCTTTTTGATACTGTGATCCAGAAACGCGCATGTAAATGCGAAAATTGCGGCCGCAATTCCCAGACCAAACAACACGCTCTCCAGTGTAACAGAGCCATAATAGATGAGCCACAGAACAAAATACAAAACAAACACTGGTGCAAGCCCCCTTTTTTGATCGACAAAAACGAAGCAGCTGTTTCAAACAGCTGCATGCTTATTTAAAATTTATGCTATTTTAACTCTTTTTTTATTTTCAGTCCAGTGTCATATTCACTTACATTGCATCTATTTTTTCCGGCTTTCTTGTCCAAATTTCAGCCATGCGCATCTCGCGCGGAAACGGGCAAAAAAGCGCAGAAATCTATGTATTCTGCCCGACCAGTGAAATCGACATCCATTTCCCCTGGGCATACCGCCACATACAGGTCAGCGCCGTAATCAGCCAGGTCAGACCGGTCGTGTACCAGACGGTCCAGTATCCGATCGAGGGAATCGTCGAGAGTATCAGAGAAAATCCCACGCGCCCGATCACTTCCACAATACCGCTGATGAACGCAAAGGTCGAATCGCCCGCCCCGTTCAGAAGGTTGCGCGGCAGATGGATCATACCGAGCGGGAAATAAAACAGCGCCGTAATACGGATCGCCTTGCCGCCGATCGCAATGACGTTTCCATCATCCACAAAAAGCCGGACAAATGAGTTTCCAAAGAAGAACATCAGTATCAGCATAAGCGCGCTGAAAACCGCAACAATCAATACGCTGCTGCGGAAGCCCTTTTTCACCCGTTCTACCTTCCCAGCGCCCAGATTCTGGCCGGTAAAGGTCGCGAGCGCCGCGCCCAGCGAGTTAAACGGCTGCTGCACCAGCGACTCAATACGGGAGGTCGCCGTGAAGGCCGCGATTACATCCTCTCCAAACTGGTTAATCACAGCCTGCAAAATCACACAGGAAAGCGCAATCAGGGAACCTTGCGCACCAAAGGGAATACCCAGACGCAGACATTTCCCGATGATCATCCGATTAGGTCTGAAATCCCGCATGGTCAATTTAAAGTACGGATTCGTTTTTACCGCATAGATGATACAGGCCACTGCGGAGAGCAGCTGCGCGCCAATCGTGGCAATCGCCACGCCGGCCACCCCCAGATGGCACACCAGTACCAGCACCAGGTCTCCGATCACATTCAGAATGCTGGCTACAATCAAAAAGATCAGCGGTGTTGCGGAATCGCCCAGTGCACGCAGCATAGCGGCAATCCCGTTGTAAAGTCCGGTGAAAACCACACCAGCACAGGCAATCCGCAGATACAGCAGGGCATCCTCAAAAATAACCTCCGGAGTCCCAAGAAGCTGTAGAATCGGCCGGGAAAAAGATACCGAAACAATGCTGACAATCAGGCTCATGCCAAGAATCGGATAAATCGAATTCCCGATGACGTTTTTTACCATTTTTTCATCTTTATTACCGAAATACTGCGCGATCAGGACGCCCGTCCCGTTCGCAAAACCGGCGACCAGTGAAAAAAACATATAGAGCAAAGAGGAACACGCCCCGACCGCCGCCAGCGCGTTTTTCCCCACATAATTTCCCACTACAATGGAATCCACCATGTTATAAAACTGCTGAAAGAGGTTCCCGACCAGCATCGGCATCGCAAAAATCAGCAGCAGTGCTGTCTCATTTCCCACCGTCAGGTCTCTTATGTGCTGTTTTTTCATACTCTTCTGTGTCCCTCCTGAATCTGTGAAAGTGAATTACAACTCACACTATTCTATTCAGGAAATGGAAAATGTCAATGGGGAAAATGAAAATAATTCGAATATACATATGTAAAAA